>NZ_JBXWND010000007.1:0-197796 GCF_059610185.1 Ruegeria sp. YTSA108 | reverse complement strand
GATCAGACATGTTCACCGCTCGTTTTTGAACCGTGAATCACGCCGCAAAACGGAAATCAATGGGTCCTGACCCTAGACAATATGCAATGGAAACAAGAGGCAGATCAGGGGCTAATTCGGGGGTCAGTTGCACCGCTTACGCTCAAAGAATACATCAACGGATTCTACAACCCGGGCCACCGACATTCAGCACTGAGCGGGAGCATCCGGTCGCATATTGAGGGTTCGGGCATCCGTATTGAGAAAAAACCGACGCAAGCAGCGCCGGTTTTCATAGTCTCATCCTAAGAGACTGCTAACGGTGTCAGCCGAATACACGCCCCAGTGCGCCATCGACAGCATCGGTGATTTGGTCGATGTCATCCGCGGTGGCAATCAGCGCTGGTGAGAAGCACAGAGTGTTGTTCCGACCGGGGACCGAGCGGTTGGTGACGCCGATGATCACGCCTTGCGCCATGCAGTCGGCCACAACGGCCTGGGCAAGCTTCTCATCAACTGGCTCACGGGACGCGCGGTCTGCGACCAGCTCAGCACCCAGGAACAGGCCCTTGCCGCGGACGTCGCCGACGACCTTGTGCTTTTCCATCAGCGCCTGAAGGTTGCCCGTCATCCGGTCACCCATAGCGACACAGTTGGCCAGCAGGTTCTCATCCTCGATGATCCGCATGTTCTCGATCGCGGCCGCTGGACCGGCGGTGCAGCCCCCAAAGGTCGAGATGTCGCGGAAATAGCCCATCGGGTCCGAGGCGTCTTCTTTGAACATGTCAAAGACTTCCTCAGTAGTTACCATGCAGGCGATGGCGGCATAGCCCGAGGCGACACCCTTGGCCATGGTCACGAAATCCGGCTTCACACCATATTGCTGATACCCGAACCAGGTACCGGTGCGGCCAACGCCACAGACGACCTCGTCGATATGCAGCAGGATGTCGTACTTCTTGCAGATCTCCTGCACACGCTGCCAATAACCCTCGGGCGCTTCGATCACGCCGCCGCCTGCGGTCACGGGCTCAAGGCACAGGGCGCCAACCGTATCCGGGCCTTCGCGCAGGATCACCTCTTCGATCTGATCCGCGGCCCATTCGCCGAAATTCTCTTCGGGCGCACCGTCCAGCTCGTGCTTGCGGTATTCCATGCAATGCGGCACGCGGATGAAACCGGGGGCGAAAGGCCCGTACTGCGCGTTGCGCTCGTCCTGACCACCTGCCGACATCGCTGCCAGGGTCGAGCCGTGATAGTCGCGGTCACGGTACAAAATCTTGGTCTTCTTGCCACCGTATTTCTTGTGGGCGATTTGGCGAACCATCTTGAACGCCTTCTCATTCGCCTCGCTGCCCGAGTTGGTGTAATACACGCGGCTCATGCCAGGCATTTTCTCGATCAGCTTTTCGGCGAACAAAGCACCTGGGATCGAGCCCGCCGAGTTGGCGAAATAGCACAGCTTCATCAGCTGGTCGTAAACCGCCTTACAGATCGATTCGCGGCCATAGCCGACATTCACAGTCCATACGCCGCCCGATACAGCGTCCAGATGCTCTTTGCCTTTTTGATCCCAGACACGCATGCCCTTACCTTCGACAATGATGCGCGGGTCGTTGGTTTCAAAGGGTTTATGCTGGATCAAGTGGTGCCAAATATGGGCGCGGTCGGCTTCGACGACGCGGGAAAGATCGTTTTCGTTGAACGTGCCGTCCATGACATGTCCTTTCAAAATTAGCGTGTGCACATCTTACAGAGGCGGTGTCGCCTCGGCTTGTATATTCGATGGCTCAGATCAGCGTGAATGGCCAGTACAAGATAGGGCCAGATCGGGTAGGTTCGTATCGCCAGTCGGGCACAGCACAGTTATTTGGCCGCCTCAGCCCGTATTTCTACGGGTTTGTCATGGGACTATGTTTGTGTTCAATTCGCGCAACTTGCGATTTGGGAGGATCCGCAGATGACAGGGGCCAACATATATGAACGCCACTTGGATCAATGCCAGGCGAATTATACGCCGCTGTCACCGCTAAGCTTTATCGAACGGACGGCGCAGGTCTACCCTGATTACCCATCAGTTGTTTATGGCGTCCGCCGGTATTCCTGGGCCGAAACCTATACCCGTTGTCGTCGACTGGCGAGCGCCCTGGATAGGCGTGGAATAGGGCGAGGAGATACAGTTTCGATCATCGCAGCAAACATCCCCGAACTGTACGAGGCCCATTTTGGCATTCCCATGGCCGGCGCCGTGCTGAACGCGATTAACACCCGGCTGGACGCGCCGATCATTGCCTTCATCCTGAACCATGCTGAATCCAAGGTGCTGCTGGTCGATCCGGAATTTTCTGCGATTGTGCAAGACGCATTGGAACAGGTTGATCACGATATTCTCGTCATCGATATCGAGGATCCCAGCTTTGATGGTGGCGAGAAACAGGGCAGTCTGACTTACGATGCGCTCTTGGCCGAAGGCGATCCCGAGTTCGCATGGTCCCTGCCAGCGGATGAATGGGATGCGATCACGCTGAATTATACCTCGGGCACCACAGGCAATCCAAAAGGGGTTGTGTATCATCACCGCGGTGCGGCCCTGAATGCCCAATCTGATCTGCTGGACTGGGGCATGCCCCGGCATTCAGTCTATCTGTGGACCTTGCCGATGTTCCACTGCAACGGCTGGTGTTTCCCTTGGGCCATGGCGGCAAATGCAGGGGTCTCGGTTTGCCTGCGGGCGGTTCGGGATGAGCCGATTTATGCCGCCTTCCGGGACGAGAAGGTCACGCATTTCTGCGGTGCGCCGATTGTTCTGAACATGTTGGCCAACGCGCCCGATCACCTTAAGGATTTCGATCACGAGATCAAAGTGATGACCGCAGGCGCTCCACCTCCGGCGGCTGTGGTTAAGAAGATGGAGGATATGGGGATCGAGGTTACCCATGTCTATGGCCTGACCGAGACTTATGGTCCGTCCGTGGTCTGCGCCTGGAAGGATGAATGGAACAGCAAAGAAGGCGAAGAACGCGCCGCTTTGAAGGTTCGTCAGGGTGTGCGGTATTCGGCCCTGTCCGGCCTTATGGTGGCCGACCCGGATACGTTGGAACCCGTGCCTGCGGATGGCGAGACGCTGGGTGAGATTTTCATGCAGGGCAATGTTGTCATGAAAGGTTATCTCAAAAACTCCGATGCCACGGACAAGGCGTTCCGGGGCGGCTGGTTCGCCTCGGGCGATCTTGGGGTGATGCATGCGGATGGATATGTCGCACTCAAGGACCGGTCCAAAGATATCATCATCTCAGGAGGTGAGAATATCTCATCGGTTGAGGTTGAGGATATCTTGTACAAGCACCCCGTCGTGATGGAGGCCGCCGTGGTCGCCCGCCCCGATGACAAATGGGGCGAAACACCCTGCGCCTTTGTTGAACTCAAACCAGATGGGCAAGCGACAGAAGCAGAGATCATCGCGTTCTGCCGGGACAACATGGCCCATTTCAAGGTGCCTAAGACGGTGGTCTTCGGTCCTTTGCCAAAGACCTCGACCGGCAAGATTCAGAAGTTCAAGCTGAGAGATCAGGCGAAGGCGTTGGGTTAAAGCTGGTCGAAGATCGACAGATCCAGATCCAGCATCTCACCCATCCAAATGGCGCGGTCGCGGTGGTCTGCCAGATGCTCGCCGGTTTCGGGATGGGTGAATATCGTCAACCCTTGCCGATTCAGCGTCAGCCAGGGAATGACCTGATCAAATGCGTCGGCTGCAAAGCCCAACTGGCAGCTCCACCTTGGATGTGGGCCTACATTGCGGGCGTGCATCCGCCCCATTGCAACTGGGAACAGGCGCACTGCTTCTTCACAGAGCTGCCGGGCGGTATCCTGCGTTTCTGCATCGAAATAGACATGGGCGTGATAGCCGATGATTTCGGGCATTGGGGCCTCCTGCATTTTGTTTTGAAGAACGTAAGGCAGGGGTCAGGCAATTCCCATTCGCATCGTCACACAGACCCTGTGCAGAGGATCAGGTGGGGGCGTGTTGATCGGGATGCGCTGCGGCAAAGGCTGGGTGTTTGGCGCAGGCGGCCTCGACGCCCAGGATACGGGGCAGGTCGGTCAGATCGACCTGATAGCGGCGGGCATTGTACATCTGTGGGATCAGGCACAGATCAGCCAGCCCTAGCTGCGGCCCAGTGCAATATGGGGTCTGTTGGAAACCGCCCAACTGGGCTTCGAACGCAAGCAGACCCGGTCGTATGAAATGGTTCATCCAGTTGCCAGGCATGCCTTCTGCATTCCCACTGAGCGCGGTTGCATGGCGTGCGACTGACAAATTGCAGACTGGGTGAAGATCAATGGCTATCGTTTGTGCCAGCGCCAGTGCTTGTGCGCGAATACCGGGTTCCGCAGGAAGCAACCCCAGACCCCGTGTCATGTCCAGATAGTCGATGATTGCCAAAGATTGCGTCAGCCGCAGCCCGTCAATCTCAAGCACAGGAACCAGCCCCTGCGGGTTGCGCCTCAGATGAGCGTCAGATTTGTGATCTCCGGCGACAAGATCGACAGACACCGCACGATAGGTGATGCCAGCCAAGTTTAATGCGATCCGCACCCGGTAGCTGGCCGACGAGCGCCAATAATCATACAGAACTACGCCACTCATCGCTGGCCTCCTGTTTACGTCAATTCTCGTTCAGCTTGGCGGCTTTCAGGGCTTCAGACAACACCTCGGCATTTCCGATATGGTTGGCTAGCACCAGTACCAGCCGCGCATTCAGCGCGTCGCTGTCGGTTTTATCCAGCCCGTCATGGGCGGCGATCAGTTCAAAATAGAAATCATCTGCATTGTCCAGATTAGGGGTGAGGATCAGTTGGGTCATCTCGCTTACTCCTTACCGGTGGCCCTGCGGATCGCCTGCCGGAATGCGTTTTCTTCGTACGTATCACGGCGGGCGGCCACGTGTTGATCGGGACGGATCAGATAAACCGCGCTGGTGGCATCCCCCAGATAGCGGCGCTTGAGCGCCAGGGTCGGATCGTCCTTAACGGACAACGCCAAGCGGGTTGCCTGAACCCCGTCTTCCTCAAGAGTGTCTGGTGCGTCGGCGTCAATCGTCAAAAGGGTAAACTTGCCCGCGAGTTTCGGCAGCAGGAACGCGGCGCCGAGGGGGGCATCCGGACACGCAGCGCCGGGACGGGTAATATCTGGCCCGTTCAGCGCATCTGCGGAATTCAACGACGAGCCCGCATAGGTACAAGGTGTGCTCAGACGGCCGGAATTCACCAGAGGGCGCGCGAATTCGTAGTGCTCGCCCAGGTCAAGAACGGCGTCGCGCAACAGGCGGGACATCTGGGATTTCGGCGTGATGAAGTCGGTCGAGCGACTGGAATAGGCAATATTCTCATCAGCGGCCTGCACCCGTTCATGGCTGTAGCTATCCAGCAAATAATCGGGCGCTTTTCCGTCGATAACCAGCTTCAGCTTCCAACACAGGTTGTCCGAATCCTGCACACCCGAATTGGCCCCACGCGCACCAAACGGGCTAACCTGATGGGCGCTGTCGCCGGCAAACAGGACCCGGCCATACCGGAATCGCTCCATCCGGCGACACTGGAAGGTATAGATCGAGACCCATTCTAAATCGAATTCGACATCTTTGCCCAGCATCTCCTTGAGGCGCGGGATCACATTCTCGGGCCGTTTTTCCCGTTCCTTGTCGATATCCCAACCCAGTTGCAGGTCAATGCGCCAAACATTGTCAGGCTGTTTGTGAAGCAGGGCGGATTGCCCCCTGTTGAACGGTGGATCAAACCAGAACCAGCGTTCGGAAGGAAAGTCAGCCTCCATCACGACATCAGCTATCAGGAAGTTATCTTCGAACACGCGCCCGTCGAAATCCAACCCGAGCATCCTGCGGGCCGGAGAGTGCGCGCCGTCACAGGCGATCAACCAGTCGGCTTCTATGTTGTAGGGGCCTTCGGGGGTCTCTACCTCAAGCGTGACATGGTCCTCATGGGTGCCGATCGCCTCGACCCTATTGCGGCCGCGAATATCGATTGGCGCGCCTTCAGCTTGGAGTGCGCGCAAGCGGTCCACAAGGATCTGTTCTAGGTGATATTGCTGCAGATTGATAAATGCCGGATTGGCATAGCCTTGTTCTGGCTGCAAATTGAACTCATAGATCTGTCTTGTGTCGAAAAAGACCTTGCCGGTATCCCAAAGAACACCTTTCCGGACCAAGGGCTCTGCGCATCCAAGCCTGTCGGCTATGTCCAGCGTGCGCTGGGAAAAACAGATGGCCCGGCTGCCAAAGCTGACCTTGTCATTTTCGTCCAGAACGACAACCTCAACGCCCTGTTGTGCCAGATCAATAGCTGTGGCCAAGCCGATTGGCCCGGCGCCGATGACGATCACCTTGTGGCGTATTGGGGCTACGGCGTCCTGATCGGGATTTCGCGCGTAGGCGTAAAGCGGTATTTCGAAGATCTTGTTCATGGGGCTCTCCCATTGCGCTGCGCTGAGGGTCCTTTCCACCAGCCGTTCAGGCTCAGTGGTCCCGATCCCAGGGTCTCACCAATCCGTCCTGCGAAAAACGATCTGGATCAAATGCGACCGTATGTCCTTAACTCTGCAAGGCTTCCCACATCTCCAGATCTCGTTGGGCGGTCCAGATGCGCGGGGTGTCGATCCCGCGCGCCTCGTCATAGGCACGGGCGACGTTGAAGGGCAGGCAGTGTTCATAGATCGCGTAATCGGCGAATTTCGGGTCGCATTCGGCGCGCACCGCGTCCCATGCTTCTTTCAGGCTTCCTCCGCGCGCCGCAACCTTGGCTGCTGGACGATAGGTGCTGTCGACAAAATCCCGGGTGTTTTCGATGGCTGCATTGACCATGTCCTTGCCGACCAGGGCATCGCCACGGCCTGGCGCAATGGCGTCGACATCAAACCACTTGATCTCATCCAGTGTATCGCCCCAGTCGCCGAAATGCCCATCGCCGCAGTAGCAGGCCGAGTGATACTCGACGATGTCACCGGTAAACATCACATTCTGATCGGGTACATGGATCACGATATCGCCTGCTGTATGTGCGCGGCCCAGATGCATCAGGTCAATCCGACGTTTGCCCAGATACACCGTCATGGTGTCGCTGAACGTGGTCGTGGGCCAGGTCAGACCGGGAATGCTTTCGTGCCCTTCGAACAGGCGCGGGAAACGCTGGAACTCACTGTCCCAATCTTCCTGTCCCCGTTCCACCACCATCGCGCGGGCCATGTCTGACATCATGATCTGCTGCGCCCCAAAGGAGCTGGCACCCAGAACACGGACGGCGTGATAATGGGTCAGCGCCACATGCGTGATCGGCTTGTCGGTGACCGAGCGCACGCATTCGATTACCTTGTTGGCCAAACGGGGCGTCGCCTGTGCCTCGACAATCATGACACTGTCATCACCGATGATGACGCCCGAATTCGGATCCCCTTCGGCGGTAAAGGCATAAAGCCCGTCTCCTACCTCGGTGAACGAGATTTTCTTTTCCGACATGTCCCCTTGGGACGCAAATGCCTTGGCCATTTCTGGTTCCTTATCGCGAATATGGGTTTTCGAGAGCGGGCAGCACGGTTCCGGCACATTCGCCAAATCCGATCGTGTACCCTTTCCCCTTGGCCGCCCCTGTCAGGGTCAGCGTGTCGCCATCCTCGATAAAGCTGCGGCTTTCGCCGGTTTCCAGTGTCAGCGGCTCTTTCCCGCCCCAGCTGAGCTCCAGCAACGAACCGCGCTCGGGCTTTGTCGGGCCAGAGATCGTGCCGGACCCCAGCAGATCACCTGTGTTCATCGGGCAGCCCGACGTCGTGTGATGGGCCAACTGCTGTGCGGCGGAATAGTACATCTGACTATAGTTTGTTCGCGCGATTGTGGTTGCGGCCTTGCCGTCCGGAGCCATCGTGATCGACAGATCAATGTCATACAGCATCGGGCCGGTCTCTTTGAGGTGACCCAGCAACTCAAAATCCCGCTCGGGCGTGTCACAGCGGAAAGGTTCCAGCGCCGCCTTGGTCACGATCCATGGGCTGATCGACGTTGCGGTTGCCTTGGCCTGAAACGGCCCAAGCGGCTGATACTCCCACGCCTGAATATCGCGGGCGGACCAGTCATTCAGAAGGACATAGCCAAAGATATTGTCGTCTGCCTCTTGTACGGAAATTGGTCCGTCAGAGGGCGTGCCCACGATGGCGCCCATCTCAAGCTCGATGTCGAAACGACGGCTGGGAAGGAAGGCCGGAAGGTCCTGATCGGGGGATTTCAACTGGCCCCAGGGGCGGCGGATATCTGTTCCCGACACCACGACCGAAGACGCCCGGCCATTATACCCGATGGGAATATGCAGCCAGTTAGGGGGCAATGCATTCTCTGGTCCACGGAACATGGTGCCGACATTTTGGGCGTGGTGCCGACCGGCGTAGAAATCGGTATATTCGCTGACGGCAAAAGGCATGTGCAGCTCGGCATCTACCTGCGCCACAAGCAAAGGCGCGACGTCATCTTGTGCCGCGCTGCCTTCGGCCAGCAGATCCATCAGACGGTTGCGCAGGGCGGCCCAAACGGCGGGGCCTTGCTCCATCAGCGGGTTCCAGAAAGGCAGGTCGAACAGCGGTTCGTCGTCCAGAACGACCAGTCCCTCGGCCTCGGCAGCTGTGACATCAAGGATCATTTCGCCGATTGCAACACCACAATGCGGGTCTTCGCCGCCTGTCGAAAACACGCCATAAGGCAGGTTGTTCAAAGGAAAAGGGTGATCGGCAGAATTGGCCGAGCTCACCCAGGATTTCTTCAATGGCATTTTGTCTCCAAACCTTTGTCAGGGGCCAAGATTTTTCGTCGAAAAATCTGCGACCTCAATCGGAATTATTTCTTGCCCGGTGTACCGTCGAACTTTTTCTCAAGCGACGTCCAGCAGTCAATGTAATCATCCTGCAGCGGGGCCTCGGTCGCTGCAAATGATGTCAGATGCTGCGGGAACCGGGTTTCGATCATGAAGGACATCGTATTATCCAACTTATCCGGTCCAAGGTTCGAATTCGACGCGTTGTCAAAGGCATCCTGGTCAGGTCCGTGCGGCAACATCATGTTGTGCAGACTCATGCCGCCGGGAACAAAGCCCTGTGGTTTGGCGTCATACTGGCCATAGATATTCCCCATCAACTCAGACATGATGTTCTTGTGATACCAAGGGGGGCGGAACGTATCTTCGGCCACCATCCAGCGTTCGCGGAACAGGACAAAGTCGATATTGGCCGTGCCCGGTTGTCCAGACGGCGCGGTGAGTACGGTGAAGATCGACGGGTCAGGGTGGTCAAACAGGATCGCACCCACCGGGCAATATGTGCGCAGGTCGTATTTGTACGGGGCATAATTGCCGTGCCAGGCGACTACATCCAGCGGGCTTTGCCCAATCTTTGTGGTGTGGAACTGCCCGCACCATTTGACAGTGACGGTCGATGGTACCTCACGGTCTTCATAGGCCGCGATAGGTGCCTTGAAATCGCGTGGGTTGGCCATGCAGTTGGCGCCGATCGGCCCGCGTCCGGGCAGTTCGAATTTTTGCCCGTAATTCTCGCAGACAAAGCCGCGGGCAGGGCCCTCAAGAACCTCAACCCGATAGACCAACCCGCGCGGCAGAATGGCGATTTCCTTGGGCTCAAGGTCGATGATCCCCAACTCGGTCGCAAAGCGCAGGCGGCCTTCTTGCGGCACCACCAGCAATTCGGAATCGGCCGAGAAGAAATAGTCATCCACCATCGATTCGGTGACCAGATAGATGTGGCTGGCCATCCCGACCTGCGTATTCACATCCCCTGCTGTGGTCATCGTGCGCATGCCTGTCAGCCATGTCAGCCTATCTCGGGTATGAGCGACGGGGTCCCAGCGATACTGGCCCAGGCTGGTCACATCTGGGTCAACACAAGGTGCCGATTTCCAATAGGGCAGGTTGATCTTATCGTAGCGATGCGAATGCTTCACCGAAGGGCGGATACGATAGCACCAGGTGCGCTCGGGTGGGTTGGCGGTAAAGGCAGTGCCGCTCAGTTGTTCGCCGTATAGCCCATAGTTGCAGCGTTGCGGGCTGTTCATGCCCTGCGGCAGCGCACCGGGTAGGGCCTCGGTTTCGAAATCATTGCCAAAGCCGGGCATATAGCCCGGATGGGTGCCAGCGGGCGTACTGGCCTGGATCATTTTATGCGGGTCTGTCGGATGGTTCATCCTTGGCTCCTGCTGTTTTCTGCTTGTGAGATAATAGTTGATTTTGTAACTAACAAGCATGACAAAGACAGAAAGTACCGAAAGAGACGGGTTTGATCTGCTGGATTTCCTGCCCTATCTGCTGAACCGGGCAGCCGAAGAAAGCGCACTGGAATTTCAGCGTGTATACAAAGACCGCTATGGGATGCTGCGCACGGAATGGAGAGTGTTGTTTCATCTGGGCAATTACGGAGAATTGAGCGCGAAAGAAATCGGTCAACGCGCCAGGATTCACAAAACCAAGATAAGCCGCGCGGTCAGCAGGCTTGAGCAGCGCCGATTTCTTGTCAGAACCGTCAGCCAGACGGATCGCCGCGTTGAACATCTTGCATTGACCACGGCCGGACGGTCGGTTTATCGCGAATTGCGTGGTATTGCGCAGCAATATGATGCTCAGCTTGCCGCAATGTTCACAGAAAACGAGGCTACCTTGTTGCGCAAAATGTTGCGAAAGCTGGCTGATATGAATTGACCTCTGGTAATTCGAACCCTTCGCTCCCAGATGGAAGCCAGAGCGGACACAGGAATGTGAAATGACAGCCCCGAACCAAAACGCGGCAAAATCAAATGATCTGATCAACTGGCTGGTGACGCGGGGCATTGAAGGTGCCGAAAAAGAAGAATTGCTGGACGGCTATTGTACCCGTCTGATTGAACTTGGTGTGCCCCTGATGCGATTTCATGCGGCGCAATCGGCGCTGCACCCGGTATATGGCGGCACCGGATACAGCTGGTATCAAGACACCGGCGGTGATTATCAGAAATTCGAGTATTCAGAAGAGACCAGAGAAGACTGGATGAGCAGTCCTCTATATGCGATTTTACATCACGATCTTGACGGCGTCCATGAACGCATGGTCGATCAGAACGAGCCCAGCCGCTATCCATTGATCAATGAATTACGCGAAGCTGGTGCGACCGAGTATTACGCTAAAGGTGTGAATTTCGATCCGCGGTCGCAGACCTCAAAAAAAGCCGTAGATGGAGTCCTGTTGTCGTGGGCCTCGAACGCGCCGGATGGGTTTCGGGAACAGGATCTTGACCTTATCAATACGGCTCTGCCCCATTTGGGCCTGGCACTAAAGTCAGCCTCGAACGCGCGGATATCCAAAGATCTGATGCGCGTCTACTTAGGTCGGGATGCTGGACGGCGTGTTTTGTCGGGTGAAATTCGTCGCGGATCCCTACAGCAGATCGACGCCGTGATATGGAATTTCGACCTTGAAGGCTTTACCAGCCTCTCCGAGAATCTGCCCGGAATCGAGATCATCGATATGTTGAACGACTATCTGGCGGTTGCCGTTGGCGTCGTGCACGATAATGGCGGCAATATCCTGAAGTTCATGGGCGATGGACTGATGGCTATGTTCAATGTCGGCGAGATTGAAGAGGACGTGCAGGCGGCCCTGCAGGCGGTTCCCATGTTGCAGGACCGGATCGCCGAACTGAATGCGCAGCGCGAATCCGCTGGACTGCCGGTGGCCAACTTCACACTGGCCTTGCATGCGGGCGAAATTCTGTATGGCAATATCGGTTCTGAGACACGTTTGGATTTCACGGTGATCGGCCCAGCGGTGAATCAGGCCGCGCGTATCGCTGGCATGCATCGGTCCTTGGGGCAACGGATACTGATCTCGGATGACGTAGCTCGCGCGGCGCAGCCCTGCGATCAGGATCTGATCTCGGTCGGGCGCTATATGCTGCGCGGTGTGGCCGAGCCGAAAGAGCTGTTTACGGTTTATAATGTTGCCGGAACGCAATCAGGCGTTTGAGCGTCCGGTTTGAGCCCATATTAGCGATTTTCTGCAACGCGGCGTAAGTCAGCTTCCGCAAAATCGGATGCAGTCTAACCGCTTGACGACAGAAAAATTTCAGATTAGCCAACGTACAGGCTGTGGACGCCTGCCTCCCGCTGACTTTTGTCTTGGTTAAGTTCTGCGACTTAATTCTCTATCTACCTCTTTCCGCATATCGCGCGGATGGTAATGCGGGTCCCATCTCAAATTGCGCGATCAGGCAAGAGAGATATGGGATATGACTGATACCCCCACTAATACATTCACCGATGGGCCGCTTGGCACCATCTACTTTAGGACCGCATTTCCGATCATTTTCGTGATGGGGATGAATGGGCTTCTGTCTGTTGCAGATGCGCTGTTTCTGGGCATTTATGTGGGTCCTGATGCGCTGGCTGCGGTCACGTTGATGTTCCCGATCTACATGCTGATTGTGGCGCTTTCCACGCTTGTGGCGAACGGCATGTCGAGCCTTCTGGCGCGATCCCTTGGCGCGGGTGACATGAACGCCGCGCGTGCCACGTTTGCAGGCGCACATGGGCTGGCAATTGGACTGGGCGCAGTCCTGATAGTGTTGTTCCTTCTATTGGGCCAGCCAGTTGCATTGCTGGCCGCTGGTGGGTCAGAGACTTTGGCCCAGATGGGGGTGGTCTACCTGCGGATTACGGTGTTTTTCTCGCCACTGTTGTTCGTGTTGTCAGTCAATTCTGATGCGTTGCGCAACGAAGGGCGCGTGGGCTTCATGGCGGCGATGAGTCTGTTGGTTTCGATTGCAAACATCGGGTTCAACTACGTACTAATCGCCGTTCTGGACATGGGCGTCGCTGGGTCAGCCTATGGAACTGCGGCGGCACAAGCGCTCGCGTTTGCGATCATTTTTGCGTTCCGATTGTTTGGGGAAACATCGCTGCGTCCTGCGACCTTGCTGTCCCATTCCGCATGCGGAAAATGGGGGCGGATCCTCGCACTGGGTGCACCACAAAGCCTCAATTTCATTGGACTAGCTCTCGGGTCGGCCGCGATTATCTCAGCCCTGCAATGGATTGGTCGTCCGGGTTATGCCGACACAATTACTGCTTACGGGATCATCACGCGAGTCATCACCTTTGCTTTCCTGCCTCTTCTGGGCTTGTCGTTTGCAATGCAGACGATCACGGGCAACAACTATGGTGCTGAACTTTGGCAAAGGTCAGATGCAAGCCTGCGCATGGCACTTTGGGTCGCGTTTGTTTATTGCGCAATCGTACAGGTCGTTGTGATTAGCATGCCTAGCCGGATCGCCAGCGCGTTTGTAGACGACACGTCGGTCATTGCAGAGGTTGCGCGCATTTTGCCGGTAATGACATGTGTCTTTTTCCTGTTGGGCCCGTTGATGATGATTGCGACCTATTTTCAGGCGATTGGATCTGCAGGAAAGGCAGCCCTTCTAGGGCTGACAAAACCTTATGCCTTTGCGATCCCGTTGACGTTCCTGTTGCCCCTCTGGTTTGGCGAAGTTGGCATCTGGTATGCGGGCCCGCTGGCCGAAGTGATGATGTTGGGTCTCACTGTTGTAGTGTTGTGGCTCTCCGCCCAAGACCCAGAGTTAAAATGGGGTATTTTCCACACCAAAAAAGGAGTGGCGTCATGAACACGCAATTTCCGTCAGCTACGCAAGCCAAGGATCAAGCTAAGCGTTTGCGCACAAAATTGACCGAAGAAGGGGCATCGATTGGCCATGCCAAGTCCCTCGAGTTGGTCGCCCACCAACACGGGTTCCGCGATTGGAACACGATGTTTGCAGCCATCGGAAACGGACCACCCAATGGATGGGCCATCGGGGACAAGGTCAGCGGAACGTATCTATCGCAACCGTTCACGGGGCATGTGGTCTCTATTTCGATCATGAAACCAGGATGGTTCCGGTTAGAGCTGCACTTGGATGAAGCCGTAGACGTTGTCACATCCGAAGGCTTCTCAAATTTCCGCTCGCGCATTCGTGGTGTAATTGGTCCCAAAGGACATTCTGTTGAACGGACAAGCGACGGGCAGGCGCACCTTCAAATCAATTTATGCTGACTGGGAAATCCGGTTCTTAAATTTGTCAGCGGCTGTTGGCGCGATTGAAGCCGATGGCGGTCTTGTCCCGTAACCTGTGAATATGTCGTATTAGAAATTCTGCGCAATCGGCGAATGGCAGATTTTGCCGCTGTCTTGCGGCGGCGGAACCTGACCTCTTACGGAGATTTTCGTGCGCGAGCGCGCGCAGCAAAAATACCAAAGGTACAGATTGGGCTCAAAGCCGTCATCTGACAGTTTTTGTATGGTTCAAACGATCAGAAGTGGTGGTCGATGTCTGCTGTGCGGACAAACATGCCCCTGGTATTTTCCGCTCGAATGACCGCTTTGTACGCTTTGTGATCGCGGTGAAAAACATCTCTGGCGGGAAGTAGGCCTTCGGTGGTGATGTAAAACTGAACGGTTGCTGGATAAGATCAAACCTTCAATCTGACAGAAACAGTAGACTTCTTTCTGTGGAGAAAGCCTCTGATTGAGTTATGTAAATTGCAAGATTATCGAAGTCCTTTTGATCTGTTTGAAACGAACCCACGTTGTTGGCTTCGAGTACTGATTGATGGACCAAACCAAGGTTAAAAGGCCAAGAAGGTTTTTCCGTGAGGACCAAAGACGGCAATTGCCCAGCACCTGCACTCCGATTTTCTCTGGTAGGAAACTGAAAACACTGCATTTTCAGATCCTGAGTCTCTAGTATTCGGACCTGATACCGAGAGGCTTCCAAACAATAAAGCCTAGCCATCTTTTCGCATGGAAATACCGTTCATCCAACGTTCACATTCTATATATGCGCTTTTCATCTCTGCGAGCCATATTGTCCTACTGAATTTAAATACCGTTGGTTCACAGAAACAACCGACGAGTAACCATACCGCTGCTCAGAACACCGGCTTGTTCAGAGAACTTTGGCTCACTCTCACCATATACGGTGAAATGAAACATACCGGTTTCGTTATCTTTGTCTGTTACGCACGCCCAGACAGTGGTGTCGCAAACTTTTCGAAAGACTAGAACCAGTGTTATGCTTTTTCACAACCCACCTATTCAATGTGGCGTGGTCAACTCGCACACTGCGTTCAGCCATGATCTCTCTATTACTTGCCCACGTAGTGCAAGTCCGCCAGCCACAAAGAAGTGCCTCTTCTGACCGTGAACTTGAAGTCAGTCTGGCCGTCATTCAAACCTGCACGCAGAAGATCGGCAATCGTATCTTGCCCATCGATATTTTCATCTGTCGGAAAATATGCTGTCAGCTGGTCGTTCGGTTTCAGAGTTGTGCCTGGGCCTACATCTTCTGGGACATGAACCACGCTCGTAACCCATTTTCCATTCTCTGCATATTGAGTTTGAAAAACGACTCCATTCGACAAGGTCGTGTCTTGTACGACACCCAGTGTAACGTCCCGCACTTCTACACCGTCTCTTGGGTTTGAAAGCCCGATGGTCACATCCATGGTTCCCTCTTGCGAAGGAGTAGCCCCAGATTGAAGTAGAACGGCAGCGATGGAGTTCAGATCATTGATTTCAATCCCATTGACAGAGTCAATACGCAGCCCCGCGTGAACCCAAACCGGGGCCTCGCTAGCGACGTATTCCACAGTATCGGGACTATCCGCCGACGCTACAAAAGGCAGAAGAACCTTCCATTCAGATTTCACTGAAGTCGGCCCTAAATCCTGAACGATTTGAGTGGTAGTATCAGCTTCGAGATTCGCCTGATCTGTGTCGCCAGTGCTCACTTTAGCAGCAACTTCAACGCTAGCCTGCGCGCGCGATTCTGCCTCTGCCATCGCCATTGCGACTGCTTCGATCTCAGCCTGTGCTCGGGCTTGCGCTTCTGCTGCGGCTTTGGCTGCCGCTTCGACTTCGGCCTGCGCGCGCGCTTCTGCCTCTGCCGCGGCTTTGGCGGCCGCTTCAACCTCGGCTTGCGCGCGTGCTTCTGCCTCGACAGCGGCTTTGGCACGTGCTTCGGCTTCGGCTTGGGCCGCCGCCTGAGCAGCCGCTTCGGCCTCAGCCTGTGCACGAGCTTCCGATTCGGTTGCCGCTTTGGCGCGGGCTTCGGCTTCGGCCTGAGCCGCTGCCTGAGCTGCGGCTTCGGCCTCAGCACGCGCTATGGTCTCTGCCTGCGCGCGGGCTTCGGCTTGGGCCAGTCGTGCCTCGGCTTCTGCGACCCGTGCGGTGGCATCTGCGATTGCTTCTGCTGTCGCCGCTGCTTCGATCTCAGCTTGGGCGCGGGCTTCAGCTTCGGCAGCCAAAACGTCCTCTTGCGTTGCTTGTGGCTCGGAGGATGGTGAAAATGCTCCGATGGCCAGCACGCCGACTACGGCACCTACAACTCCAAATGCCAGCAGCCCGCCGGTTATTGCGACACGGTTGATTCCGCCGGATGAAGAGACCGCAACTCTAACATCCTGTTCAACGGCGGTCGGTTCGGTCAAGTGATCTATCGCCTCGAGCCACTCATCAGCGGTTTGAAAGCGATCCTTTGGCATCGCCGACATAGCCTTGTCGAGCGCTTCGAGAAAGACGTCATCATACTTATCAAAGCGCCCCTGCAAAGGTTTGCAAGGATCGGGCTTTTGCTCGGCAATCGCAGAGACCCGAGTCTGGCTGTCTGGCGCGCGCTCTCCGGTGATCACATGATAGAATGTTGCCGCCAAGGAATAGAGGTCGCTAAACGGTCCTTGCACGCCGTCAGTGACATAAAATTCCTGTGGGGAATAGCCATCCTTGACTGCGCGTAAGGCAGACAAAACTCGGTTTGTTTTCCTATTTTGCTCGCGTGCAGCACCAAAATCAATCAATACAGGTATCTTGTTTGGTCCGACCAGAATGTTGTCAGGCGATATGTCCCGATGCAACATCCCTTGCTTGTGCATAAATGCGACCGCATCCAGAATCTGCCGCAGGATCGACATGACATCGGCTTCGTCCAGCTGGGTTTCAGCGTCGTCGATTGCGTCCAAAAGATCCGGGCCTTCAACGAAGTCCAGTGCCATATAGGCGGTGTCATTGTCCTCAAAGACTTGGTGCACGCCAACGATATTGGGGTGATCCATAGTTGCCAGGCGCTGTGCTTCGTTGATGAAGTGCCGCACAATCTGGCGAAGATCTTCTTTGTGTTTTTGCACACGAGCCTTCACCAGCAGATTCTGTCGGCGCGCGAACATGGCTGGAAAACACTCTTTGATGACCACCTTGCGGTTGAGACTGTCATTGGCCAGATAGGTAATGCCGAAGCCGCCGCTGTTCAGGTAGTGGTCAATTTTGTACTGACCATGCAACAACCGGGCGCCGGCAGGGAGATCATCTGCGGAAGAGGCTCCGATCATCTGACCCGTATCTTCATCACCAGTCGTTACTAGTTTCATTACGTTGCCCATGCCTCGTCCCGTCCGTTATCGTCCCTTGCACATCAGGAATTATTCAATTTCCAATCACAAAACGTTTCTCAGTTATACACACTCTTTACGCGAGTCCGTTTGTTTCGTGATTTCCAGTATGCACACTGTTCGATCCAAGTTGGTCAGCGTAGGAAGTCAGTACATACAAACGTTTTACTTTTGCTTTATCGGAACCGGAACCATTGAACGGTTAAGCTATTTTGCAAAGGTTCACGACGCCTTCAAACATGTGATAATCTCAATCAAACCTTGTTTTAGCTATATGTTAGATCTTGGCTTTCAGATTAGCGGCAATGCAAGACGATCGAATGCCACGAGAGTAGTGG
The DNA here is from genome assembly GCF_059610185.1 of Ruegeria sp. YTSA108. NCBI lineage: Bacteria > Pseudomonadati > Pseudomonadota > Alphaproteobacteria > Rhodobacterales > Roseobacteraceae > Ruegeria > Ruegeria sp. YTSA108. Next base: position 179,950 of record NZ_JBXWND010000007.1, on the reverse strand, counting down.
CGGCGCATGTTGTTTACCAACTGCGCGAAGATTTCGACCGAACGATTAGAATTCATGAATGTAGCCTGGTCAATTGACCCCTCAACTGGGGTGCGGATGGACATCAGCGTCTTGTAGCCACCTATGATTTCCAGAGCCTGAACCACGCAATCGTAGTCTACTGTTTCACCTTCGCATGAGTCGCAGTAGCGTTTTACGATGTTCAAGTATTTATCGGTTTCACTGATGCGAGAAATGCTTTCGTTCAAGCGAACCAAATCGACACTTTCAGGCAAGTCCGAGCCCCGGCCCAGCATCACTGTCGTGAACTGGTTGGCTTCGTCGGAAAAATGCTGATTGAGGTTCAACAGCCGTGCCAGTCGTTTGAGACCCAACAACCCCGAAACACGTTTGGGATTGGATTCTTCCACAAAGGCCCGCATCGTGATCGCCTTGTTTTCCCGCGCCATATAAGCTTCGATCCACTTGAGAAAACCGGCTTCGGACAGGCCGTAGTTTTCTGAAGGCATGGAATTGATCAGATCAAAGCGGCCGTTATTCAGTGTATTCCACAATACATACTCGGCGCCTTCAATCTCACCATGAGTTTGCAGTGCTATCGCATTGCTGATTGGCTGACGACCAACCCGATATCCAAAGATGGCCTCGCCGTGTTTTTGTAGGGCAGGATTGCTCAGAGCAAGCAACCAGTTTACGGTTCCCTTATCGGGATCCGGTGCACGAAGAAGCTGGTCTCGTGCCTGATGATTGATCAAGTAATCGGAAAATCCTCCAGGTACAGTATCGCGATCGATCTGACCAAGGATCATTTGCGCCGATGTGTTCCCCTGACTGGCCGCTTCCGACAAACCTTGCAGGCCTACGGCCTCGCTACCATTGAGCCAGCTGTCTACTGCGGATTTGTATGGGTCTTCCTGCGCGACAGCCGCCCCTGACAATTGCAGTAGGAAAACATTGGCCAATACTGCGAGCATTCTCATACGACGTTACTCCATTGAATTATCGTCTTGGTCACTGACCGTTGTATTCCCGTTCCGAAGCTGAGTTGGCGCTTCGCTACTGGGATGTGGTGACAACGTCTCGCAACCAGACTTCCACTCGGCGGTTGATACGGCGACCATTCTCAGTGTCGTTGCAACTTAGCGGCGAGATCTCACCATAACCCAGAGTTCGGATGGTTAACCCGTCCAGGCTGTTGGTAGGCGCTGCTTGTAGCAACGCATTGCTAACTTGTTTGGCACGCTGCTGACTGAGTGACCGGTTGGATCCGCCAGCACCGACAGAGTCTGTGTATCCGATCAAAAGAAGTTCTTTGTTTGTGGTTTCTTCCTTGGCAAGCAACGAAGCAAGGCGCCTTATGTCGTCCTGTGCCCGCGTATCCAGGCGAGAGGATCCGAATGCAAACCGAAAGGTTATAGAACTACGGTCGGCACCCGACAGCTCAGCCGACATTTCCTGCAACTGTTTCAGAGTAACCTCTGCATCGGTTGGCATAACTGCGCCAAGATAGCGTAGTCCCTGCTCATTGGGGCCTTGCAGGGATTCCCCAAGTGACACAAAGCCCGAAGCATCAATTGTCTCTTGCGCCTTTTCGCTTTCGAGGAATTGCATGAAGCGGTTCAACTGTGCTGGCGCAGTTTTGCCGGTATATGCATACAAGCGTCGGCTAAGCGGGTATTCTTCTGTCTTGATGGTGAAAGGTGTCGCTGGAACCTGAATTCCACAAACACCGCGAATTGCAAGAACCTTGGCCTCATCAGCACTTGCGAGGCTGGTAATTCCGATGCCAAGCGGATCAGAAGCAACTGCTGCAACCAATTCCGTGTCTGTTTCGAAAAAGCTTGTATCGCTCGCGTATGTTGCGCCCACGGGGTTCATGATCAGGTCATTGAAAACCAACGCAGTTCCGCTTTCAGGCACTCGCATGTAAAGCTGGATCGGGGCATCGGGCCCACCAATCTGGCTCCAGTTGGAAATGGCTCCGGAAAATATTCGCGCTAGATCCTGTTCGGCGACTGCCCGCAGTTGGTTACTTTGCGATGTAATAACAACTAGACCGTCCAGCGCAAAAATTTTCTCGTTTTCACTCGAGGTGATATCCCCGAGTCCAGCCTGCGATGCGCTTGCCAGCTCGTCGGGTTGAGCCGGGCGTGTGGTCACTGCCAGTGCTGAGTTTCCATCGACCAGTTGTTTGATCCCGTCTGCGGAGTCACCACCCATCAAGGAGACTTCGGCCAAAAACTCGCCTAGTTCGTTGCGGAGCAGTAGCTTATCAACACCTTCTTCCTCAGAGCGCAAAGCAGTGCCGCCAATCTCCTCACCGAATTGCGTCGTAAGATCGGCGAATAAGACATCGACCAGGCGAGAAGAACCTGAAATGCCATATTCGACTGGACCTTCGTTCCGACTGGGGCAGGCTTCGCCAATGCATTCAACTTTGAAAGCGTCAACCGTGATTGTACCAACCACCGTTCGGAGTTCGTAATTGGCGCCATCAAAATCTATTAGCTCTCCGGTCAGAGTCATTCCGCCGTCTAAACTGTTCAACTGAACAGTTTCAGCGTTTGCCATGGTCGCGACGGACAACATCAACGCACCAGAGGTAGTTTTCAGGACCCGATTTAACATTTTCCTAACCTCAAACTTCTGATTATTGATTCTCATTTTACTCAAGGTTGTTTCGCAAAAACTGATACAACCTTCATAATTTCTTAATGACGTAGCGGTACCCGGGAAGTTTAGTCAAGGCTGCAGCGGGGATACATAAAATTGCCTTGCTTCCCCCCACTTATGGACACGTTTGAGGCAGATTCTGACCACAGTTGGCGCTCTTTCTTAGCTTGTATCCGAAGCTGACGCGATTCAACGTCGAATTGAGTCGTGATTTTAGGGGCTCAGGTTTTCCCTGAGATTTCCCAGAACGAACCTCATACCTTTCTTGCCACGCATTCGCAGCCTTTGACCCAGGTGATTCTTAACTATTTCGAGCACTCGAACGGTTCTGTTACAAAGTTCTGAACCTGCCGAGCGGTTTCAGCAATCGCTCGTGAGTTAGGCCGCGAGCTCGGCGAACTGCCGAAACGGACAGAATCCGGGTGTGAATTGCCCCTTGCGGATTATGTGAGGGACTTTGATATCGTCCAAAGTTGCCGCTGCTGAAGCGAAGGGGTTGTGCCGCAAACTTTAAATGACGCGTACGGCACATGTGTGGGTTCAAGCCATTTAGATCAGCTTCAGCCACACTGGATGGCATTGAGGTAGTCAACATGATCCGGAAGAAACAATTCTCTAGTAATACAACCTCTGGCTTTCGGATGTTTGCTGAGATCGCAGGATAACTGGGTCTAGCATAACGCTGGTTCTAGTCTTCGAAAAGTTGGCGACGCAACCTTTGGGCCAGTCGCAAACGCGCAGCACTCCAGTTGAAGGGTAGATGCCCATCATCGAGCATAAGCTGCAACTACGCTTCGATATTGAAGTATAATATTTTTGACATTGAGTATAATATTTCATACAAGATGTAAATAATAATCGACTCACTAGAAGTGATTTGTCCAGAAGGGATTTCAGAAATGACCTACCAAGATCGCAATACGGTCGTCTCGATCTTCGTGAACCTCGCCGTTAGTGCATTTGTTGTTTCACGGCTTCTGGATATGAATGCCTCTGGATTGTTTGATGGCCCAGACGCTGTAAACAACTGGGCCCGCATGGTGATCTGGCTGATCCCCTTGGGCGTCGTGGCCACCATCATCGGCACCATACTGTTCAACATTGGGTTTGCGATTGTTACTCACGAACCCAAACCCAGCTTCGTCGTTGATGAACGTGACAAGATGTTCGAGCGCCGTGGCAGCTACGCCATCATTATCTTCGCGGGTGCGGGTTTTGTCTCAGCTGTCGTCGCCATGGCTCTCAACGCATCAGCGCTCACCGGCTTCAACATCATCTATTTCGGAATGGCTTTCGGATCCCTGTCAGCAGATATTGTCAAATTTGCTAGCTATCGGCGGGGGTATTGATCCATGGGCAAGCTCAGGATCACCAACAACATTAGACGTCTACGCTTTGACGCAGATGAAATGACGCAAAAAGAACTCGCCGAAAAGGTTGGAGTCACCCGACAAACCATCGTTGCCATTGAAAACGCCAAGTATTCGCCAACGCTCGAACTGGCGATCTTGATTTCTCGTGTATTCGACAAGCCCCTCGAAAAAGTCTTCGACATCCAAGACGCCAGCTAAATCATCGCGTCTGCTGCACCCTACCATAGGAATAGATATGTTCATCAAACCCACCCGGTTCTGGAATCTGATGGCGAGATCCTATGCCCGCCGTCCGGTCCAAAACCAAGCCGCGTATGAATACAAACTGGACATCACTGCAAGACACCTGTCCCCCCAAGATCGTGTCCTGGAATTTGGTTGTGGCACAGGTACGACGGCGCTCATTCACGCCCCAAAAGTCGCCCATATCGACGCCATCGACTATTCATCCGAAATGATCTCAATCGCCCGGGAAAAAGCCGACGCGCAGGGCAGCAAGAACATCAACTTTGAAGTCAGCGCGTTCGAGTGCTGGCCTATTCCGGCGAAGGGTCAACATTATGATGCCGTACTGGCTATGTCGATCCTGCACTTGGTACTGGATCTTGACGCGACACTGGATCGTGTTCGCAGTTCCTTGAAGGAAGGTGGCCTGTTCTTCAGCTCGACGGTCTGCCTGGAAGGTCTCGAGAAGTTCGTCATACCAGCTCTCGGGACCATCGGCCTATTGCCCAAGATCCGCGTCCTGACGCAAGAAATCCTTGTAGAGCGTATGCAAGCTCATGGGTTCGAAATTGAACAAAAGTGGCGTCCCGAAACGGGTTCGACTGCTTTCATCATCGCAAGGAACAGCGGTTAGCTCGTTCGACTTCTGACAACACTGACCCAGCCGTTCATGCACGCCGCCGAGAACGGTTGGAGAGAGCCCTGATTGACCTATGCTGAAACACGCATGAATGTCCGCTATGGGGCAAGCAAAGCAATAGCGATGGTTGAGGCGATGATGCGAAGTACAATGTGGCGACGGATTGATGTCGTGGGCACAGAAGCCTGTTCGGTTAACCGTAACGGAACGTCTCGCGTAATCTCGGGCATGGCTGTCTACGTAGTTGAAAATTCTCCTGTCAGAATAGCTTATTCCGTGACCTGTAATGACGAATGGGAGTGTAGCGCCGCCACCGTACAGCGTTGGATTGGGGCAGATAGGGTTGATCTTGTTTTAGTGAAGCAAGACGATGGTACATGGACCTCGAATGACAAAGTTGTGGATGCTGTTGATGAATTGCTCGACATCGATCTTGGGTTTACACCGGCCACGAACACGAGTGCGATCAAGCGACTCCAGCTAGGGATTGGAGATCAGGCAGAGTTCACTGCTGTTTGGTTGGATGATGAAACCTGGACATTCAAACCGCTGAAGCAACGATATGAGCGGCTGAACGAGAATACCTATAGGTACACTTCGATCAATAGTGGATACGAAGCAAATTTGACTGTCGATGGATTTGGTTTCGTTCGAGTTTACCCTGAGTATTGGAAAGCAGTGATAGCTTAGGCCCAACAAGGGCTCTGAAGCTAAAACGATTGCCAGAAACGGACTTTCGTTTTTCCAGGTGAGCGGCAGTATAGTCCGTCTACCCGTCGTAAAAAGCCTCTAAAAATCGATCTCAACACCCGGCAGGTTCAGCTCTTTCATCATGTCGCGCAATTCCTGACGTGCTGCGATGTTCGAAATGTTCAGCTGTTTGATCCCGATATCCTTGAGGTCCAATAGGGTCAGCCCGCGCGGGAACAGCTCACGGAAAATAACGCGTTCGGAAAAGCCCGAAGCAACCCGGAAGCCGATCCGCTGCGACAGCATCTCGATCGCGCGCTGCATCTTTTCCTTGTTGACCATGCGTTGGGTACCGACGCGGTTGCGCACAACGACCCAGTCGATGGGCTTCAGGCCGGCTTGCGCGCGCAGCTGGCGTGCGTTCCAGACCATCTCGGAATAGACCGACGGACCCAGAATTTTCTCACCCTTTGAATCGATGCGTGCCAGCAGGTCAAAATCGATAAAACTGTCGTTCAGCGGAGTGATCAGCGTATCAGCCAGCGAATGCGCCACCTGGCTGAGACGGGTATGAGAGCCGGGGCAGTCGATCAGGATGAAATCGCTATCGCTTTCCAGCTCGGACACAGCTGCTGACAGGCGGTGGTCATAGATGTTCTCGCCGGGTTTCAGCGTGCTTGCATCAATCTCGGGCAGGTCATGGTGGCGGGGGCTGGGAAGGGTCAGGTCCGCGCTTTTCAGAAAGCTATTCCGGTTCTCGAAATACCGTCCCAAGCTGCGTTGCCGCAGGTCCAGATCCAGGGTGCTGACCTTGTGACCCAGGCGGGCGAGTGCGGTGGCCACATGCATCGACACAGTCGATTTGCCCGCGCCGCCCTTCTCGTTCCCAACTACGATAATATGTGCCATGCCTGTATTCCCAAGTCTCGCCGTGTTTGCGTACACGTTGTTGCAGGCCACTATATGTTGTGGAAAGCGGGAAGGGAAGAACCCGAAACAAGGTAGGGCTGCATAAAAAGCCCCTGTTGCGGAAATCTCAGCCTGCCCATAGGCCGCTGACTTGCGAAAGCCGGGACTATGTTTCAATCTCCAGGCTTAAGGACTGTGAGAAAGACATGGCTTGGAGCATCTGTTTCTGAACGTACTGAATGTGGTGCTGCCGGTGCTGATCTGTGCCGGGGCTGGGTATGTACTGGCGTTGACCAAAACGCCCTTTGACAACAAGGTCATTGGCGCGATCGTTTCGCGGGTTGGATATCCCACACTGATCATCTCGCATCTGTCGGCCACAAAGATCGCTGTTGGAACGTTTCTGGACGTGATGGCCGCTGCGGTGTTGGCGATTGCCGGGTTTGGTGTTCTGGGATTTGCGGCGCTGAAGGTTATGCGCCTGCCGGCGCGGGCCTTTCTGACGCCTCTGATGCATGGGAATGTGGGCAATATCGGATTGCCAATCACCTTGCTTGCGTTAGGCGATGCGGGGATGGCCTATACGATGGCATTTGTAGTGGTCGTTCTTGTCAGCATCTTCACAGTAGGGATGTGGATACCAGCCAAAGAGTTTTCGCCCAGAAAGCTCGCCACCTCGCCGATCATATATGCGGTGGTCCTATCGCTGGTGCTGATGGCCAGCGGCTATAGCCTGCCTCAGCCTGTTGCGAAGTCATTCGATATCCTGGGTGGGCTTTCCATCCCGCTGATGCTGCTGACATTGGGCCACACATTGGCCAGCCTTCGGGTCAACCGCCTTGGGCGTGCGGTGATGCTGACCGCTTTGCACCTGGTGATGGCAGTTGCAATCGCCAGCGGGTTGGTCTGGGCCTTCGGCTTTACAGGCGCTGAGCGCGGCGCGGTGATCCTGTGCTGTTTGATGCCGTCTTCGGTGGCGACCTATTTGTTCATAGATCAGCATGTGCCGGAATATGGCCCCGATGTTGCCGGGTTCATACTGGTTTCGACGCTGACAACGATCATCGCTTTGCCGCTGGCACTGTCATACTGGATCTAAAGCTAGGCGGCTTGCACATTCCTGTTAAACTATCGTTGTGACGATCCAAAACCGCCACCCGTATTTAAGGACGTATTTGATGTTAAAAGCGAATTCATCTGATACTGGCGCACGCGTTGTATTGGTCATGACGGCGATTTGCATGGTTGTTGTTGGCTTCAATTCCACGGCGGTTGCGACCATCCTGCCTGATCTTAAGAATGAGTTCGATCTGTCGCCTTCGGACCTGCAATGGGTCATGGCCATCTATACCGTGGTCAGTGCCACGTTGGTGACGATTATCAGTCGGCTGGGTGATATCACGGGCAAGCTGGGCGTGTTTCTGGTTGGCATGATCGTTTTTGCCATAGGCTCTGCCTCGGCCTTGTTCGCGCAGGACGGGGCGATGATGCTGTTTGGCCGTGGGGCGCAGGGGGCAGGGGCCGCAGCGCTGTTTGGCACGTCGTTGCCCTTGTTGACGGCAGCGACCCCGGAGGAAAAACGCGCCAGCGTTACCGGAGCATGGGGCGCCATCGTCGGACTGTCGATCGGGATCGGCCCTATCCTTGGCGGCGCATTCGCCCATTACATCAGTTGGAGAGCCGTATTCGCCACCGATCTGATCCTGCTGACCACCGCGTTTATCATTGGCTTGACCGTGAGAAAACGGAACTATGTACCGAACACGCGACTGGCCGGTGCCCGGTTCGATTATCTCGGCGCTGTGGCTCTTGTGCTGTTTCTGGGGCCGCTGTCATTTGCCCTGAGCAATGGGGAAAGTGGAGGATGGCAGGCACCGTTGACGCTGGTGCCGTTGGGTGTGGCCATGCTGGCCATGGTCGGCCTTGTGCTGGCTTCGCGCCGCAGTGAAGATCCGTTGGTCGAGCTGCGCTATTTCCTTCATCCGCGCTATTTCATGGCGGCAGCGGGGATGTTCCTTACCGGCTTTATGCTGTTTGGTTTTTTCGTCTACTTCAACACATTCGTCCAATCGCCTGATACATTCGGATACACGTCTGTCGGGGCTGGGCTTGCGATTATGCCGTTGAGCCTAAGCATGTTCGCGATCTCGGTCATCGCGCCCCGATTTCTTGCGCCCTACAGCTTTCAATGGCCTGTTGTGATCGGGCTGGGCGCAATGGCCGCTGGGTTTTTGTTGCTGACCACGATTACAGTTCCCACTCAATATGCGCAGATCTGGTGGAAGTTGATGATCGTCGGCATTGGTCTTGGTATCTGTTTCTCGCTGCTACCGCGTCTTGGGTTGCGGCTTTTGCCTGATGAGCATGTGGGGCAAGGCTCAGGTGTAATCAATGCCTGCCTCTATTTCGGGGCTACGTTGGGGGCTGTGGTCTGCGGGCTTGCCGAAGCCATCACCTCTCGTCGGGGTCTTACCGAAGTGATCGACGCGTTACCGGCCGGCTCGGCCCCCCGCGATGATCTGGCTCATGCGCTGACCCACGGAACGCCCAGTCAAATCCAGCAACTGATCGCCGGCATGGATCCGACGTCGGGAAGTGCTCTGTCAAAGGCTTTGCGCGACCTGCAGGACAACGCTTTTGACAGCGCCATGATGGTGACGGCGATTGCGGCGCTGATCGGCGTGACGCTGGGGTTGATGTTGCTGCGCGGCCCTGTGCCCCCGGTGCACAGCGCGGCGGATCTGACACGCGCGACGAAACCCTGAGGGATTGATCCTGACCCGTTTCTTGTCAGGGCGGTGTCAGAGGTTTCGGGTAAAACGAAAAAGGCCGCCCAGAAGGGCGGCCTTTCGCATTCGAAACGGGTCAGGCTTAGAAGCCCAGACCTTCGTATTTCTTTTTGAACTTCGACACACGGCCACCGGCGTCCATCAGACGCGCGCCGCCACCGGTCCATGCGGGGTGCACGGAGGGGTCGATTTCCAGAGCCAGCTGATCGCCTTCGGAGCCCCAGGTGGATTTCATCTGAACTATGGTGCCATCGGTCATTTTGACGTCGATGACGTGATAATCGGGATGGATGTCTTTTTTCATCTTTCCGTTCCTTACGCTTCGGCGCCAGCTTTGGGCTTGTAGTTGGTGACCTCTGCGATACGTGCGGATTTACCGCGACGAGTGCGCAGATAATACAGTTTGGCGCGACGAACGCGGCCACGGCGGACAACGGTGATGCTGTCGATATTGGTTGAATACAGCGGGAACACACGCTCCACGCCTTCACCAAAGGAAATCTTACGCACGGTGAACGCACCGGCGATGGTGTTGCCACCTTTACGGGCGATGCAGACGCCTTCGTAGTTCTGAACACGGGTGCGCGACCCTTCGGTCACTTTAAAGCCGACACGAATGGTGTCACCGGCTTTGAAATCAGGGATGTCTTTCCCCAGGGCGGCAATCTGTTCCGCCTCAAGCTGTGCGATCAGGTCCATCGCAGGTTCTCCTATCTGCTCGTGGTTGGTCCACGAAGTTTGGGCACGGCCTGAGAGCTCTTGGTCTTCACCGGGTCCTGCGTACAGCCCGCCAGAGGTCAGATCGAATGTTCACTTGGTCTCTGGCCTGCCCGCCGCGCCGTGGCTGAAGAAAGCCGGGCGTCACGACATGATGCAAACCAAAACACCGGAGTCGCGAAGTTGCGGCACCGGATTGCGGTCATTTACGGGCATCGGGGGCAGGGATCAAGCCTAAATCGCCATGCAAGGCGGGGAAAACGGTGGGTTTCCGCCGCACGCAAACAGAACCATTGCCTTGCGGGGCTGATCAGGCAAACTGGACGTAATTATAAGAGCAGTCATTTGATACAGGATTAGATCATGCGCACCGCATTGATGCTCGCCGTCATGGCCTTTGCGACCCTGTCCTGCGGTCGCAGCAGCCCGCCGCCGCAACTGGTCGAGGCCCAGTCGTTTCCAGATGCTACGCCGCCCTCTGTGATCTTCCCAGCCTTTGCAGATGCAGACCCCCACGAATGGGAAGGGAGACATCCGGGGCATTACCCGGTGCACGGGCTGGACGTATCGCGCTGGCAAGGAGCGATAGACTGGCGCACCGCCAAGCAGTCCGGCGTTAGTTTCGTCTTTATCAAAGCGACCGAAGGGGGCGATGTCGCCGACCCCATGTTTGCCAGCCATCGGCAAGGTGCGCAGGCTGCGGGCGTGCCGTGGGGGGCATATCATTACTACTATTTCTGCCGGTCGGCGCGGGAACAGGCCCGCTGGTTCATCCAGAACGTACCCAAGGGATCGGATCTGCCACATGTGCTGGACATGGAGTGGACCCCGCATTCTAAGACCTGCACCTTGCGCCCCGATGGTGCGACGGTCCGGGCCGAGGCTCAACAGTTCCTGGATATCCTCGAACGCCACTATGGGCGCCGTCCGATCGTCTATACGACGGTGGATTTCTATGGTGATACGAATATCGGGCGGCTGCCCAAGACTGAGTTCTGGTTGCGTTCGGTCGCCGGTCATCCGCGAAATGTGTATCCCAAAGCGGTGTGGCGGCTCTGGCAATACACCGGCACCGGGCTGGTGCCCGGTGTTCAGGGGAGGGTTGATATCAATGTCTTCAACGGGCCACCGGAAATCTGGGCGCACTGGAAATCTGGTAGCCCTTAGACTTTGGGCACCCCATAGGTTTCGATGGTGTCGCCCACGACGAAGTGATCAAGCCTGCATTCGCGCTTTTCCCCCCCGAATAATTCTGCAACCGGGACCGCTCAGCTGCGGGGCTCATGTCACACGGGGGATGTCAGTCAGACGTCTCTTCCCGTTCACTCAGATAGGCCTCCCACAGATCGGGTCGCCGTTCGCGGGTGATCTGTTCGGACATATCGTGACGCCATTCGGCGATGCGACCATGATGGCCTGACATCAAAATCTCGGGGATTGGGCGGCCTTTCCATTCGGCCGGGCGGGTGTACTGGGGGTGCTCCAGCAGGCCCGACGAAAAACTCTCTTCTTCGGCCGAGGCCTGATTGCCCAGAACGCCGGGGATCAGACGCACCGTGGCGTCGATCAGCGCTTGCGCGGCAATCTCGCCTCCGGTCATCACGAAATCCCCCAGCGAGACCTCTTGGACGCCGTAATGCTCCAGCACCCGTTCATCAACACCTTCAAACCGCCCACATAGCAGGGTCATGCCATCACAGCGCGCGAGGTTCTGCATCATGCGCTGGTCCATGCGGCGACCGCGCGGGCTAAGGTAGATCAGAGGCCAGTTTCCTTGCGCCTCGGTCATCGTGTGCTCGATTGCTTCGCCCAATACATCAGAGCGCAACACCATCCCCGCTCCGCCCCCGGCCGGGGTGTCGTCCACATTGCGATGCTTGCCGACACCGAACTGACGCAGGTCAACGGTTTCCAGCTGCCACAACCCTTCTTGCAGGGCTTTTCCAGTCAGGCTTTCGCCAAGAACTCCGGGAAAGGCCGACGGAAACAAGGTGATGATCTTGGCCTTCCACACCCCATGCAAATCGGGCGTGGGCGTAAGCAGTTCGCGCGGTTTCAGCGTAGGACGGATCGCCTTGCGACCATGAGATTTCGGGGACGTATCAGTCATGATGTACCAATCAGGTCTGTCTGCGCGCGTTCAATCACGGCAGTCTTTTGCGCAACCAGAGCCGCTTCGTCCAGGCGCGAACGGTTCAGTTCCAGCAACTCGGACAGGACGTCTTCGGGGAGCCGGGTATTGACCTGAGTCGGAGGCACCAGAAGGTTGGCCTTGTCACGCGACAGGTCCATAAATTCGGCAAAGGGGTCGCCAGGTCCAAGCCGTCGCAGTTGCAAATCTTCCAGCCATTCAGTCGTAACAGAGACGGAAGGCAGCTTTTCCTTGATGCGGCTGACGGTGTCTTGCAGCGGGGGCAGGTGGTCCAGGTTGTCGCGAAAGGTTTCAAAGTCAAAAACCTGTCGCATCCGTTCCAGATCATGTGCCCACAGGCTGCGCAACCAGCCTCCGCGCTGGCGCAGAGACAGGTATATCGTGATCTCAACTTCTTGCCCTGAAAATCGCTGGCGAATTGAATCCACCAGACAGGCAGCCAGATCGGAGGCCGCAGCATAGCCTTGGTCGATATTGCGGCTGGGCCTTAGGCCGGCGAAGTTTTCTTCGCTCAGGATCAGTCCCCGCTTGTCGCCGAAATCCAGGCTGTCCAGAAATTCGCGCAGCTGACTGCCAAACTCGGAGAGGGTTCCCACTGTTCCATAGACGGAATGGTTGGTGGCCGCGCGGGACAGGCCGGAATTGCGGGTGCGATACGGTAGGACCAGCGCAAAATGCGGCCAAATCAGCTCGCGATTTTCATAGAGGAAGGATTGCGCTGCTGTTGTGCCAGTTTTGTGCAGGCCCAGATGCAGCAGGACCCGACGCATCAGATCAGCCCTTCGGGCGGGTCGGCGACGATGCGGCCCTGTTCCAGATCAACTGTTGGAACCGACTCGAGTGTGAACGGTAGCAAAATAGTGGAATTCAGGCCCGGCCCGTGCAATTCCAACAGGTCCGCCGCACCGTGGTTCTGGACAGATTTAACCTGACCCAGCAACGCGCCCCCTGTGTCATAGACCGCAAGCCCGATTAGATCTGTGTGGTAGAACTCGTCATCAGGAAGCGAAGGCAACTGATCGCGCCGCGCAAACAGGCGCAGCCCCTTCAGGTCATCTGCCTGTTCCTTGGTTTCAACTCCGCCCAATCTGGCGGCAAAGCCATTCTTGATCGGACGAGTCAGGACCAGCGGATAGCGTTCCGCGCCCTGTTCATCCGTCAGCGGCGAATAGGCTTCGATATCCTCAGGGATCGCGCAATAGCTTTTCAGGCGCACTTCGCCGCGCACCCCGTATGAGCCCGCAACACTTCCTACGCAGATCAGGTCATTCATTTGGTCCATCCACCGTCACACATAGCCCGTCTTGCCATAACCCGCGTGCCTCACACGCTTCGCGCTGGTTCGAGCGTTCGAAAAACACGCCCACAATAAAGGCGATCATCAACAGGATAGGAAGCCGTAATAGTCCGAACATACGTCTATCGTACCTCCACAAGCAGGTTGTCGTCGCGGAATTCCCAGCCAGATTGCTGCAACTCGGGGGTTTCCGAGTGCTCTTCTGGCCATCCGACACAGAAGTAACCGATCAACCGCCAGCTATCCGACACATTCAGATCACGCGCCATTCGTTCGGGGTCCAGAATAGACACCCATCCCAACCCCATCCCTTCGGTCCGCAAGGCAAGCCAGAACAGGGTGACTGCCGAGACCACGGAATAGCGCCGCATCTCGGGCATCGAACCTGCACCCAAACCGCGCCCCTTGTCGGTGGAATCGTCGCAGAACACGGCCAGCTGCACCGGTGCTTCCTGCATTCCCGTCAGTTTCAGCTGACTGTAGAGCCGCGCATTGTCGCCCGAGTATCCCTTTAGGGCCTGGGCATTCGCCGCCTGAAAGTTCTTAAGCGCAGCCTCACGCGCGGCGGTACTTTCGACTCGGACCACACGCCAAGGCTCGCTGAGCCCAACAGACGGCGCCAGTCGAAATGCGTCGAGGCAGCGCGTCAGCACTGCCTCGTCCACAGCATCGTCGCGAAACCGGCGCACATCGCGCCGGAGCCGCAACAACAGATCGAACTGCGCGCGAAAATCGTCGGTAAAGGTCTGATCCCGCACGCGCCGCCCTGCTTACTCTTCTGCTGCTGCTTCTTCAGCAGGCGCAGCAGCAGCTTCGGCAGCTTCAGCGGCCTTTGCAGCTTTTTCTTCCGCGCGCTCCTGAGCTTTCTTGCCCGGGGTACCCTTGTTGGGGTTGCTACGCTCAGCTTTTTCCTTGGCGCCGGCTGCTTCCAGCATGCGGGCGATCCGGTCGGTGGGCTGGGCGCCCTGGTCCAGCCAGTACTGGATGCGCTCCATGTCCATTTTAACGCGCTCTTCGTTGTCTTTCGGCAGCAGCGGGTTGTAGGTGCCCAGCTTTTCGATGAAACGGCCGTCGCGCGGCATGCGGCTGTCGGCAGCCACGATGCGGTAGAAGGGACGCTTTTTCGAGCCGCCGCGGGCGAGACGAATTTTCATTGCCATGGTGGTATCTCCTTTAGATGGCGTGTGCCGGGAACGGCCCGGTCAATTCTGGTGTTTCTTATGGTGTCGGATGACTTCCTGAATGATGAAATTCAGAAAAGCCTTGGCGAAATCGGGGTCAAGATCGGCCTCTTTCGCCAGGTCTTCTAACCGTGCGATCTGCGCAGCTTCGCGCGTGGGATCGGACGGGGGAAGGTCGTGTGCCGCTTTCAGTTTGCCAACGGCTTGTGTGTGCTTGAACCGCTCGCCCAGTGTGTAAACCAGAATCGCGTCCAAGCGATCGATGCTTTCGCGGTGGTCCTTGAGCAACGCGGCAGCCTGAGTCACGGGATTGGTCATTGGCCGGTCCTTTCGGTGGTCAAAGCAGGTTCGGATAAATCGAGCGTGGGATGGCGCCAGACCTGGCAGGGCTTGCCCATCACTTCGCCTTCGCGCTCGAAGCTGGCCCCCATACGCTCGGCCAAGGCACGAGAGCGCGTGTTTTCATGCGCGATATAGCTGATGACGCCATTCAAACCCTGTTGGCGCGCAGCATAGTCGCGAGCTGCAAGGGCTGCCTCGAAAGCCAGACCTTTGCCTTCCGCCCCGTCCATCAGGGTCCAGCCGAGTTCGGGTTCGTCCCAGCCAGGTACATCAATGATGCCAACCGCGCCAACAAAGCGACCGCTGGAATTCTCGGTCAGATGCCAAAGGCCGTAGCCTTTCAGCGCCCAGTGACCCAGACGCGTTGCCAGAGAGCTCCAGCTGCCCACCTGATCCCGCGGACCGCCAACCATATGGCTGCGCTCGGATGCATAGAAGGCAGTCAACTCAGGCAAGTCATCCGCATGCGGGGCCCGCAGAACAAGGCGTTCAGTTTCGATGATCGGGATGGAGAACGTCGTCATGCGTATGCCTCCACTCCACCGTTCTCAAGGTCTGATGGAGCCGGATGCCGCCAAACCTGCATCTCGCCATAGGCCGGGTGTTTATAGATGCTGTCAAACCGCGCACCCAATCGATCGGCCACGGCTCTGCTCGCCAGATTGTCGGGGTCGATCAGAGAAATAGCAGTATCCCAGCCCAGTACGTCATAGGCATATGTCCGTGCTGCGAGCGCCGCCTCGGTCGCGTATCCTTTGCCTGTTGCGCTGCTCATCAGTGTCCAGCCGATTTCCGGCTCAGGCCAGCTATGCGGAAACCACAGCCCTACATGGCCGATGTATTTGCCGGCGCCTTTTTCCTCTACCGCCCAATACCCATAGCCGCGAAGGGTCCAGTGACCCAGCAGTAGGGCAAGTGTCCGCCATGTCTCATCCGCACGTTTGGGACCGCCGACGAATTTCGATGCGTCGCTGGCAAAGAATGCTTCCAGCGCGCTGAAATCGTCCTCGCACGGGGCGCGCAGGATCAGGCGTTCGGTTTCAAGCCGGGGGATATGAGGTGCAGCGGCGGTCATTTACTTCTTTTTGCCAAATCCGCTGAGGCCCGGAGGCAGGGCCATGCCTCCGCCCATTCCGGGCATCTTGCCACCCATCGCTTTGGCCGCCTGCTCCAGCGCCTTGGGGTCCATGCCTGCCGCCATGTCTTCTGGCGAGGGGCCGCCTTTACCAAACATGCCCTTCATGGCCTGTTTCAGCATCTTGCCTTTGCCCATCTTGCCCATCTTCTTCATCATGTCCGACATCTGCCGGTGCATCTTGAGCAGCTTGTTGAGGTCGCTGACCTCCATACCCGAACCCGCCGCGATACGTTTCTTGCGGCTGGCTTGCAGCAGTTGCGGGTTGGCGCGTTCACGCTTGGTCATGGATTGGATCAAGGCGATCTGGCGCTTGAGCACCTTGTCATCCATGCCCGATTCTTCGACCTGTTTGGCCATCTTGCCCATGCCGGGCATCATGCCCATCATGCCTTGCATGCCGCCCATCTGGATCATCTGTTCCAGCTGCATCTTCAGGTCGTTCATGTTGAACTGACCTTTGACCATACGCTTCATCATGCGCTCGGTCTGTTCGATCTCCATCGTTTCCTGGGCCTTTTCGACCAGGGCAACGATGTCGCCCATTCCCAGAATACGTCCTGCAATCCGGTCCGGCTCGAACGTCTCAAGCGCGTCCATCTTTTCGCCCAAGCCCACAAAGCGGATCGGTTTGCCGGTGACCGCGCGCATCGACAACGCCGCGCCACCGCGCCCGTCACCATCCATCCGGGTCAGAACCACGCCCGAGATACCGACCTTGGCTTCAAATTCCTCGGCGACCTCAACGGCGACCTGACCGGTCAGACCGTCGACGACCAGCAGGGTTTCGCGCGGGTCGACCGCGTTGCGAACCTGCTCGACCTCGTTCATCAGCACTTCGTCGATGTGCAGACGGCCCGCGGTATCGAGCATATAGACGTCATAACCACCCAGCGTCGCTTGCTGCTTGGCGCGTTTGGCGATGTCGACGGGCTTCTGGCCGGGAACAATCGGCAGCGTATCGACGCCGACCTGCGTGCCCAGAACGGCCAGCTGATCCATCGCCGCCGGGCGATAAACATCCAGCGAGGCCATCAGGACCTTCTTGCCCTCTTTCTCTTTCAGGCGTTTGGCCAGCTTACCGGTGGTTGTCGTCTTACCCGAACCCTGCAAACCGACCATCAGGATCGGGGCAGGCGGGTTGTCGATCTTGAGCGCACCGGGGTCTTGCTCACCGCGCAGCACGTCAACCAGCGTGTCATGCACGATCTTGACGACCTGCTGGCCGGGGGTGATCGACTTGGTCACCGCTTGTCCGGTGGCTTGGTCCTGCACCTTCTTTACGAATTCCCGCGCGACCGGCAGCGAGACGTCAGCCTCAAGCAAGGCAACCCGTACTTCGCGCAGGGCGGTCTTGACGTCCTCTTCAGACAGCGCACCCTGTTTGGTCAGCCGGTCAAAGACGCCAGAGAGGCGTTCGGATAGATTTTCAAACATGCCTGCGGCCTCCTTAGCCGGTTATCTGGTGGCGCTTCTCAGATAAGAAACACCGGTTAAATACACAATTGCCCCCACGGGCGAAACTCGCTGGTGGGGGGCGATCCCTGAACGACTCAAGGGACCGGAAGATCTGAGGCTTCCGGATGTTGCGGTGGGATTTAAGCTGAACGGCTAGCGGTGTCAACCTTGTGCGCGGGAAGCCAGTTATTGACCGCATCAACCAGCCGATGCGCACCACGACCGTTCGAGAACGCTTCGACGATAGGATGACGTCCCGCGCTCATCCCCTTGTCCAATATTAGCACAGGGCGATAGAGGGTGGATGACCCCTTGTCGCTTCTAGATATCGTGCTTTCGATCTCCGCATGGGATAGGTTTGAAAGCACATGCTCGACAGTATCATAGCCAAAAACCGACTGCCTGCGGATCATTATGCGGTCTTCCTTTCGGTCCAGGATGACCTGAACACGACGGACAAAGGCGCAGAATGCTCCAAAGCCCATTCCACCGCCGAACAGTGCAAAGAAGATGCCGAACAAGATGCCCTCACCGCCTTCGCTGGCCAAGAACAGGCCTGCGCCGACAAATGCCAGAATGAAGAAGACCAGCATGATGCCGATAAACCAAGGGGTATCGGAAAGGATCAACTGGTTAGAGGAATTGCGCGTCACTTTCATGGCGGCACGCTAGCACCCGTTTTGCGGTTTGTCTCGGCTTGAAATCGTGCCCGTGTTGGGCGATGAGCGAGGCAGACAGGAGGTTCCCATGGACGCATCATCCGCTTTTCAAGACACATTGCCGCTCAGTTCCGATGGGCTGTTGGCGCAGCTGGATGCGTGGGGCCTGACCTATAGGCTGCATACCCACATCCCGCTGCGCACGGTTGAGGATGCGAAAGGCGTCGAAGATCAGTTTCTTGTGCCGGGTGAGCGTACCCTGCGCCTCAAGAACCTCTATCTGCGCGATAAGAAAAAGCGGAACTATCTGGTGACGCTGGAACAGAGCCGCGACATCGACCTCAAGGCGCTGGGCGCCGAGCTGGGTGTCGGCAGCCTGTCCTTTGGCTCGGCGGATCGGCTGTTGCAAAACCTCGGCATCCGCCCTGGGGCTGTCAGCCCGCTGGCGATGATCAACGGGGTGCAGAATGATGTACGCTTTTACATGGATGCTGCCGCACAACAGGCCGATGTGATCAACATGCATCCCTTGGTCAACGACCGCACAGTTGCCATATCGCGCGCTGATTTGATGGCCTTCTTCGATCGGATTACATGCGCGGTGAACTGGCTGCCCTGATCAGGGCACTAACGCCTCCTCCAGGGCCGCGGCCACATGTGCAGCGGACGGGTTGATGAACAGATGCCCGTCAGCCTCGAACACAGGGTCGTCCAGATGATCGGGAAAGGCCAGCGGCAGTTCCGTACAGGCCAGAAGGATTGCGGTTCCGTGTTCGGCATGCCGGTTACAAAAGGCCAGCAGGCGCACACGGGCGCTTTCTGACGCGCCGCCGTAGAAATCACCGTCGATCATCGCTTGCATCTTTGCAATTTCGCCTTCGGGCAGGCGGGCGTTTGCGCTGATGCCAATCTCGCCCAGTTTGTTGGCATAGTGCGTCGCCTGCATCGTTACCGTGGTGCCCAGAACCAGCGCGCGCGTGGCCTCTGTCGAGGCCGTAACCTCGGCGGTTGCATCGAAGATGCTGAGAATGGGCATCGTAACGCCCTGTCGGATTGCATGCAGCCGCGCGTGGGGTGTGTTCGAGGCGATAATCCCAAAGTCACAGCCAGCGGCTTCAAGAGTTAACAAAGCTTCCCGAAATACAGCATCAAATCCGGTCCAACTGGCCTCATCGCCCGCGACGCCGCGTAGGGCGCGGGTTTTAGCCTGGGTCACGGACTCGATGGTCATGGGTGGGATGGGCAGAGGGGATCCATGTCCGCGCTGGGCGAAAAACCGCCCCGCGCCTTCGGCAATCGCCCGGTAATAATCAACGGTCGAGGCCCAGCCCACGCCGCCCAGAATGCCGATCTTTTTCATTGCGTGCGTCCAGTCTGCCCATTTGGTATCCAGGACAGACTGGACGTTTTCTGAGGTGAAGGTCAATCAGGCTGCCAGTTGCGAAACCGCATTTCGTGCATTGCTGAGAGAACCTTCGGCATCCAGCGCCAACTGGTCGGCGGCGACGATTTCGACGTCATGGATACCGATAAAGCCAAGTACATGCTTGGCATAGGTGGTGGCAAAATCGACATCAGACCCGACAGCTGTGCCACCCGACGCCACGGCTAAAACCGCGCGCTTTCCATCCAACAGGCCTTTTGGACCGCTTTCGGAATACGAAAAAGTCACTCCGACGCGGGCAATCAGGTCGATCCAGGCTTTGAACGCCGCGGGCACCGAGAAATTGTAGATCGGCAGGCCTATGACAAGCGTATCGGCCTGCTGCAGTTCAGTTACCAGCTCGTCAGACAGGGATAACTGGTCCTGTTGCATGGCACTGCGCTGATCGGCAGGGGTGAAATTTGCGCTGACCCAGGCTTCGGTCAGCAGCGGTAGAGGTGTGGCAAGGTCACGGCGAATTATGCGGTCAGCGCCCAAGTGATTGACGATGCGTGCCGACAGGTCACGAGTGGTCGAGCCTTCGCGGCGGGCCGATGCGTCGATATGCAGGATAGTTTTAGTCATGGTTCAATTTCCTTTGGTGTGCAGGATGTGTCTTGGCCCGATATGAGCGTTGCGCGAGCGAACAAAACTCTGGTAAGTCAACAGGGTCTGTTAGAATTTGCACAATGGAAAACCGCAGTGGACAACTGGGACGAGGTAAGAACCGCCTATCAGGTGGCGCGTATGGGAACGGTCAGTGGCGCGGCCGAGGTGCTGGGTGTGCATCATGCCACCGTCATTCGCCACATTGATGCAATTGAGGCCCGGCTGGCGGTCAAGCTGTTCCAGCGCCATGCGCGCGGCTATACACCGACCGAAGCCGGAGAGGACCTGTTGCGTGTGGCACAGGCGACTGAGGATCAGTTCAATCAACTGATCGGCCGGATGAAGGGTCGGGGTGATGACGTGTCGGGCGAGTTGGTCGTGACGTCGCTGTCCTCTCTGGCATCTCTGGTGGTGCCGGTTCTTGCCGAGTTTCAGCGACGGCACCCGGAACTGATCGTCCGGTATCTGACCGGTGATCGGCTGTTTCGTCTGGAATATGGCGAAGCGCACGTGGCGATCCGTGCCGGGTCAGCGCCTGATCAGCCCGACAACGTGGTTCAGTCCTTTATGAAGCAAGAGGTCGGGTTATACGCCAGCACCGATTATGTCGCGCTGCACGGCAAGCCTGGCAGTCTCGATGACTTTGCAGATCATTCTTTCATCAGTACCGATGACGAAAACAGCCGAGCGCCGTTTTCCCGCTGGTTGCGCCAGACCGTGCCAGCCGAGCGCATCACCTTCCGTTGTACCAACAACTTCTGTATCCGCGAGGCGGTCCTGTCCGGCGCGGGTATCGGTTTTATGCCACGTTGGTCAGCTGCAGGAGATCCGAACCTGGTCGAAGTGATCGACCCGATGCCGGAATGGTTTGGTGATCTGTGGCTTGTTACCCATGTGGATCTGCATCGCACGACCAAGGTGCAGGCCTTTCTGACCTATCTGAAAGAGCAATCCAAGAGCTGGGCAAAATGAGTCAACAGGCGCGTGGCCATCTGGCCATGCTGATTTTTTCGGCCCTGGTTGCAGGGAGTTTCTCGCTGGGGTCACTGATCGCCAATCAGATCGCGCCCGAAGCCATTACCGCGGCCCGGTTCGGCATCGCATCCGTGGTGATTGGGGGTGCCGCCCTTATGACCACCGGCCTGCCGCGCAGCGCGGCACAAGCCCCGTGGCGCTATTTGGTTCTGGGCGGAGTATTCGCGGCCTATTTCGTGTTGATGTTCTACGGGTTGAAAACTGCACCGCCTGTCAACGCGGCAGCGGTCTTTACGCTGACTCCGGTTATGACCGCATTCGCCGGTTGGATCTTGTTGCGCCAGATCACCACACCAAGGATGGCGCTTGCACTGACCCTTGGGGCAGTCGGGGCGCTGTGGGTGATCTTTCGCGCCGATTGGCAAGCCGTGCGGGCGTTCGATATCGGGCAGGGGGAAATCATCTATTTCTGGGGCTGTGTCGCGCATGCTTTGTATACCCCCCTTGTACGCAAGCTGAACCGTGGAGAGCCTGCAGTGGTGTTTACCTTTGGTACGCTTCTGGCGGGATGCCTAATGCTGACGATCTACGGGTGGTCCGAGATCCGTGCTACCGACTGGGCGAACCTGCCAGCGATAGTCTGGGTGGGTTTGATTTATGTTTCGGTCTTTGCAACCGCGGCCAGTTTCGTGCTGGTTCAGTATTCAACGCTGCGCCTGCCATCGGCAAAGGTGATGGCTTATACTTATCTGGTTCCCAGTTGGGTCATTCTGTGGGAAATCTCTCTGGGGCAGCAGGCGGTTGGCCCTGTCGTCTATTTTGGTGCCGGTCTGACGATCCTGGCCCTGGTTTTGCTGCTGAAATCCGAGGAGGGCAAACCCGCGCGTCCTTTGCCGCAAGCCGATTGAACTTGTGAAACGACCAAATTGTGTCAGGCTTGGCCCTAGACCAGAATATGAAACGTCCAAGGGGACGACATGAAACCAGTTCTTTCCATAATGATATTGGTGGTTTGCGGCGCCTGTGCCGGGTCATCTGAAACGGATTTACAAGCCAGTTGCGAGGCGCTGGTCGCAGCCGAAACCGGAACGCGGCCCGGGGATGTTCGGGCATTGTCCACCGATACCGAACCGGGCGGGTCGGTCACGACGGTTTCCGTTACCGGGGCCCAGGCCCCGTGGTTGTGTCGGGCGGACCCTTCGGGGGTCGTGACCGGTGTTGAATACAGTCAGGAAGGCTAGCCCGTTTCAATGTTTGACCAAGCGGGCGAGGGTGTTGAGGCAGATCAAGGCCTGGCACCCTCTGGTTTCTCTATGCTTCAGGCCAAGGAGGAACGTCCCATGTACAGTCATATCATGATCCCGGTTGATCTTCATCTGCCACCCGAGGTGCGCAAGGCCGCCAAAGTTGCAGCAGCTATAGCCGAATGGCAGGGGGCCAAGATTACTTTGGTCAGTGTCACCGGCACCCAACCGGGTGACCCTGTTCAGTCAGATGCTGCGATTGACAAGAACCTACGTGATTTTGCCAAACAGTTGGCTGAAAGCAGCGGGACCGAAGTGGCGTATCGCAATATCCATTCGGTTGATGTCGCCGCCGAAGTTGACGGTGACCTGACACGAACTGCCGAAGAAATCGAAGCTGACCTTATCGTCGTCGGCACCCATGCGCCGCGTATTACCGACTATATATTCTCGAGCCATGCGGGGTATCTGGCGAAACATGCCAGTGTCTCTGTTTTTGTAGTCAGGTAGGCGGATCATTCCTCGGCTGCGGGCAGTTCAACCTCAAGAAATCGTTCGAACGCGTCCAGATTGACCGGCTCGAACTGCCCGAACCCTTGCATCCAGACGGATGCGGATCGCAGCGCGTCAGGCTCCAGCTTGCACCACTTCACCCGTCCGCGCTTTTCTTGGCTGATCAGACCGGCTCTGGTCAGGATCACCAGGTGTTTTGAAATCGCGGCAAGCGACATCTCGAACGGTTCGGCGACATCCGTCACAGCCATGTCATCCTCCAGCAGCATCGCAAGGATGGCGCGGCGTGTGGGGTCGGCAAGGGCCGCAAAAACGGTATCGAGATCGTTGGACATACTCCTTTCCTAAAGCGCAAGAACCGGTTTGACAATTTTCGGTATGAGGTCACTGTGCCCCGGCATGTGTTTCGGGGGTTGGGATGTCACTAAAATACTGGCTGGTGATTTGTATTCTTGGCATCGGCTGGGGCATGTCCTTCATGTTTAATGCCATTTTGCTGCGGGAACTTGGGCCGCTTTCGGTGTCGATGGGACGGGTTGCATTTGGGGCGCTGGGGTGCTGGGTCTATGTGATCGGGGCGCGATTGCCAGTCAATCTGACACTGGCACGTGCGTTTGGGTTGTTGGGATTTGGTGCGCTCAGCTATGCCGCGCCCTTTGCCTTCTATGCGCTTGGGCAACAGCATATCGCTTCGGGTGTGGCAGGGATCGTCAATGCAACGACACCGGCCTTTGCCGTCATTGTTTCGCATTTCTGGCCCGGAAGTGAACGTGCCACCCTGTTAAAGTCTCTGGGCGTGGTTTGCGGCTTCACCGGTATCGTTGCGCTGTCCCTGCCTGTACTGGGCGGTGGCGCGTCGTCCGAATTTTGGGCGATCCTTCTGACACTTTGCGCACCGATCTGCTATGCGTTCTCAGTCAACATCGCGCGGGCCTTCCGGGATATGCAGCCTGTGGTTCTGACCGCCCTTGCATTGACGGGTGCTACGCTGGCCATCACGCCCTTGGCGCTTTGGCAAGAAGGACTACCCCATATAACCCGGGCCGAGACTTGGGCCTCGCTGGCGATGATTGGGTTTGTGCTGACATCCGCCGCCTTTATCGCGTTCTACTGGCTGCTGCCCAAAGTTGGCCCGACCAATATCTCGACAGTGACATTGATTGCGCCTGTTTCAGCGCTGGTGCTTGGAACATGGGTGCTGGGGGAAACCCTGCGGCCCGAGCATCTACTGGGAATGGCAGCGATCTTCGCCGGTCTGCTGCTGATCGACGGGCGCGTGATCAGACGTATCTGGCAGGGGGTGTCGGGCAAAGATCAACCAAAAGGTTGAATATGCGGATTCCGTACCTTTGTACCCGCTTCCTGTGGTTCGGGCTGATCACGCCTATGCTGACTCAGAATAAATACCTTTAAAAACAATAGAGTAAAGTGCGGCAATTCGAGCTGCCAACGCCGTTGACTCTGCGCTCTCCGCCCCTTAGCACCGTGCCCAAGACTGTACGAGGGAAACGCCCGTGACTGATGATGACCAAAAGCAGCGTATGGCGCAGCTTGAGGCTAAGATCACGGCGGCGAAAAAGGCCAAGTCAAAGCCTGAGGCCCGTGCGGACGCCGATTATTCGGGAGGCGAGCTTGCCTGGCGGATGGTCATCGAAATGGTATCCGGTCTGGGGATCGGATTTGGCATCGGATACGGGCTGGACAGCCTGTTCGGGACAATCCCGATCTTTCTGGTGCTGTTCACATTGCTGGGTCTGGTCGCCGGGGTAAAGGTTATGCTCCGCAGCGCACAACAGGCGCAAGAGAAACAGATGGCCGACAAGGCCGACGAAGACGAGAGGGACTGAACGTGGCAACCGAGACCACCGCAGCAGAAGGCAGCAGCCTGGTTTTCCATCCGATGGATCAGTTCATCGTCAAACCGCTTTTTGGCGACGGTGCGATTGCTTGGTACACGCCCACTAACGTCACTCTGTGGCTGTTTTTCGCAATTCTCGCCGTGATCGGCCTGCTGGTGCTCAGCACGTCCAAGCGCGCCATTGTTCCGACGCGCATGCAGTCGGTGGCCGAACTGGCCTATGGCTTTATCTACAAGATGCTTGAAGACATCTGCGGCAAGGATGGCGTCAAATACTTCCCTTATGTCATGACCCTGTTCATGTTCATCGTGACCGCGAACTTCCTGGGTCTGATCCCGACCTCGTTCACAACCACATCGCATTTCGCCGTGACCATCCCACTGGCGCTGGCCGTGTTCCTGACTGTGACCATTCTGGGTTTTGTCAAGAACGGCGCCGGGTTCCTGGGCCTGTTCTGGGTCTCCAGCGCGCCGCTGGCGCTGCGCCCGATCCTGGCGATCATCGAGCTGATCTCGTATTTCGTGCGCCCGGTCAGCCACTCTATTCGTCTTGCCGGTAACGTCATGGCAGGCCACGCGGTTATCAAGGTTTTCGCAGGCTTCGCCGCGATTGCCGTGATCTCGCCCGTGTCCGTTCTGGCGATCACCGCAATGTATGGTCTTGAGGTCCTGGTGGCCTTCATCCAGGCCTACGTATTCACCATTCTGACCTGTGTATATCTCAAGGATGCACTGCATCCGTCGCACTAAGGTCCGATACCCAAACATCGAAACTTCCAATTCGTAAGGAGAAACATCATGGAAGGCGATCTCGCACACATCGGCGCAGGCCTGGCAGCAATCGGTTCCGGCGCAGCCGCAATCGGGGTGGGCAACGTAGCAGGCAACTTCCTGGCTGGCGCTCTGCGCAACCCTTCGGCGGCTGCTTCGCAGACCGCAACCCTGTTCATCGGTATCGCATTTGCAGAAGCCCTGGGGATCTTTGCATTCCTAGTTTCGCTGCTGCTGATGTTCGCCGTCTAATCTGCGGAACCTGATCCTTACGCGCAGGTGGGCCCAAGCCATAGCGGCCCGCCTGTTGTAAAGACAACGTTCCGACGGAGGACATCATGGCGACAGAACCCGTATACGAAGAGGTGGCTGGCACCTGCGTTGACTCTCATGGGTCGGCGATTGGTATGCCTCAGCTTTGCTTCGATTGGTTCCCCAACCAGATCTTCTGGCTGGTCATCACGCTGGTCGTCATCTTTCTGGTCCTGTCCCGCGTGGCTCTGCCCCGCATCGCGGCAATCCTGGCGGAACGTCAGGGGACCATTACAAATGACCTGGCTGCGGCCGAAGATCTAAAGGCCAAAGCGGTCGAGGCTGAAGAGGCCTATAACAAGGCGCTGGCCGATGCCCGTTCTGAGGCACAGCGTATCGCTGCCGAAGCACGCGCCGAAATCCAGTCTGGTCTGGATGACGCGATTGCCAAGGCAGATGCTGAAATCGCTGCAAAAGCGGCTGAATCGGAAAAGGCTATTGCCGACATCCGTGCAGGTGCGCTGGAAAGCATTCAAATCGTTGCCAAGGATACGGCAGTAGAACTAGTTACCGCTCTGGGTGGCGAGGCTGATGCCAAAACCATCAACGGTGCGGTTGACGCGCAGACAAAAGGATAAGTGACATGCGGAACACTCTTGCCCTTATCCTGACATTTGCTGCCGCCAGCCCCGCGCTGGCCGCAAGTGGCCCGTTTTTCTCGCTTGGCAACACCGACTTTGTGGTTCTGCTGGGCTTCATCGTTTTCATCGCAGTCCTGTTCTACTTCAAGGTCCCGGGCATGATTGGTGGAGCGCTGGATAAGCGTGCCGAAGGCATCAAGTCCGAACTGGACGAAGCTCGCGCCCTGCATGAAGAAGCGCGCAGCCTGCTTGCCTCGTACGAGCGCAAGCAACGCGAGGTTCAGGGTCAGGCGGATGCCATCGTGGCCGCCGCAAAGGAAGATGCGGTTCTGGCAGCTGAGCAAGCCAAGGTCGATCTGGAGAAATCCATCGCGCGCCGTCTGGCGACCGCGCAGGACCAGATCGCTTCGGCTGAAGCGTCGGCTGTCAAGGAAGTCCGCGATCAGGCTATCACCGTTGCTATTTCTGCAGCCAATGCTGTGCTGGCCAAGCAGATGACCGCCACGCAGGCCAACAAGCTGATCGACGCATCCATTGCGGATGTGAACGAAAAGCTTCACTAAGACAATTCCGGCCCGGCAGCACATCTGCCGGGTCCGGACATTGGGCTGCGAATCTCGCGCCCCGCTTCCCGATTTGACCGGGGACCGATTGTCTGCGTTACATATTCGGAAACACTCCAACCAAATTTTGCGCCCGTGCGACGGCATATGCCGAAACCGGACTGGATAAGAGCCCTTTATGACCGAATTGCCGACGATCAGTGTCGTTATTCCCAACCTGAACTGCGTCGATTTCATCGAACGGACAATCCTCTCTGTGCTCGAGCAGGAATATCCCAAGCTGGACCTGATCCTGTCGGACGGCGGTAGCACCGATGGTTCGATGGAGGTGGTCGAAAAGTACCGCGATGCGTTTTCACATATCATCTCGGGCCCGGATACCGGGCAGGCCAACGCTGTAAACAAAGGCTTTGCAGTGGCCACGGGCGACGTAATGGGTTGGATCAATTCGGACGATGTTCTTATTCCCGGCGGCCTTGCCACGGTAGGATCGCTGTTTGCGTTGAACAAAAACATGAATTGGATGACCGGGCGGGTCACGTGCATTGACGAGGAAGACAATGTCCTGACTGTACGGCGCCCAAAGCCTGTTTCACGGGTAAGACTGCTTGCCGGGGATTATCAGTGGGTTCAGCAGGAATCGACCTATTGGCGGCGTGACCTATGGGATCAGGTCGGGGGCCAACTGAACGAGAACCTCAAGCTTGCCGTCGACGGAGAGTTATGGCTGCGGTTTTCGCGACATACCGATTTGGTGCCCGTGCATGCTCAGGTTGGGGCTTTCCGGTTCCGCAAGGGCCAGCGGTCCGAAGCGGCTGAGGCTTACCATGCGGAAATGCTTCAGGCGATTGAGGTCGAGCGTCAGGCGCAGAGCCGGTCGGATGACCTGATCGGGGCGATATTGGACACGCCGTTGGAATTGCGCTCTCGGACCGAAGCTGAAGGGTTGTTTCCGTCGCTGTCCAGTCAGGACCCGAAGGCAATGAAACGGCCAAATTTGTGGGTTCACAGTCTTAAGCGGCGGCTGAACGGAATTTAACCCTCAAGGCCCTGCTGTTTCTTGCGCCTGCTGGTCCACCACACATAGGCCGCCAGGAGAGTGATTGCGATTTCGATCTTGAAGGTCCAATGGCTTAGAAAAGATAAAATCCAATGAGAATGCGTGGCCTGAACAACCACCAGCGGGTGGGTGAATTCGGAAATTGGCCAAGCCCATGCCACTTCGCCAACGATCGAATCCAAGGTCATATGCACCAGACCCCCGGCGCCGAAGGCTGCAGTAATGAGACCTGCGCGCGGGAATCTTAGCCGCAGCAGCAGGCCGAGCGTCAGGATGCCGAGCCAGAGCAGAGGGCGGTGTGTGAGGTATTCGTGATGGTGGTGGCTGCGATTGTCTACGAAATAGAACCACAGCAAATCGATATCCGGGGCGATGGAACCAATCATCGCAGCGGCAAACGCAGCTTTATCCAATCCGGGCGTCGCAGTGCGAAAGACCAGATACGCACCTGGTAGGTGCCCAATGAACATCAGTGCTGTCCTGTCTCATGGTCCAGGCGCTGCTGCGCAATGGCTTCGTTCCGCAGGGCTTTCTGGTGGTCTTCCATGCAGATGCGAACAAAGCCCAGATGCTCCTGGACTGCAACGCGCGCCGCCTCAGGGTCGCGAGCCTGCAGCGCTGAATTGATTTCCCGGTGCTGATCCAGAATGGCGTCTCGCGTCGTACGCTGCCGGAACATCATCTGCCGATTGTAGAAGACACCCTGTCGTAGCAGGTCGAACATCGACCGCATCATATGCAGCATGACCACGTTGTGACTGGCTTCAATGATGGCCATGTGGAACTGCGCATCCAGATGGGCCTCTTCCTCGGCCGCATTGCGGGCATGGGCGGCTTCCATCTTGTCAAAGATCGCCTGTACGACCTTCAGGTCGCTTTCCGACCCCAGTCTTGCCGCGCGTTCTGCTGCAAGCCCTTCCATGTCCCGACGGAAGGACAGATAGTCGAAAACCGCCTCGTCATGGCTGCTGAACAACCGGATCAGAGCCGGTGAAAAAGCTGAGCCTAAGACTTCGGCAACATAGATTCCTGACCCCGCCTTGGCTGTCAGCAAACCCTGATGCTGAAGATCAGAAATCGCTTCGCGTAGTGAGGGGCGTGAAACGCCCAGACGGTCGGCCAGTTCCCGTTCTGCAGGCAAACGTTCTCCGGGGCGCAGGATCCCGCGCAGAATCAGCAACTCGATTTGTTTGACCACCGCAATGGACAGCTTTTCAGTTTGGATCTTTTGGAAGGGCATGGCGGCGCGTTTTCGAAATTGGTCAATTCATATGACCACGTATCCGGGCCTGGTTCAAGCAGGGGGGTGGAGTTGAATTTAGGTCAGCAATGTTGACATTAAAGAAATTGCCCCTAGAGTAGGTCGCAACAGGGCAGGAGGAGGCCAAGGATGACCCAGAAACTATTTGCAACGCGGGCGTCCCGGATGAAAGCATCGGAAATCCGCGAGTTGTTGAAACTTCTTGATCAGCCGGGAATCATCTCGTTCGCGGGCGGCATCCCAGACCCAAACCTGTTTCCCACCGAGGCCTTTGCCCAAGCTTGTCAGGCCGCTTTGAATGCTGGGCCGCAGGCGCTGCAATATTCAGTCAGCGAGGGCTATGGTCCATTGCGCGAATGGCTTGTGCAGCATATGCGCGAGATCGGCGTCGATTGTAGTGTCGATAACATCCTGATCACCTCGGGATCGCAACAGGCCTTGGATTATCTGGGCAAGCTCTATTTGTCGCCAGGGGATACTGCGTTGATCGGCTGGCCGACCTATCTGGGGGCGATCAACGCCTTTGATGCCTATGAGCCCCGGTTCGACCGTCTCATGCTTAATGGCAATAGAGGTGCCGCCGAATATTCCGAAGCCGCAGGCGAGGGCGCGGTCAAATTCGCTTATCTGTCGCCTGATTTCGCAAATCCAACCGGTGAAACCGTTGACCTGCGTGGTCGAGAATACCTGCTGGATCTTGCCGATGATCTGAATATCGCGGTGATCGAGGACGGCGCCTATCAGGCTCTGCGCTATGAGGGTGACGCGATCCCTCCGGTCCTGGCGTTGGAACAGGCGCGAAAAGGGTCGATCGAGGCCTGCCGTACGATCTATTGCGGCAGCTTCTCGAAAACGCTGTCTCCGGGTTTGCGCGTTGGTTGGGTGGTGGCTGCCAAGCCTGTCATCTCGCAACTGGTGTTGGTCAAGCAGGCGGCGGATTTGCATTCGCCCACATTGAACCAGATGGCGGTTGAGCAGGTTGCGCGCACGCATTTTGACACACACATCCCACTGTTGCGGCAGGCCTATGGTGCCAGGCGTGATGCGATGCTGGAGGCGCTGCAACAGAACATGCCCGATGGTGTTCAGTGGACGCATCCGCACGGGGGCATGTTCATCTGGGTGACTCTGCCTGCCGGTATGAACGGGGCAGACCTGCTGGCCCGTGCGCTCGACACAGTGAAACTGGCCTTTGTGCCGGGTCGGGCCTTTTTCGCAGATGGTTCGGGCGCCAATACGATCCGGTTGAGTTTCTCGAACTCGGATGAGGATACGATCCGCGAAGGTATTCGCCGCTTGGGAACAGTACTTAGGGCCTGAGCGAAGGAAAGGTTCTGTTAACCAGTTTTGGCAATGATGCGGATATGATCCGGATTTTGTCTTTTCTGATGCTGGCAGCATGTTCGGCCGGGACCCCTCACTTTCGCGATGTTCAGGTGACGCGTATCGCTGTGAATGGCAGCGTATTTGATGTTCGCGTGCGCGGAGATCTGGCCGAAGCCGTTCGGGTTAATTCGCAATACGCTCCGCGTCTTGGCCCGATCCGCGAACGAGCGGCCATGGCGATGGCTCAGGTCTCGGGATGCCCGATACTGGATGTCCTGGGCGACGCGGCCGTGACCGTTGGCGTTTTGGGTTGTGACCGCGCCATGGGCAAGCGGTTGCTGCTGACGGCGGTTTCAGTCCCGAATTACGAATGCATTGATACCGGGCTGTTTCAAGACCTTGGTAACGGCGACGGCTATCAGGTCTTTGAGTGTACAGCCTACTGAATCGCGCTTTTTCTTGCGGATTTAGGCAAGATGTTGTGGATAAGTGGGCCATATATCCCATATCCTGCGCGACTCCGTTGACTCACCCCCAATCCGTTGCGCAGACTTCGAAGGTATAGGAATCACGGGACCCATTGCCTTTGCGCTTTAGCAAACTCAAACTCACCGGCTTCAAAAGCTTTGTTGATCCGACCGATCTGATTATCGCGGATGGGTTGACCGGTGTTGTGGGCCCTAATGGTTGTGGCAAATCCAATCTGCTGGAAGCTCTGCGTTGGGTGATGGGGGAAAACCGACCCAAATCCATGCGCGGTGGCGCGATGGAAGATGTGATTTTCGCCGGGGCCGCCACGCGGCCGGCCCGCAATTTTGCCGAAGTTGTGCTGACCATGGACAACTCCGAGCGGCTCGCGCCCTCGGGTTTCAATGACAGCGACCAGCTTGAGATTGTCCGCCGCATCACCCGAGATGTCGGCAGCGCCTATAAGACCAATGGCAAGGATGTGCGGGCGCGTGATGTGCAGATGTTGTTCGCCGACGCCTCAACGGGTGCGCATTCTCCGGCGCTGGTCGGACAGAACCGCATTGCCGAACTGATTAACGCCAAACCCCGCTCTCGCCGCCGCATTCTGGAAGAGGCGGCCGGAATTTCGGGCCTCTATCAGCGCCGACACGAGGCCGAGTTGAAGCTGAAGGGTACCGAGGCCAACCTGACCCGTGTGGATGACGTGCTGGAACAACTGGGCGGACAGCTGGCGCAGCTGGCCCGTCAGGCGCGTCAGGCCGCCCGCTATCGCGAAATCGGAGAGCAGCTGCGCCAAGCCGAAGGCATGTTGCTCTATCGTCGCTGGAAAGAGGCCGACATGGCCCGCCAGCAGGCCGAGGAAAAGCTGCGCGAACGCCTGACCGAGGCGTCGCGCGCCGAAGCTGATGCACGCTCTGCCGTCGCAAGTCGGGCGGAAATCGAAGAAACCCTGCCACCCCTGCGCGAAGAAGAGGCCATTGCCGCCGCCGTCCTGCAGCGCCAGCAGGTGCAGCGGGATCAGTTGTCAGATCAGGAAACCCGCGCCCGTCAGACGATTGAGACATTG
Organism: Ruegeria sp. YTSA108; assembly: GCF_059610185.1. Classification (NCBI taxonomy): domain Bacteria; kingdom Pseudomonadati; phylum Pseudomonadota; class Alphaproteobacteria; order Rhodobacterales; family Roseobacteraceae; genus Ruegeria; species Ruegeria sp. YTSA108. The sequence continues at coordinate 147,677 of NZ_JBXWND010000007.1, read as the reverse complement.
ACTAATCGCATTCAGCAGCTTGGTAACGATATCGAGCGCGAGGCCGGGCTGAACCGCGATGCGGGGCAGATGATCGAACGGCTGGAATGGGAAGCTCGTGAATTGGCCAAAGCTGCCGATGGCCACGACGAAAAAGTCGCCGAGGCCGCCGAGGTCGCGCGCGAAGCGGCCTCTGTCCTGCAAGACCGCGAAGACCACTTGTCACAAGAGACTGAGGATATGGCGCGTCTGGTTGCGCGCCACCAGTCCGGCCAGCGATTGGTCGACGACAGCCGCAAAACGCTGGCCAGGTCGGAAGGTGAAGAGGAAAAGGCCCGCGCAGCGGTGGATGAGGCGAAAACAGCCCTGACCCGCGCCGCCGAGGCATTTGAGGCCGCGCAAGAGGGTGAAGAAGAGGCTCGCGAGGCCTCTGAAGCCGCCGAAGAGGCACTGGCCGCCGCTGACGAGTTACGCAATGAAACCCAGGGCCGCGAGGCCGAGGCCCGTGCGAAAAGATCCGAAGCTGAAGGTGAGCTGGGTGCGATCCGCGCCGAAACCACAGCTCTGGCCAAGCTGGTTGAACGGGATACCGCAGAAGGCGGGCAGGTGCTCGACATGCTGCGTGTGGCTCCGGGTTATGAAAAGGCATTGGGCGCTGCGCTTGCGGATGATCTGAGGGCACCCTTGGTCGAGGGCGACGGGCCATCAGGCTGGGTACCGGTTGCTGGCTATGATGCCGATCAATCGCTGCCCAATGGGGCCGAGCCGCTGGCCTTGCATGTATCCGGTCCTGATCGCCTCAGCCGCCGGATCGCGCAGATCGGTTTGGTTGACGCGGATCAGGGCGCACGCTTGCAAGCCTCGCTGAAACCCGGTCAACGGTTGGTTTCGCGTTCGGGCGACCTGTGGCGGTGGGACGGATTCCGTGCCTGGGCCGAGGATGCGCCAAGTGCGGCCGCCCTGCGGCTTGAACAGCTCAACAAACTTGAGGCACTGAAACAGGAACTGGCCAGGACCGAGGCGCAGGCCGACGGGGCCCGCGCCGCGCACGAGACGCTGTCGCAACAACTGGCCGACGTGACCGAGGCTGACCGCCGCGCCCGCGAGGCACGCCGCGCCGCCGATCAGCGTATGGCTGAAACCGCGCGTCTGCTCAGCAGGGCCGAGGCCGATCGCAATCTGGCGCAGGGCAGGCTGGAAACGCTGGCGCTTGCCGTTGATCGCCACAAAGAGGATGCGATGTCCGCCCGTGCCCAGCTGCGCGAGGCCGAGGGCGCCTTGACCGGTCTGGGCAATCTCGACAATGCCCGCGCGCAGGTCGAAGACATCAAACAGACGGTCGAGGCGGCGCGGATCACGATGCTGACTCACCGCTCGTCCCATGACGAGCTGCGCCGCGAGGGCGAGGCCCGTACCCGCCGTACACAAGAGGTCACCAAAGACCTCAGCGGTTGGCGGCACCGCCTGGACAGCGCCGAAAAGCGAATCTCGGAACTGGCCGAGCGCAAGGAAAGTTCCGAGGAAGAGCTATCCGAAGCGATGGCTGCTCCGGGCGAAATCGCCGAGGCGCGTGAAGAGTTGAACGAATTGATCGAAACTGCCGAAGCCCGCCGGGCCGAGGCCGCCGACAAGTTGGCTGCCGCCGAGGCCCGCCAGCGAGAGATTGTGCTGGCTGAGCGCGAAGCGGAACGTCTGGCTTCGGAGGCGCGCGAAAGCCGCGCCGCCGCTGAGGCGCGCTGTGATGCAGCCAAAGAGGCCGTATCGGCAGCGGCCGAGCGTATCGCTGAGGATCAACAGCTAACCCCGAACCAGTTGCTGAACCAGCTGGATGTGAATCCCGACCAGATGCCGGCTGCCGATGCTCTTGAGGCCGAGGTCAACCGCCACAAACGCCAGCGCGATGCGATGGGCGCGGTAAACCTGCGTGCCGAAGAGGACAGCAAAGATGTTCAGGAAGAATTCGACACGCTGAACGGCGAAAAGGCCGATCTCGAAGAGGCGATCAAAGCGCTGCGCAGCGGCATCTCCAGCCTCAACCGCGAAGGACGCGAACGGCTACTGACCGCGTTTGAACAGGTGAATTCGAACTTCGCCATGTTGTTCAAGCATCTCTTTGGTGGTGGCGAGGCCAATCTGGTCATGGTCGAAAGCGACGACCCTCTGGATGCCGGCCTTGAAATCATGTGCCAGCCGCCGGGCAAGAAATTGTCGACGCTCAGCCTGCTTTCGGGCGGTGAACAGACCCTGACCGCGACGGCCCTGATCTTTGGCGTCTTTCTGGCGAACCCGGCTCCGATCTGTGTTCTGGACGAGGTCGATGCGCCGCTGGATGATGCCAACGTGACCCGGTTCTGCGACCTTCTGGACGAGATGTGCCGCCAGACCGACACACGGTTCCTGATCATCACCCACCACGCGGTGACCATGGCGCGGATGGATCGTCTGTTCGGCGTCACCATGCAAGAACAGGGTGTCAGCCAGCTGGTCTCGGTTGATCTGAAGAAAGCCGAACAGATGGTCGCCTGACCTCTCACTGCAACGTTATGAGCGGTTTCGTAAGAATTGGGTTAGGCTGCTGCCATGACCCGTTTCCTGATCATCGCCCTACTGACTGCTACCCCTTTAGGGGCCGCGGAATGGACGACCAAGCCCGATGACGTCCCTCTGACCCAACAAGAGTTGACGGCGCTGGCGGGTCGGACGCTGACCTTTTATGATGACGGGCAGTCGCGATACTCGGCTGGCGGGGCCTATTCCTATACCTATGCCAGCGGAGAATCCGCGTTCGGAACCTATTCCATCGCGGAGGATGGCAGTATCTGCGTGCAATACAGAAACGGGTTCGGTCGATGTGATCTTTATGTCCTGAGTGCTGGACGCCTGATCCTGATCACGGAAAAGGGAGAGCGTTTCCCGGTACGGCCCGAGTGACATTCAAGAAACCGCGGCATCTGTTGAAAATGATCTGAAAATTTGGATCTTTGGTGGTCATTTAATCGTAATATTTCAAAATTAGATGGGGATCAGGGGCGAATTCTCACCCCGCGTTGTTGTAAGTTCCCGTATCAACAACGGATCAAAAGAGGCGGGTCGATGTGCAGATTTCTGGCTTGGGCGGGTGCGAAACGGTTTCTGGACGAACTTGTCATGGACCAGGAACAGTCGCTGGTGCATCAAAGCAGAAACGCTCTGATTGGCAAAACGCCGATCAACGCGGATGGTTTTGGGTTGGCCTGGTATTCCGGGCGCGAAACGCCGTGTTTTTACAAAGACACCAACCCGGCTTGGTCGGATGCCAACCTGAAACAGTTGACCCATCACACGAAATCGCACCTGTTCCTGGCGCATGTACGTGCCTCAACTGGGACTGCCACGTCGCGGAACAACTGCCATCCTTTTGGCTGTGGTAAGTGGAGCTTTATGCATAACGGGCAGGCAGGTGGCCATGACCGTATCCGCCAACAGCTTGACGGGATGATACCTAGCCACCTGTACGATCATCGCCTTGGCGCAACTGAAAGCGAGGCGATTTTTCTGATTGCCCATGGCGAAGGGTTGGACGCCGAACCCATCGCCGCGATGGAGCGTGCGGTGCACCGTGTCGAGGTGCTTGCCCGCGCCAAAGGAAGCCTACCCCATATGCGCTTTGCCGCCTGCTGGTCCGATGGAGATCGCCTGTTTGCTGCGCGCTATGCCTCGGACCGTTTCGCACCCAGCCTGCATTACAGGCCCTGCGATGATGGGATCATTATCGCGTCTGAGCCGCTGGATGCGAAGAATGGCGATTGGGCCGAGATCCCGGCAAATACCGCCATCGAAACACGCGGCGATAGGCTGCAGATGCATGTGTTTGAGCCGAACGGGCGATCTTTGGACGCCGAAGTCGCCTAGATCGCCGTATCGAAGAGCGACTAGAGCCGGTTCAACAACTCAGCCGTTGGCCAGGCATCCGCAGGCAGGCCTAGTCGTGCTTGCTCTGACTGTACAGCCGCGCGGGTCCCTGCGCCCAGAATCCCGTCGATCTTGCCCACATTATGGCCGCGCGCCTGCAGCTTGCTTTGCAGCTGCTTCATCTGTGGACCCGATAAGCCTTGGGCCGCGTTGCCCGCGTCATAGACCTGTGCCCCTTCAAGCCGGGTGCCGAAATAGGCGGCGGTCAGCACATAGACAAAGCTCTGGTTCCATTCGAAATACACATCGAAATTTGGATAGGCCAAAAACGCCGGCCCGTTATGCCCTTGCGGTAGGATCAGCGAGGCGGGCAGGTTGGACAGCGACCCGTTGCGCGCCTGAACGCCCATCGCCTGCCAGTCAGAAATCGAACGCGGTTTGCCCGGGCCCGATAGCGACCAATCCATCCGTGCGGGTACGGTGACCTCTTGCAGCCAAGGCTGCCCCGGTTGCCAGCCCAGATGCGACAGCATCTTGGCGCCCGACATAAGCGCATCGGGCGCAGAGGTCTTTAGCGAAACCTTGCCGTCACCATCGCCATCGACCCCGTTTTCCAGAATGTCTCGGGGCAGCATCTGTACCATTCCAATCTCGCCAGCCCAAGCACCTGACGTGCGGGCCGGGTCGAAATTTCCCCGGCTGTACAGCTCAATCGCGGCGAACACCTGAGGCCGGAACAATTCTGGACGACGGCAATCATGCGCCAGTGTCACCAGCGCATTGCGGGTGTTGAAATCCCCCTGAAACGACCCGTAATCCGTTTCGAACGCCCAAAATGCCAACAGCACCCCGCGCGAGACACCATATTGTTGCTCGATTCGGTCAAACACCGCGTCGTATCTGCGCGACATGGCCTGACCCCGGTCGATCCGGTTTTGTGAAATCAGGTGTCGCGAAAAATCAATGAACGGTTTCTGGAACACGCCCTGTGCCCGGTCGGCTTTCAATACCGCGTTGTCTTGTTGCACACCTTTGAAGAAGGCATTGACGGTGGATTTGTCAAAGCCTTGCTGAACGGCCTCGGCCTTCAACCCCTTCACGAAGGAGTTGAAACCCCCACCACATTGGGCAAACGCAGGTGAAGCAAACAAGGCGGCGGCAACAAGGCCGGAAAGAAAACGCATGGACAGGTCCGTCAGATTATGAAGCTGACCCCAACCCACACTGACACGAGGCCAAGCGCAAGCCCCCATATCCTCCAAAGCATGTCGCATGCGCGGAAAACCTCTGGCGCGCCGATGTCGCGCGGGGCCTCGCCGTTGACCCAAGCCAGATCCCTGAGCTGCCCGTCATAGCTGCGCGGCCCGGCAAGGGCCACGCTCAGCGCGCGTGCCATTGCCGCCTCGGGCCAGCCAGCGTTGGGAGAGATATGGCGGCGCGCATCGCCCACCATCTGCTCCCATTTCGCCCATTGGTTTGACAAGATGACGATCAATAGAAAGGTCAGTCGTGCGGGGACCAGGTTCAGGACATCGTCCAACCGCGCAGCTGCCCATCCGAAATCACGGTATTTATCCGTGCGATAGCCGACCATGCTGTCGGCGGTATTGATCGCCTTGTAGACCAGAAGCCCTGGCAGGCCACCCACCAGAAACCAGAAGGCCGGCGCGATGACTCCGTCGCTGAGGTTTTCAGCCGCGCTCTCGATCGCGGATCGGGCGACCTGTGCTTCGGTCATGTCCTTGGTGTCGCGTGACACGATCATGGCGACCTTCGCGCGCCCATCGACCAGCGAGGTCTGCAAACCCTCGCCAACAGCGCGAACATGTTCCACCAGCGATTTTTGTGCCAACAGCACAGCGCAGATGATGGTGCCGATGATCGGGCCAAGCAAAGACAGAAGCCCCCCAAGCCCAGCGGCACCTGCGACCAGCAGCGCGGCAACAGCTATGCCCTTAAGGCGACGGTACGAGTCATGGTTCAGGCGGTCGTCAAGCCACTCGATGAGTTTACCAATCATAACGGCGGGGTGCCGGATGCGCGACCACAGCCAATCCGGCTCGCCCAGTGCCGCATCCAGACACATGGCGCAGACCAAGATAAAGGCGGTGCTCACAGGGCCGCCTCAAGCCGCGCCCAGCCATCTGCCGGTGGCAGGCCAAGGCGCAGATAGGTTTGCGAATAGGGGAATACACGACTCCAGATATGTGCGCGGGCCAGACGGTCTTGCCAGGCACTGGCGTCGTCGACCTGATAGAGCCGGAACAGGCTGGTGCCGCCGATCAGCTGCGCGCCTTTCTGCGTTACCATCCGATCCATCCGGGCGGCATCGGCCGCCAAAAGCAGGCGGGTCTCGTCAGCCCAGGCCGTGTCGCGCAGCGCTTGCTCTCCGATCCGCAAGGCGGGACCTGAGACCGCCCAAGGCCCGGTCAGATCGTTCAAACGTGCGATCAGACCGGAGCGTGCGATGGCAAATCCCAGCCGTAGCCCCGCCAGCCCCCAAAACTTGCCAAAGCTTTTCAGCACGATAACTCCGGGCCGGTCGGCAAGATGGATCAGCGAGGCATCGGGCGTGACGTCGCAAAAGCTCTCGTCGATAATCGTCAGGGGGGCATCCACATCGCCCACGCTCCAGATGCGCCCATCTGGGTTGTTGGGGTGCACGATCACGCGTGCCTCAACTGGGCCGGAGTTCTGTAGCGTCCAGCCCTGCACGGCAAAGGCGGCGGCATGTTCGTTATAGGTCGGAGTGGTAATCTGAACCCGGCCGGTTGCAGCCAGCGCAGGAATGCGGGCGATCAGAGCAGATGCGCCGGGCGCAGGCAGGATCTCTGCACCCTCGGGAACTGACCAGAAACTGCGGGCCGCATCGGCCAGCCGTTCAAATGCGCCATGGTCGGGCAATTCCATCCAATCCGATGGGGTGAGCCCGGCAACCTCGTATGGAACCGGATTGATTCCGGTGGACAGGTCGATCCAATCGGTTCGCTTACCGCCATAAACTGACATGGCCCCATCCAGCCCACCGCCATGGTCCCGAGCGGCCCGCGGATTCAAATCTCTATTTTCGCGCGCCATCGGGCCCCTCGCCGGAATCACCAAATTTTGCCTGTTTCAAGCGGATTTCTGCCAGTTTTACAAGCAAATCCGCGTGATCAGGGGCGTGCTCCGGCTCGGTTAACACTTTGTTAATGAATTGGCGTGAACACAAACCTTAGGGGTCGGCACCACTCACCATAAATGTGCCGAGGTTGTTGAGAATGAATGTATTGATTGTTGAGAGTAACCCCGATTTAGGTCGGGTTTGGAAAAGGCATCTTGAACGCCAGGGTGCCGATGTCACGCTTGTGGCCGGTCAGGAGGATGCAATCCTCGCCCTGTATGGGGCCGAGTTTGAAATCATCGTTCTGGATTTGGTGCTGGAGACCGGCAGCGCTTTGGCCGTGGCAGACTTTGCCAGCTATCGCAGGCCCGAGGCCCGTGTGATTTTCGTGACCAACACCACTTTCTTTTCGGATGGCTCGATCTTTGCCCATAGCCCGAATGCCTGCGCCTATGTGCAAAGCGGCACGCCGCCAGAGGATTTGGCGGCGATGGTTGAGCATTACGCGGCGGGGCGCTGATCGCGCCCATGGGGCTCCAGATAGTTCAGGATCGGGTTCGTCGGGATGATCCGGTGCGGGTTAATGCTCTCATGGCTGTAGTGATAGTGGCGCACGATATGGTTTAAGTTCACGGTCCGCGCAACACCCGGCCACTGGTACAGCTCGCGGGTATAGGCCCACAGGTTGGGATAGTCGATCAGACGCCGCCGGTTGCATTTGAAATGCAGATGGTAGACCGGATCAAACCGGATCAGCGTGGTGAACAACCGCCAGTCGGCCTCGGTGATGCGGTCGCCCATCAGATAGCGGCTGGTGGACAGCCGGTCTTCGAGCCAGTCCAGCGTGTCAAAGAGCGGGCCAACGGCTGCGTCATACGCCGCCTGGCTGGTGGCAAAGCCGGATTTGTAGACCCCGTTATTGATGTCGGAATAGATGCGGGCATTGACCTGTTCGATTTCGTCACGCATTGCCTCGGGCCAGTAATCATCGGTGTTCCCGGTGATCCCGTCAAAGGCCGAGTTGAACATCCGGATGATTTCCGAACTTTCGTTCGAGACGATGGTTTCCTGTTCCTTGTCCCACAGGATTGGAACGGTTACGCGCCCCGAATAGGTCGGGTCAGCCTTGGTATAGATTTGGTGGGCATAGTCCATTCCGTACAGTACGTCGCCCGCCGCCCCGTGTTCGTCGGTTGCAAATGTCCATCCCTTGTTCAGCATGTCTGGGTGTACGACCGAAACCGGGATCAGATCGGACAGCTCTTTCAGTTCGCGGAATATCAGTGTCCTGTGGGCCCAGGGGCAGGCATGGCTGACATAAAGATGGTACCGGTCAGGTTCGGCTTTGAAGCCGCCCGTGCCCGAGGGTCCGGCGCTGCCATCAGCGGTCAACCAGTTGCGAAATTGCGCCGCGCTACGCTTGAAGGCGCCGCCTGTGGATTTGGTATCATACCATGTGTCGTGCCATTTGCCGTCGACCAATAGGCCCATGCTTGAATCCTCCGTAATGCGGTTTCCCGGAACATACGCTTTGAAGGGGACTGATCCTATGCGAGCCGCCGCGCATTGTGCCTGCGTTTTCGCACAGGTTGGAATGGGATTTCCGTGCAACAGGTTTGGATTCGACCGCGTTGAATGATCGGCTTCACTGGATTTTTACAGTCTACGTTCCAAAATAGAGTCCGCTGCGGGGGAGTTTTGATATGAGTACCTATGTTTCCAAAGAAATCAGCGCCGAATTGGATGCTGCGCGAATCGCGAGTCTGAAGAAAACCAGCCGACTTCGTGTCGAATTGGGTGACAATACCTACAAAATTCTCCGATTGTGGAAGGATGGCTTCACCGTAGAGGCCGCGACCACGCCTCGATTGCGCGGTTTGGTCGATATCTACGATGGCGCGCGTCACTTATATCAATGCCTGATCATTGCCGATGAATGTGAGGCAGGCGAAATGCGTTATGAATTCAAGCGCAGCACGGCCGCCTCCGACAAGGCCCCATTGGATTTCTATCGATCTCCGGACGCGCCCATCGCGCTGCTTGGAAACAAGGACTAGGCTTTTGCCCATCGGGTCTGCCGATGGGCATCCCGCTATTGCAGATCGGAAAACGCGTGTTTCAGCCGTTTGCTGGCCTCTTCAACACGCCCGCGTTGCGTCGCAAGATTGAACCGCTCGAATGTCTCTCCGCCCGCACCAAAGCCGGGGCCGGGCGAGGTGGCGATTTTTGCATCCTCGCGCAGACGCCGGGTAAATTCTGCTTGGTCCATTCCGGTGCCCGAGAAATCAATCCAAGCCAGATAGGTTGCCTGTAAGGGCATTGACCACAGGCCAGGGATTTCTGCGATTGCAGCGTCAAAGATTTTTCGGTTGCTATCAAGATGGGCGATCTGTTCATCCACCCAAGCGGCCCCTTCAGGCGAATAAGCAGCGGTGATCATTGCGACTCCCAATGCGCTGGGGTCATAGTCCAGTGTCTGGATTCGGTGACGCATCGCAGCGCGCAGGTCCGGGTCGGGGATGATCATATTCCCCGTCCGTTGACCGGCGATGTTGAAAGTCTTGGACGCTGCCGTCAGTGTCACGGTCCAGGGCCGCGCATCCGGCGCGGCGACATCCATCGGAACAAAGGTCGTGCCGGGATAGACCAGATCGTGGTGAATCTCGTCCGATACCAGAATAAGGCTGTTCCGTTCCGCAAATGCCGCGACTGCGCGCAATTCTTCTGGCGTCCAGACCCGGCCCGAGGGGTTCTGAGGCGAGCACCACAAAAGCAACTTCTCGGTTCCGTCCAGCCGCGACTGCGCGTCTTCCAGATCAAGGCCATAGCCGTCGCCGTCGCGCATCAAGGGGCATTCCACCACGCGCCGACCTGACTTGTTCACCTTATGTGCAAACTCATGGTAGACGGGTGTAGAGATGACCACTCCGTCGCCCGGACTGGTCCAGACATCGAGGCAGAGTGCAATCGCATTTCCCAGACCCTGCGACGTCAGAATCCAATCAGAATCGATCTCCCACCCGTGGCGGTTCTTCATCCACCATTGGACGGAATTCAGGTAGTCCGGGTGCATCCAGGAATATCCGAAAACACCGTGATCCGCCGCGTTACGCACAGCGTCGATCACACAAGGCGCCGTAGAATAGTCGGAATCGGCCGTCCACATTGCCAGACCGTCATCCGGCGAAAGGCCATACAGCTTTTCAAGCTTGTCCCATTTCGTACTGTTGGTGCCGCGGCGGTCGATCAGGTCGTTGAATGTCATATCTGCTCCATCTGTCCGGATGAAAGCTAGCCGCATATTCGGCAGGTGCAAGGGGGGCGTTGCGGCTTAGGGCGTGATGGCCTAAATCAACCTCATGAAACGCAATATACTGATCCATCCCGACCCCCGCCTGAAAAAGATCTGCTCTCCTGTGGTGGATCTGACGGACGAATTGCGCCAGCTGGCTGATGACATGCTTGAGACGATGTATGATGCGCCTGGTATCGGGCTGGCAGCGCCTCAGATTGGGATGCTGGACCGGCTGATTGTTATGGACTGTGTCAAGGAAGAGGGCGAGGCACCGCGCCCGCTGATCATGTTCAACCCCGAAGTGGTCGCATCGTCGGACGAGACGAATGTCTATGAAGAAGGTTGTCTTTCGATCCCCGAACAATTCGCCGAAGTCACGCGCCCAAAGGTCGTGGACGTGGCTTGGATCGATCGTGATGGCAACGCGCAGCGGGAAACATTCGATGGCCTTTGGGCAACCTGTGTCCAGCATGAGATTGACCACCTGAACGGGAAGCTGTTCATCGACTATCTCAAGCCTATGAAACGCCAGATGATCACCCGAAAAATGCAAAAGCTGAAACGCGAGCAGGCGCGCGAATGACCGTTCGTACCTGCCTGCCATGGCCTGATAAGCGCCTGCGGACCAAAGCCGAAGATATCACCGAAATTACTGACGAGGTTCGTGCCATCTGGGATGACATGATCGACACAATGGAGGCGATGCCCGGCGTGGGCCTTGCCGCACCGCAGATCGGCGTCATGCTGCGGCTGGCGGTGGTCGATGGCTCGACCGAGCGGGGGCGGGCTGTGCTGCTGGCAAACCCTGAGATCCTGCACAGATCGGTCGAATTGCGCGAGCATGAAGAAGCCAGCCCAAACTTGCCTGGCGTGTCGGCCAAGGTGAAACGTCCCCGGGCAGTGACGGTAAAGTTTCTCAACGAAAAAGGCATCATCGACCGCCGTGACTTTGTCGGGATCGAAGCCACCAGCGTGCAGCACCAGATCGACCATCTAAACGGGCAGATGTATTTCGACAGGCTCAGCAAGGTCAAACGCGACATTCTGCTGCGCAAAGCTAAAAAGCTGGGGTAGGCATGCGGCTGATCTTTATGGGGACACCCGATTTCTCGGTTCCGGTGCTGGACGCGCTGATTGATGCGGGGCATGAGGTTGCCGCCGTCTACTGCCAGCCTCCGCGCCCAGCGGGCAGAGGCAAAAAGGATCGTCCAACCCCCGTTCATGCTCGGGCCGAGGCATTGGGACTGACCGTTCGGCATCCGGTCTCATTGAAATCGGCGGAAGAACAGGACGCCTTTGCCGCGTTGAATGCGGATGTGGCTGTCGTCGTGGCCTATGGCCTGTTGCTGCCCCAACCGATTCTGGATGCGCCATCGCAGGGATGTCTGAACATTCATGCAAGCCTGTTGCCGCGTTGGCGCGGGGCCGCTCCGATCCATCGGGCGATCATGGCGGGTGATGCGCAGACCGGTATTTGCATCATGCAGATGGAGGCTGGTCTGGATACCGGGCCAGTCCTGTTGCGGCGGGCCACTGACATTGGTGCGCGGGAGACCACAGGGCAGTTGCATGACCGGCTGTCCGAAATGGGCGCTTCTCTGATCGTCGAGGCACTGTCCAAACTGCCGAACCTGACGCCCGAGCCTCAAACCGACGACGGCGTGACCTATGCCGCCAAGATCGACAAGGCTGAGGCGCGTGTTGACTGGGCCAGACCCGCGGTCGAAATTGACCGTCAGATCCGTGGCCTGTCCCCCTTTCCCGGCGCCTGGACCGAGATGAATGGCGAGCGGATCAAGCTGCTTGGTTCCAAATTAGCTGAGGGGCAGGGTGTTGCAGGAGAGGTTCTTGACGACCAACTGAAGGTTGCCTGTGACGATGACGCGATCGAGCTGCTGCGCTTGCAACGGGCGGGTAAAGGGGCGCAGGATAGGGAAACTTTTCTGCGGGGGTGGCCGATTGCCGTTGGTACCCGCCTGTCATCGGAGTAGGCCGCCATGTTCATGATCCTGATGGGGACTGTCGTTATTGCTGGGATTGTCGGCTATCTGTCCGAGAAATCCGGCTTTACCCATAATGGCATTCTGCAGTCGATCATCATCTGCGTAGGTGGTGCATTCCTGTTCTATTTCGTGCGCATCATGTTCGGGGTCAGCTTTGGCCCGCCCGGTCTGGATGCAGTGCTGTCCTCTGTCGGGGCGCTGATCATCGTTCCGACCCATTGGAGGAAGTGACATGCCCCTCATCGCCCTGATCGTCATCGGCGCCGCTGCGGGTTTTCTGGCCACCCGCCTGATGCGGATTGAGGCAGATATTCCCACCACCATGCTGATCGGTATCATTGGTGCCTTGGTAGGTGGGTTTCTCCTGCGGGCATTGGTCACGATGATGGGCTGGCTGTCCGGGTTCATCGGCGCTGTGCTGGGCGCGCTTCTGGTGATCTGGATCTGGCAGACCTATATGCGCTGCTAAGCCTTGATCAAGGGCGACTGCGTGGCGGGCGGCTTTTGTAGACGGGCAGTTTCCAGCCGAACAGCAGCGATCCTGCCCGCAATGCCCAGCAGATCAGGGCGCAGGCGGCAAGCACGGTCAGCTCCTCGAACCCCATCCGTTTGGCAATAACGGCCGCTACCGAGCCTGCAAGGGCGCAAGACACATAAAGCTCACCCTGTTTCAGCACCAGCGGAACCTCGTTGCAGACCACGTCCCGCATCAGGCCACCAAAGCATCCGGTGGTGACACCCATCAACACCACGATCGTGCCGGATTGGTCCAAGGATAATGCGACGCCCGTGCCGGCAGCTACTGCAATGGACAGGGCGAAACTGTCCAACCAAACCAGCCAGTTATATCGGCTTTCGACCAGATGGGCTGTAAAGAACACAAGCACCGCCGCACTGCAGGCCATCAGGACATAGCTGGGCTGGCCAACCCAGAACACCGGATTCCGATCCAACAGCAGGTCACGCACCGTGCCGCCGCCAACGGCGGTCAGGCAGGCGATAAAGGCAAACCCTACAAGATCAAGCTGCGCGCGACTGGCGACCAATGCGCCAGTCAGCGCAAAAACCAGAACCGAGGCATAATCGAGCAGGTCCAAACCGCTCATGTCTGTGCCTTCTTTGGTTTGAATGGGGCCATGCCTGCGCGGGCAAGTTCATCGGCCTTTTCGTTTTCCGGGTGACCCGCATGGCCCTTGACCCATTCCCAAGTCACATCATGGCGCATCTGCGCCTCATCCAGCCGTTGCCACAGATCGACATTCTTAACCGGCTTCTTGTTCGAGGTCTTCCAGCCATTCTTTTTCCAGCCGAAGATCCAACCGGTGACGCCGTTTTTCACATAGGCGCTGTCAGTGATTACGGTGATTTTAGAGGCACGTTCAAGCGTTTCAAGCGCGCTGATCGCGGCCAGCAGTTCCATTCGGTTGTTGGTGGTTTCAGCTTCGCCGCCGCTCAGTTCACGCTGTTTCAGGACGGTGTCGCCTTCCATTGCACGCAGCAACACGCCCCAGCCACCCGGGCCTGGATTGCCGGAACAAGCACCGTCAGTATAGGCAAACAGTTCAGGCATGGGCCAGCACCAGAATGAAGCCATCGTAAGAACCCGCCAGACCTTTGCCGATCCCGGTCCTAATCCCGTCGATGGTAAAGCCGGCATCTGCCAGGGCCTCCTCGATCTCGGCCTGCGAGAAGTAGCTATAATAGCGATCCAGATGATCGCGATGTTCGCCCGTGCCCAGTTTGAGGCCCAGGAAAAAAACGCCCTGCGGTTTCAGCGCCCGGTGGATGGCCACCAAATGGCGTGGGAAATCCTTGCGGGGCGCGTGCAGCAGCGAGAAGCTGGCGTAGATGCCGTCATATGCGGCCACTTCGGTCACGTCGTCGAAAGTACCCAGATGCGCGTCCACGCCATTGGCGCGCGCATAGTCAACAAAAGCGGGCGTCGCATCCAATGCGCGCACGCTCAGACCCTGACGCAGAAAGAACGCGCTGTCCGACCCGGGGCCCGAGCCCAGATCCAGCACAAGCCCCTGACCGACGGCATCGGCGAATTCCTGACGCGATGTCAGCTGCTCCGGTGGTAGAGGAACCTTGAGGTATTCGGCCACGTTGTTGGTATAGGCGTTGATGGTTTTGGGATCGCTCACAGATAGACTCCGACGGCAAGGCAGGCCAATACGACTGCGGTCAGCAAAATGCGCAACCGCATCCACCAGACTGGTGTTAGCCGCCAATACGAAAAGATGGCATCCAACACCAGTAGCCCGCCAAACCCCCACATCAGATTTGTGCCAGTGCTGACAGGCCCGCTGCCGGTTTTCAGAAAGGCCCACAGGGCGGGTAATGTGGACAGCGCATAACAGGTCGCGGCCTTGCTGCCAGAGGTTTTACTGGAAAACCCCCACAGCACGCCGGACATAAAGCTGAGGATGATCGCCCCATAATACAACTGGATATACGGACCGACAAAACGTGCGCCCAGTGCCTGTCGGCCCCAGTCGTTCAGATCGTCGTTCAGATAGGTCAGAGCGCCCCAGATGAAGGGGATCAGCCCGGCCAACCCCAGAAACAGCGGCGCCCTTGGTATGCCGCTCATGCGGGTTGGCGCAGGACGCGCGGGACTTTGAATTCGACATTCTCGGTCGCTGTTTCAACCATTTCGACCGTCACATCGTAATGCTGTCTGAACGCATCAATAACTTCGTTGATCAGAACCTCGGGGGCAGAAGCGCCTGCTGTCAGAGCGATCGAAGAGATACCTTCGAGTGCGCGCCAGTCGATGTCGGTCGCGCGCTGCACCAGTTGGGCATAGCTGCATCCCGCGCGTGCCGCGACCTCGACCAAACGGCGTGAGTTAGATGAATTCGGCGCCCCCACAACCAACAGGGCATCGGACTTCCGGGCCACAACCTTGACTGCTTCTTGCCGGTTGGTTGTGGCGTAACAGATATCTTCTTTGTGAGGGCCGACGATAGATGGAAATCGGGTCTGAAGCGCTGCAATGATATCCTTTGTATCGTCAACCGACAGGGTCGTCTGAGTGACAAAGGCCAGTTTGTCAGGGTCGCGGACCTGGACGTCTGCAACGTCTGCAACCGTTTCGACCAGCAAAACCTCTCCTTCCGGTAGCTGTCCCATCGTTCCGATAGTTTCGGGATGGCCCTTATGTCCGATCATGATCATCTGCAGCCCGGCTTCGGCGTGGCGCTGTGCTTCGACATGGACTTTGGAGACCAGCGGGCAGGTGGCGTCGACATAGACCATCTGGCGCTGCGCCGCCGTCGCGGGTACCGATTTGGGAACCCCGTGCGCCGAGAATATCACTGGGCGATCGTCGGGGCAGTCTTCCAGTTCATCGACAAAGATCGCACCTTTGGCACGCAGTCCATCGACCACGAATTTGTTATGGACAATCTCGTGCCGAACATAGACCGGGGCACCCCATTTCTGCAGCGCCATCTCGACAATCTTTATGGCCCTGTCGACACCAGCACAGAACCCGCGCGGGGCGGCGAGATAGAGGGTCAGGGGGGGCTTGGTCATGTCGCGTTCTCCTTACCGACACAGGTAAGTCTTTTCACGGCCATGGTCCAGTCAGGACAATGTCATTGATCCGACATGGTTCAATGCTAGCCAATGGGTGTTTTCAGCACCTGATCTTTGTTTAAAAAGCGCGGCCAGGGTTTCCCCTGACCGCGCTAATTTTCAACCGAGTTTGCTTTGGGGCCAGTTACTACCCGCCTGCGGCAACGGTGCGCGGTTCCATCGGCATTTCGCGCGGCGGGCGACCGATCACGTCGCGGAGATCTTCCAGCTCGATGAAGTTGTCGGCCTGGCGGCGCAATTCGTCCGAGATCATGGGTGGCTGGCTGCGGATGGTCGACACCACAGAAACGCGTACCCCCTGACGTTGCAGGCTTGCGATCAGCGGGCGGAAATCCCCATCGCCGGAAAACAGCACGATATGGTCTACACGTGGTGCAAGCTCCATGGCATCGACGGTCAGTTCGATATCCATGTTACCTTTGACTTTCCGACGCCCCATGCTGTCGGTGTATTCTTTTGCCGGTTTCGTAACCATGGTGAAGCCATTGTAATGCAGCCAATCAACCAGTGGACGGATGGGCGAATACTCGTCATTTTCAAGTAGCGCTGTGTAATAGAAAGCTCTGAGCATCTTACCGCGGCGCATGAATTCCTGGCGCAGCAGTTTATAGTCAATGTCAAACCCCAGTGCTTTTGCGGCTGCATAAAGATTCGAGCCGTCGATGAACAGCGCTAGCCGTTCGTCTTTATAAAACATAAATAGGTCCTTCCGGTACAAATCAGCGCGCTGCGTGTTACGTGAGTGAGTCTTGGGAAAATACAGCGCATTGATATCCCCATAATTAGGGGTTTTATGGTGTATCGCAAGTATGCAATTCGCCGAATATAGGGAGTAGGATGCGCAAAACCACCTCAAAAGCAGTGCTTGCCCTCGGTGCAAATCTCAAAGTGAGAGGTTTTGAGCCCCATCTGACGCTACGGCATGCCATTGACGCGATTTTGCGCCAGGGGCTGTTGATTCGGGCTGAAAGCCGCTTTTATGCGACCCCTTGTTTTCCTGAGGGCGCGGGCCCTGACTATGTGAATGCGGCCGTGTTGATCGAGACTGAAAGGTCACCCATTGAGTTGCTGCAGATATTGCATGGAATTGAACATGATTACGGGCGCGAGAGGATTCAGCGCTGGGGAATGCGGACGTTGGATCTGGACCTGGTCTGTTACGATGATCTGGTTCTGCCCGGCCGCGAGGTTTTTCAAAGCTGGTTATCGCTGCCGCCCGAAGATCAGAAACAGCAGGCGCCGGATCAGTTGATCCTGCCGCACCCAAGGGTACAGGATCGTGCGTTTGTGCTTGTTCCCATGGCGGATGTTGCCCCGAATTGGCGGCATCCGATACTGGACCTGACCGTCAGGGAAATGCTTGCGGGGCTTCCTTCGGACGATATTGCGGCAGTTACCCCGTTATGATTGGTGCATTTGCAGCATTTCCTGCTTGTCAAGGCAGGGATTCGCCCTTAGATAAACCTCTTCCTGACATGGATTCAGTAACGGAGAGCGCCCCATGGCCCGCGTGACGGTTGAAGATTGCGTAGACAAGGTTCCGAACCGGTTTGAACTGGTGATGCTTGCCGCCCATCGTGCGCGCGAGATTTCCGCCGGTGGTCCGATCACCGTTGACCGTGACAACGACAAAAACCCGGTTGTTTCTCTGCGTGAGATCGCCGACGAGACCCAGAGCGCTGATGAGCTGCGCGAGCGGCTGATCGAGGCCAACCAGACCCAAATCGAGGTCGACGAGCCTGAAGAAGACCAGATGGCGCTGCTGATGGGTGCGGAAACAGACAAGCCTGCGGATGACGACATGTCCGAAGAAAAGCTGCTGCGCGCTCTGATGGAGGCTCAAGGCCAGGGGTAATCCCCACAAATGAAGGTGCGGACCGGATGATTTCTGCTGAAGACCTGATTGCGCTGGTCCGCAACTACAATCCCAAGACGAATGCAGACCGCATTGCCAAAGCTTATGAGTTCGGCAAGCAGATGCATGATGGGCAATTCCGCCATTCTGGCGAGCCCTATTTCACCCACCCTGTTGCCGTTGCCGCCATCCTGACCGAACAGCGTCTGGATGATGCGACTATTATCACGGCGCTACTGCACGATACGATCGAAGACACCAAGGCCAATTACGGCAAAGTGTCTGAGCTGTTTGGCGAAGAAGTCGCCAAGCTGGTTGATGGGGTCACCAAACTGACAAACCTTCAGCTGTCCAGCCGCGAAACCAAACAGGCCGAGAACTTCCGCAAGCTGTTCATGGCGATGTCCAAGGATTTGCGGGTCATTCTGGTCAAGCTGGCAGACCGTCTGCACAATATGCGCACGATCAAGGCGATGCGGCCCGAAAAGCAGATCGTCAAAGCGCGCGAGACGATGGATATCTACGCGCCGCTTGCAGGCCGTATGGGTATGCAATGGATGCGGGAAGAGCTGGAAGACCTCGCCTTCCGCGTTCTCAACTCTGAAGGGCGCCAGTCCATCATTCGCCGCTTCATCACGCTGCAGCGCGAAACGGGCGATGTGATCCACCGGATCACCGGCGACATGCGGCACGAACTTGAAAAGGCCGGGATTGAAGCCGAGGTTTTTGGCCGTGCCAAGAAACCCTATTCGATTTGGCGTAAAATGCAGGAAAAGGACCAGGGGTTCTCGCGTCTGTCCGACATTTACGGGTTCCGCATCATTACGCAAAGCGAAGAAGACTGCTATCGAACCCTTGGCGCGATCCACCAGCGTTGGCGCGCCGTGCCAGGGCGGTTCAAGGATTATATCAGTCAGCCGAAATCGAACGGTTACCGGTCGATCCACACCACCGTTTCAGGCCGTGACGGCAAGCGGGTCGAGGTTCAGATCCGCACCCGTCAGATGCATGATGTCGCCGAAACCGGCGTGGCCGCGCACTGGTCCTATCGGGATGGCGTGCGTTCGGAAAACCCCTTTGCCGTCGACCCGGCTAAGTGGATCGCCAACCTGACCGAGCAGTTTGACAGCGAAGAGGATCACGAGGATTTCCTCGAGGCGGTCAAGCTCGAGATGTATTCGGACCAGGTCTTTTGTTTCACGCCTAAGGGGGATGTGGTGAAACTGCCGCGTGGTGCGACGCCGATCGACTTTGCCTATGCCATCCACACGCGCATCGGGCACGCCTGTGTGGGGGGCAAGGTTGATGGTATTCGCGTGCCACTTTGGACCCGGATCAAGAACGGGCAGTCGGTGGATATCATAACAGCTGACGGTCAGACTCCCCAAGTCACGTGGTTGGAAATTGCCGTCACCGGCAAAGCCCGTACAGCCATTCGTCGCGCCCTGCGCGAGGTTGACCGAGAGCGGTTCATCAAGCTGGGCAAAGAACTCGCGCGATCGGGATTTGAACATGTCGGGCGCAAAGCGACCGACAAGGCGCTGGACACTGCTGCCAAGCATCTGCGCCTGAAAGACCGGCATGAGCTGCTGGCGCGCCTGGGCAGTGCAGAACTAACTGCCCATGATGTGGTCAGCGCCGTCTACCCGGAACTGACGCAGGATGATGGTGATGCCATTCCGATGCGCCGGGCCGTGATCGGTCTTGAGCCGGGGCAGAAGTTTGACCGCGCCCCTTGCTGCCAGCCATTGCCGGGTGAACGGATCGTCGGGATCACCTATCGCGGCAAAGGTGTTGTGGTGCATGCAATCGACTGTGATCGCCTGAGCGAATACGAGAGTGAGCCCAAACGCTGGGTCGATCTGCACTGGCACTCGGGAACTCACCCGGCTGTTTACGGGGCAACGATTGATGTTACGATTGGCAATGACGCAGGTGTGCTGGGTCGCATTTGTACATTGATCGGCGAGAAAAAGGCCAATATCTCGAACCTAGAATTTGTGGATCGCAAACCGGATTTTTACCGCCTGCTGGTCAACGTTGAACTGCGCGACCTTGAGCAGTTGCATTCGTTGATGTTGATGCTTGAGGCCGAAAGCGATGTCGCAGCGGTTGAACGTTTCAGAGACAGAGCTAAATCCGCAGTTGCGGCTGGCTGAGAAGGGGTGATCAGGAGTGGTATTCAAGCGCCGAGATCGACGCTCGCCTGTCCAGATCGCATCGGAATTCGTCTATCCTCGTGGTGGCTGGACCCGGGCCTTTCACTATGTGAAACACCGCGTTCGGCGATTGCCGGATTCACCTGAACGCATCGCCCGCGGGGTAGGGTTTGGAGTGTTTGCGGCCTTTACACCTTTTTACGGGCTGCATTTTGGCATTGCCGCCCTGGCTGCGCGATTGTTCAACGGCAATATGCTGGCTGCACTCAGCGGTACGTTTTTCGGAAACCCATTGACCTATGTGCCCATCGGGGTGGTTTGCCTTCAGACCGGGCATTTCCTGTTGGGCACCGAGTTTGAAGAGGGCGACACCCATGGGCTTATGGGGAAGTTTGCCAATGCGATCGGTGATCTCAAAGACAACCTGATTGCAGTATTCACTGACCGGGTAGCTGACTGGCACGGGCTGGGAATTTTCTACGACGAGGTTTTCTTTCCGTACCTGATTGGCGGCATTCTTCCCGGATTGCTGGCTGGGGTGGTTTGCTACTATCTCAGCCTGCCGCTGGTCCACACCTATCAGCAGCGGCGTCGCGACAGGATCAAAAAGAAGTTTGAAGAAATCAAACGTCTGGCTGAATCCGAGGCTGCCGTTCCAGAGTCAAACCAACTAGGCTCGAGCCAGGATTTGGGAAAGGAATCAAAGGATGTCTGAGAACCGTTTGCGTCTCGGTGTGAATATCGACCATGTGGCCACAGTGCGGAATGCACGTGGTGGGGTCTATCCCGACCCTTTGCGCGCGGCCACACTGGCCGAGCAAGCCGGTGCAGATGGCATTACTGCCCACCTGCGCGAAGATCGCAGGCATATTTCGGACGCAGATATTGACGGGTTGATGGAGGTTCTTTCGGTACCTCTGAATTTTGAAATGGCAGCCACGCCCGAGATGCAACAAATCGCTTTGCGCCATAAGCCGCACGCGGTCTGCATCGTCCCCGAAAAGCGCGAGGAACGGACTACCGAAGGCGGGCTGGAAGTCGCGCGCGAGGAAAACAAACTGGCCCATTTCATTGCACCTTTGCGTGATGCGGGCTGTCGCGTGTCGATCTTTATCGCCGCTGACCGTCGCCAGATCGAGGCCGCGCATCGCATCGGCGCCGAAGTGATCGAACTGCACACAGGCGCCTATTGTGACGCCCATGCCGAAGGCAAACTGGATGAGGCAGCGCAAGAGCTGGAAGGCCTACGCGATATGTCCGCCTTTGCCCATTCGCTTGGCCTCGAAGTGCATGCCGGACATGGTCTGACATACGACACGGTCAAACCTGTCGCCGCTTTTCCCGAGGTGCGCGAGTTGAACATTGGTCACTTTCTGATTGGCGAATCGATCTTTTTGGGCATGACCCCCGCCATTCAGGAAATGCGTCGCCTGATGGATGAGGCGCGGGGATGATAACCTCGGGTTTCATAGCAATCTGGATCGCCTGGTTGATGGCCGGAGGCTCACCCGGTCCGGCAACCATGGGCATCGCCGGAACTGCAATGAACGAAGGCCGCCGCGCCGGTCTGGTCTTTGCACTGGGCATCTGTGCGGGGTCCGCTGCCTGGGGCATCGCCGCCGCGCTGGGCCTGTCGGCGATCATGCTGGCCAATGTCTGGGTGTTCGAAGTAATCCGCTATGTCGGTGTAGCCTATCTGGGCTGGCTGGCGCTCAAGGCCCTGAAACGGGCGCTGTCGTCGGATGAGATGGCGTTGGGCAACCCGGTCACCGGCTCGCTACGCACCATCTTTGCCAAAGGTGCGGCGATCCACCTGACCAACCCCAAGGCGATCCTCAGCTGGGGCTCGATCTATGCCATCGTTGCCCCGAATGACGCCAGCTTGTCGATGCTGCTTGGCTATTTCGGCCTACTTTACGCGGGCTCGCTGCTCATTTTCATCAGCTATGCATTCCTTTTCTCTTCCGAACGCACAGTCCGCGCCTACCGTCGCGCCCGCCGCTGGTTCGATTTTGCCTTTGCCGGGTTCTTTGGGGTGGCAAGTTACAAGATTTTGACGGTGCGGTTGTCGTAAACGTTAGCTCTTAGTTCACAAGCCGACGCTTCGGGCGTTGAATATGTATCTGGAACACAAAATCAGGATATCAGAGTTACCATGAAGAAGACCAATCTGGCGCTCTACACAGTATTGCTTTTCGGAATTCGAATGGCTTTCCCGGCTTTAGCGATCCTTATCGCGATGTTTCTAAATTACGAAATCGGATCATCCGGAATCTCGATAATCGCTCCAATGATTGCGGCAATGATTGTAGGCCAGCAATACGGAAACAGGTATGGTGAGTTGATACCGCAATCAGAAGTGACCAGATTTGCACGCAGGGCGATCTTTGTTGCAATTGCAGCAGAAGCTATCACGTCACTAGTGTGGGGATACTTGTTGATGGGTGCTGAGTTTATTCAGTTTCTTTCATCGGTTGCACAAGCTGACGGCAAAATCTTGATGGTCGCGGTAATTCTCTTTCTTTTTGTTCTCACTTATTTCGTGAATCGGTGGTGTGTGCAGATGGGCGCGAAGGGGGCGTTAAAGTCCAGATTAAGAAAAACACAACTCGGGAAATAACCTTTGATCCTAGGCATCGGCACAGACCTCGCAAACATAGACCGCATTCAAGGCACGCTCGACCGGTTTGGTGACCGGTTTCGCAACCGTGTTTTTACCGACATCGAACAGCGCAAGGCCGAACGCCGCCACGACACCGCGGGCACCTATGCCAAGCGCTGGGCCGCGAAAGAGGCGTGCTCCAAGGCGCTGGGCACCGGGCTTCGTATGGGGATTTCCTGGAAGGACATGGCTGTCACCAACCTTAAAACCGGCCAGCCAGTGATGCATGTGACCGGTTGGGCGGCGGAACGGCTCAACGATATGACCCCCGAGGGTCATGCGGCGATCATCCACGTCACCCTAACCGATGACCACCCCTGGGCGCAGGCCTTCGTGGTGATCGAGGCGCGCCCAATTCGCGAACGCAGCGCTCTGTCTTGACTAACCCCGCCGCGCCGCGCATGTAGCACCCCAACAAACCAAGGACCGGAGAGCAGTATGGCCGAGGACGTCAAAACCGGAAATCCCGTGTGGGAGACGATCAAAACCATCGTCTATGCGCTGTTGATCGCGGGCGTTTTCCGTACCCTGTTCTTTCAGCCGTTCTGGATTCCGTCAGGGTCAATGAAACAGACCTTATTGATCGGGGATTTCCTGTTCGTCAACAAAATGGCCTATGGATATTCCTATGCCTCTTGCCCCAGTCTGATCATCCCCAGCGTCGGCCTCAATATCGACGCCGAGGATGTTTGTGGCTGGATGCAAAGTGATGACAACACCCGTATTTGGGCCGGCGATCCCGAGCGCGGGGATGTGATCGTATTCCGTCATCCGGTAACGGGCCGCGATTATATCAAACGCCTGATTGGCCTGCCCGGCGATCGTATCCAGATCATCGAGGGCCAGATCATCCTGAACGGTACTCCGGTTCCGCAGCAACCCGATGGCGTCTTCACCGAGGTCGCGGCGCCGCAAGGTCCGCAAGGGTTGCGCCCGCGCTGTGAAAACGGCCCGGTTGGCCGTGGTGGCGTGTGTGAGAAATCCCGCATGATCGAAACCCTGCCCAACGGGGTGTCCTATGATGTGCTCAATATCGGTAATCAGGGGTCGGACAATACCGGCGTCTATACAGTGCCCGAAGGCGAATACTTCTTTATGGGCGATAACCGCGACAATTCCAGCGACAGCCGCCTGCCGCAATCGGCCGGGGGTGTCGGATATGTACCCTATGAAAACCTGATTGGTCGTGCAGATCGTATCATGTTCTCATCCGCTGGCCGGTCGATGCTGTTCTTCTGGACCTGGCGCGGAGACCGCTTCTTTAAGGCTGTGAATTGAAGCTTTCCGCCGAAATAAAGGCGTTTCAAAAACGTCTGGGGCATGAATTTGCCAACCCCGAGCTGCTGGTGCGTTCGCTGACCCATGGATCGGTTTCGTCCGCCACACGCCCGGACAACCAGCGGCTCGAATTTCTGGGTGATCGGGTGCTGGGTCTGGTGATGGCGACGGCCTTGCTGGAGGCGGACAAAAAAGCGAGCGAAGGTCAGCTTGCACCCCGGTTCAATGCGCTTGTGCGCAAAGAGGCCTGTGCAGATGTGGCGCTGCAGATTGATTTGGGTGCTGTACTGAAACTGGGCCGATCTGAAATGCTGTCCGGAGGGCGGCGCAAACAAGCTTTGCTTGGCGACGCGATGGAGGCAGTCATTGCTGCGGTTTATCGCGACGCCGGGTTCGAGGTCGCCAGCGCCGTTATCCTAAAGCTCTGGGGTGATCGCATCCACGATGTCGAGGCCGACGCCCGTGACGCCAAAACGGCGCTTCAGGAATGGGCGCAGGCACGGGGCCAGAAACCGCCCAGCTATGTCGAAGTCAGACGCTCTGGCCCGGACCATGCGCCGGTCTTCACCATCGCTGCGCGTCTTCAGGACGGGGCGGAAGAGCAGGCAACAGCAGGGTCAAAGCGTCAGGCCGAACAGGCGGCCGCCAAGTCGTTGCTGGACCGTTTGCAGAATTAGTCTACCGGGTAAAAACAGTCTGTCTCCTGAGGGCTGGCCGGAAATGCCTATCGGTCGAACACGGATCCTATCCGGTGATGGGTCGCCCACCATACCCCACCCAATGCCATCCTGAACGCATGTGCCAAAGCTGCAAATCGCTCTGGTCCGCTGCCTCTTTCTGCGATAGGGAGGCCCATCTGCAAACAGGATCAAACCCCAGATGACGACACGCGCCGGATTTATCGCACTGATCGGAGAGCCCAACGCAGGCAAATCCACCCTTCTGAATCGCATGGTCGGGGCCAAGGTCTCGATCGTGACACATAAGGTTCAGACGACCCGCGCCCGCATCCGGGGCGTGGCGATGGAAGGTGATGCACAGCTGGTCTTTGTGGACACGCCGGGCCTTTTCAAACCGCGTCGCCGTCTGGATCGGGCAATGGTGGCCGCCGCATGGGGCGGGGCCGCGGATGCCGATGTGGTTGTCCTGATGGTCGAAGCGCATCGTGGCATCACCGAGGGCGTAGAGCGCATCCTTGAAGGTCTGAACGAGATCGGGCAGGGCCGCACCGTCGCGCTGGCCATCAACAAGATCGACAGGGTGCAGTCCGAAGTTCTGCTGGCCCTGACCAGCGACCTCAACTCCCGCTATTCTTTCGCCGAGACATTCATGATCTCGGCCGAGAAGGGCCATGGCGTTGACGATCTGCGAAAATGGTTGGCGGGCGAATTGCCCGAGAGCCCGTGGCTATATCCGGAAGACCAGATCGCTGATCTGCCGTTGCGTATGATCGCGGCTGAAATGACACGCGAAAAGCTGACCCTGCGGCTGCATCAGGAACTGCCCTATCAGCTGACCGTCGAGACCGAGAACTGGGAAGAGCGCAAGGACGGGTCGGCAAAGATCGACCAGATAATCTATGTCATGCGCGACGGACATAAAGGTATCGTTCTGGGCAAAAAGGGCGAGACCATCAAGGCCGTCAGCCAGGCGGCCCGTGCCGAGCTGGAAGAGTTCCTTGATCGCAAGATCCACCTGTTCCTGCAGGTCAAAGTCCGGCCAAACTGGCTGGAGGAATCTGAGCGCTATTCGGAAATGGGTCTGGAATTCAAAGACGGAAACGCATGACGCGACTGACGGCAGACTTCTGGGTTCACGCCTATCTGGCACGGTTGCGATTTCAGGAAATACCGGCCTTTGTTGTGGCCCATGGTGACGACACAGCCGGCGCGGTTTTGATCAAGCTCAACACGTTGGACGGTCAGGCCACAGCCTTTCAGCGCAGCTTTGATCTGATGAGCGGTGAGCGCAAGTGGGTTGAACTCTCCTCTGGTCCCGAGGTCGATGTGGACGAGGCGATCCAACGCCAGCGCAGCTTTGACCCTGACCTCTGGGTGATAGAGGTCGAAGACCGGCAGGGGCGCCATTTGCTGGGTGAGGACGGTCTGGATTAGCGGTACTAGCACAGACGCGGTGCAGGCCTCTGCCAAAGTTATGGCATAGGTCTTGGTAAGACGGTCCATTTTCGCTATTTGTACGCGTATTTAACGGATGGTGCGGAAACGGGTCATTGCAGCCTATGACAAGGATAGAGGTCTTACGTTGGCTGAAACAATTGGTCAGAAGTTCATAAAGTCAAACCTTGGTCTTGTGATGAAGCACTTCGAGGGCTTCATGGTATTTGTCGGCATTTTAGGCCCATTTGCCACGCTTCCACAGCTTGTGAAGCTCTTCTTTACCCACTCTCAACATGCGTCGGGCCAATCGCTGTTAACATGGTCGCTCTATGCGGCGTTGTCTTTGCTTTGGTTCATCTACGGTCTGATCGTCAAGAAGTTGCCCATCTATGTTGGCAACGGCATTTCTATGGTGCTGAACCTTCTTATGGTCCTGGGCATCCTGATCCACGCGGGGGTCACGTTCTGACTCAATAGGTCGTCGATTTCCCTGTCTCTCTTGCAGTGGTCCCGGCTTTGCGTTCTTTTGCTCGGGCAGGACTGACCCCACAAGATTGGACACGCTTTGGACTGGCGCGACCACGGCATACTTCTGACCTCACGCCGCCATGGCGAAACGGCGGCAATTATCGAGGTCTTTACCGAAGGCCACGGTCGTCATGCCGGCGTCGTACGTGGTGGAACCAGCCGCAAGATTGCGCCGATCCTGCAGCCCGGGGCGCAATTAGATGTGCTTTGGCGCGCACGGCTCGAAGAGCATATCGGCACTTTTCAGGTCGAGCCCCTGCGGTCGCGGGCGGCGGCGGCGTTTTCGGGTAGGCTTGCGCTGGCTGGATTGAATACGGTGGTGGCCCTGCTCTCGTTCTGTTTGCCTGAGCGCGAAGCGCATCCGCGCATCTATAAACAAACCGAACAGTTGATGGATCTGCTGGGTCAGGACGAAATTTGGGTGCTTGCCTATCTGCGGTGGGAATTGTCGCTGCTGGAAGAGCTGGGGTTTGGCCTTGACCTGACACGCTGTGCCGTGACGGGTGTAACAGAAGGTTTGGATTATGTTTCTCCGAAAACAGGTCGTGCGGTAAGCGCTGATGGGGCAGGGGACTGGGTGGATAGGTTGCTTCCCTTGCCACCTTGCCTGCGTGGCGTGGGCGACGCGCCGGATACCGAAGTGGTGCAAGGATTGCTGACCACCGGACATTTTCTAGAGAACCGTGTTGCTCCGTCGTTGGGGAACAACCCTCTGCCCGGCGCACGGGCGCGGTTTATTGATCAGATCAATCGGCAGCTTTGAACACCATTTCCTGCCCGTCCTCATTGCGCAATATCAGCAGGTTCCCTGATACTTCTGATTGGGTCATGGCAAGCAGGGCGGCGAAATAGATCCCTTCTGCCTCAAGCCCGGCACAGGCGGCACGGGTTGCTGTCAGGCCGGTCAGCTCAAACCATGGATAGGGCGCGTTAAGCCTGCCCGTGTAGCTGTTGCAGGGGGCGTTGCCCGCTACTTTGCCTTCTTCCGGAAATCGCAATAGGGCACTGGCATTGTAGGGCTGACCGTTGATCTCTTGCAGGGCCCATTCCCGGTCGGCAGCACCATAGGCTGCAACGGTTTCATCCTTCTGACATTGGAGTAATCCGGAAAGGGAAAGCAGCATTATGTAACGCAACATGGCAGAATTCCTGAAATCAGCGAAGAACAGTTTCCTGGGCTTGGACGCATTGTTTTGAACCGACTAGGTAAAGGATCGGATACAATGGTGACCGTTGACTTGCAAAACATCTTGGACATATTGAAAGCGAATAACGGGCCTTTCCTAAGATTTGGGCAGTTAGGTGGAATTTTTACACCGGTATATACGCCAGGTTTATTTGATTTTGACCTGATAGAATTGGAGCTTCGTAGTGAGCGGAAATGATGATGTTGGCATGGGGCGGATGCGACCTGTAACCAAGTTTTTTATGATTTTGATCTATGCCCTCTTTCTCTTCCTGCTGGTTGAACTGCTTTCGTATTTCACCGTGGTTTATGTGTATGACAACACGCTGGGCAATACGGCAGAGCGACATCTATACTCTTCGATCCGTGGTCACAAACTGAACCCAGACTATCAGCGAGGATTTGATACTGGCGGACAGCGTATCCATTCCGATCAAGGGTTCCGCCACGATACGCTGATTGAACAGCCAAAACCCGACGACACGTTCCGCATTTTTCTGATGGGTGGCTCAACTGCTTATGCCATCGGATCGCAGGGCAGTATTTATCCTGACCACCCAACGCTCGCCAATCAGGAAACGGTTGCGTATTTCCTGCAGCAGGACCTGCGCGAGCGGTTGGGCGATCAGATGCCTGGTGTGACGATTGAAGTGATCAACGCCGGAGTTGTTGCGTATCACAGTTTTCAACATGTGTTGTACCTGTACGAGACGCTATATGAGTACAGCCCGGACATGATTGTGTTTCTGGATGGCCACAATGATTTTTACAATGTTGGGGTCGATAATCCGGTCCAAAGTTATGCTTACTCGTCCGCACGCATGATTGACGCCTTGAATGATCGCAAACCCTTCTTTTCAGCCTATGCGTTCCTGCGGTACCCGGCGCAGTATTCCTATACCTTCAAACTGGCTTCGAAATTTACGCAAGGCTTGTTCGACCGCTATGAAATCCCCAAAAATATCACGTATGGGGATGTTACCGCCTTGCAAAGAGACTTTTCAGCAGAGCTTGCGCAGACTGCAAAGGTCGGATTTTTGCGCAATTACAAGCTGATCGAAACATTCGGCGACTACCACGGGTTTTGCTATCACGTCTTTTTGCAGCCTGAGGTCGTCTATGAGGACACCAATGTCCTAAGCGAGACCGACCGCGAAATCGCCCAGCTCACGCGGGATTGGTACAAGCCGGGACGCGAAGATCTGATGCATCGCGCGCGGGTCGATTTCCCTGCTTTGTTTGAAGAGGCCAATGTGCCTTTCACCGATATTGCCGAGATCGGCGGTCCCCTCCACAAAGACAAGGTGCTGTATGTCGATTACACGCATCTGACGCCCGAAGGGTCAAAGCTGGTGGCTGCGCGGATGCTGCCCGTGGTGGCGGAACGGATCAGCCAGTGTAAGACCCCGTCCTGACCTCAGTAGGGTTGCTCTCCGTTTAGCAAAGCGGTGCGCACCTCCATCCGGGTACGCCAGTTGTATCGCGTATCTTCGCGCGTTGGCGCCCATGTCAGCGCGCCACTGTTGCGCCATGGGTCAAGGATGATGCCTTCGAACATCGTGTCGCCCTTTGCGCTGATCACTGCGGCATGGTGGATGATCCTCAGCGGCGTTGGCGGTGATGTAGCCCAGTGCATTTCCAGGGTGCGGAAGTTTTCGGCCCTTAAACGGCTGGTCATCGCTTCGGCCCAGTCGTTGCACAGGCCGCGCTCACGAAATCCGTTAATGACCTTGGCGTTGTGGATGATGGCCGGGTCGGTGACCTGCCATTCTCGGGCCAGACGCTGCGAATAGGTATAGGCAATGTTGGCCGCCTTCTGTGCCTCGGCCGGATCAACCGCGGGACCCATGGAACGGATGGCCAACGCCAGTTCGTCTATGTCGTTCTGCGTTGCTGTCGGCTGAGAGGTGGTGGCACAGCCAGCAAGGGCCAAGGCCGCAAGCGTGGCCAGAAGGGCAAGAATGGATCGGGTCATGTGGTTCGCCGCTGGTTCGTGATCGCACGCTGATCTACCGGGAATATCGGCGCTGCGATAGGGGGAAGTTTCTGCGGTGGCTGGTCATGGCTGAACGCAGACAGCAGGGAAGGTAAGGGCAGGATTTTGAGGAATTGAGGGCTGCAGTAGTTTGGGCAAAAAAAGACCCGGCGCGCGCGCCGGGTCAAGTCGGGGAAACAGGGTTGCCGTTACAGGTTAGCTCAGCAAACGCCGCGCGATCACCTGTGCCTGAATTTCGGCAGCCCCTTCAAAAATATTGAGAATACGTGCGTCACACAGCACGCGACTGATCTTGTATTCCAGTGCAAAGCCGTTGCCGCCGTGGATCTGCAGGCCGTTATCGGCAGCAGCCCAGGCCACGCGGGCGCCCAGCAGCTTGGCCATCCCGGCCTCAAGATCGCAGCGATGACTGTTGTCTTTTTCCCAAGCCGAGAAATAGGTCAGCTGTCGTGCGATCATGATCTCGACCGCCATCATCGCCAGCTTGCCGGACACGCGGGGGAAGTTGATCAGCGACTTGCCGAACTGTTTGCGGTCCTGCGCATATTGCATGGCGATGTCCAGTGCGCTTTGGGCCACACCGATGGCGCGGGCTGCGGTCTGGATGCGGGCGGATTCGAAGGTTTCCATGAGCTGCTTAAAGCCTTTGCCTTCTTCGCCGCCCAGTAGGTTCTCACCCTTGACCTTGAACCCATCGAAGCCCAACTCGTATTCTTTCATCCCGCGATAACCCAGAACTTCGATCTCGCCACCGGTCATGCCTGGGGTGGGGAAGGGGTTGTCGTCCGTGCCGGGCGTCTTTTCCGCCAGGAACATCGACAGGCCGCGATGATCGGAAGTGTCAGAGTTGGTGCGCGCCAGCAAAGTCATCACATGGGTCCGGGCCGCATGGGTGATCCAGGTCTTGTTGCCGGTGATCTCGTAATCACCTTCGGCATTCTTGACTGCTCGGGCGCGCAAGCTGCCCAGATCAGAGCCTGTGTTGGGTTCAGTGAAAACTGCTGTCGGCAGTATCTCGGCGCTGGCGATCTTGGGCAGCCACTGCGCTTTTTGCTCATCCGTTCCACCGGCAATGATCAACTCGGCCGCGATCTCGGACCGGGTGCCCAGCGATCCGACGCCGATATAGCCGCGCGACAATTCTTCGGACACCACGCACATCGAGGCCTTGGAAAGGCCAAACCCTCCGAACTCTTCGGGGATGGTCAGGCCAAATACACCCATCTCGGCAAGTTCCTCGATGATCTCCATCGGGATCAGTTCATCCTTTAGGTGCCAATCATGGGCGTTTGGTTCGACCTTTTCCTGGGCATAGCGGCGGAACTGGTCGCGGATCATTTCCAGTTCTTCGTCCAGGCCCGACGTTCCGAACATCGTGGCACCGGCCTGTTCTTCCATCAGTTCAACCAAGCGACTGCGTGCAGCCTGTGAATTGGCCTGTGCCATCAGTGTCTGAACTTCAGCGCATTGGAAACCGGACAGCGCGTCCCAGCCCAGACCCATGTCCTGAAGACGCAAAATCTCACCCTGGTTCATTGGGATGCCGCCCGCGACCTGATGCAGGTATTCACCAAAGGCGATTTGGTGCAGCAGCTGCTCGATCTCGCCGAATTTGCCTTCTGCCTCCAAAGCATCGGCCCAGCGTTGCATTTGCTGCAGCGACTGGTTGTATGTCGCCAGCCATGCCAACCCATGAGCGGCGGTCTGATTGGCCTCGATCAGAGCGCCGGACACGCGACCATCTTCTGTCACCATCGCGCGGACCGACTCGCGGGCGCGTTCGAATACGGTGTCCACAGCCGGCAGAGCCGCACGTGTTAGCGTCAGAAGCTCGGGCAAAATCGCGGATGCAATCATCTGGGTCATATCCTGTCCGTCATGGGCCATGAATCAGCTCTCTCCTAAAGTCGTCTGGTCATATCATGCTGCACGTGCAGCGCAACAAAAATACGAATTATGCGACTAAAAAGTTCTAAAGTTGCTTGATCATTTTTGCAGTGCAGCACCTGTCAGGAGTGATATCAGGGGGACATGACGTTGTTTTCTATACTCTCTGCCCAAGAACTGCTGCTGGCCTGTGGGGTTGCCTTCATTGCCGGTTGGGTCAAAGGCATGGTCGGGTTCGCCATGCCAATGGTTCTGATCTCGGGGCTGAGCATGTTCCTTTCGCCGGATATGGCGATCGCGGGGCTTATCCTGCCAACCCTGGTGACAAATGGGGTGCAGGCATTGCGCGGGGGTGTTCCGGCCGCCGTGTCCTCGATCCGTCAATTCCGTGTATTTCTGGTTGTCGGGTTGGTGTTTCTGCTGATTGGTGCTCAGTTGGTCAGCGCAGTGCCAGCATCAACTTTTTTGTTGATGATTGGCATCCCGGTGACAGTCTTTGCATTGATCCAGGTATTGGGGCTGCGTCTGAAATTGGCCAGCCCATCTGCCCGAATAGAGGGCATGATCGCTGCGGTTGCAGGCTTTGTCGGGGGGATGTCTGGAATTTGGGGACCACCAACCGTGGCTTATCTGACCGCCTTAAACACCCCGAAAGCGGTGCAGATGCGTGTGCAGGGGGTCATCTATGGTTTGGGGGCGCTGGCGTTGCTGTTCGCGCATATGGGCTCCGGGATTTTCCGCGCCGAAACCGCTCCGTTCTCGGCTGCTCTGGTGCTGCCGGGGCTGGCGGGCATGTGGGTGGGGTTGCAACTGCAGGCGCGCATAGATCAGGCGCTGTTTCGCAAGATCACCCTGTTCGTGCTGCTTATCGCAGGGCTGAACCTGTTGCGACGCGGGCTGATGGGCTAGGCACGCCGATCTATCGCGCGCAGCGTGAAATAGAGCCCCAGCATCAGAAAGAACAGGCCCGAGATATCGCCGATCAGGAAGGCGATATATTCCAGCCCACCGCTGCCAAAAGCCAGGTTGGTCAGTACGGACACCAATACTGACGTGACGATCCCGACCCCCATCACGCAGGACCAGCATGGTTTGCGGTCCGGGTGGGGAAACAGATCGAAGCCGACCCATTTGCATAGGTAAAATACAGCAGGAACGGTTGTGACGGCGATTGCTATGGCGGCCAGACGGTTGGGCAGGAAGACGTCGCTTCCGCCGAGAAAGGCAAAGACAAGAAAGACACCGGGCAAGAGCGCAAAAATCGCCCGCCACCCCAACAACCAAGCAGAGAGCACACGCACACCATGCGGGAGAAACAGCAGGCTGGCCTTGCTGGGATATTCGGGGAAGAATACGTTCTGCAGTGGCATCAGAACCTCGAACGTAAGGAACGAGGCAATTACGTAGGCCAGTGAGGCAAAGAACGTTTCAGAGGCCCATCTGCGCACGGCGGTCAGCCAGCAATGCGCAGATCAAACGCTTTATTACTTAGGCGCATGCACAACATACCGTCCACGGTTCGCGCTACCGCTTTGTGACAAATACCCCTTCTGCACCAGCGACTTCAGAGCACGAAAAAAGGTCGGGCGCGAGACGCTTTGCACAAGCGTGTGTTCAATCAACCCAAATGTCCGAACTTCCTGGTCAGCTTTGGACAGTTCTTCGGCGGCGTAATAGATATCGCGCTCTACCGGTGAGAGTTGTTCCAGCCCCAGCGTGCGCTCCATGCTTTGCATCAGTTTGCGCAGTTCGGTCAGTTTCAAGATTTCAGTCATTTCGTTACCTGTCGTTTCCCATGTCACGCGCTGCGACAAAGCAGCGGTATGAGACGAACTGAAATCTGAATGTTCAGAAAGTCTCATATTGACACTCATCCCCATTGGCATACACTTGCTATCTGATTAGGTTTCTCAATTCGCGAATGTGAGTGCGCGGCTGAGTTACCCAAGGTATTTTTAAACAACGCCCGGCGCGATTGCGTCGGGCGAATTTGTCTTAATGACATCATTGGATAGCTTAAACCGGCAAATCGGGCAACGAATTTGTAAGGACACCTTACGTTAGACGTATAAGGACGATTGCCAACAGATGTGCTGTCCGAAAAAAAGGGGAGAGGTTTGCCCCCCCTTTTGCAACATTAACCGATTGCTACGGCTTTGATGTCTTCGTCGATGAAAGGCAGATACTGCTCAAAGTTTTCAGCAAACATCTGAACCAGCTTCTCAGCCTGTTTATCGAAGGCGGCCTGGTCGTCCCAGGTGCGACGCGGATCCAGCAGAACTTCGGCGACACCAGGGACGGAAACCGGCACATCAAAGCCAAAATTCGCATCCTTGCGAAATTCCGCATCCCGAAGCGATCCATCCAGAGCGGCAGTCAGCAAACCGCGGGTCGCACGGATCGGCATCCGGCTGCCAACGCCATAGGCGCCGCCAGTCCAGCCGGTATTCACCAGCCAGCAGGTCGCGCCGTGCTGGGCGATCTTGTCGCGCAGCAGGTTGCCATAGACTTCTGGGCGACGCGGCATGAACGGCGCGCCAAAGCATGTCGAGAATGTGGGTTGGGGCTCGGTCACGCCGCGCTCTGTGCCAGCAACCTTCGAGGTGAAGCCCGACAGGAAGTGGTACATCGCCTGAGCGGGGGTCAGCCGCGCAATCGGGGGCAGAACACCAAACGCGTCACAAGTCAGCATGATGATGTTCTTCGGATGCCCGCCCAACGCGCTTTTCGAGGCATTGGAGATATACTCGAGCGGATAGGCGCAACGCATGTTTGCGGTCAGCGAGTCATCTTCGAAATCCAGCTCCTTGGTCTCGGGATCGAAAACCATATTCTCGATCACGGTGCCGAATTTGCTGGTGGTTGCATAGATCTCGGGTTCGGCCTCGGCGTTCAGGTTGATCGTCTTGGCATAGCACCCGCCCTCGAAGTTGAAAGTGCCACGGTCTGACCATCCATGTTCGTCATCGCCAATCAAGGTGCGGGCCGGATCAGCGGACAGGGTGGTCTTGCCAGTTCCCGAGAGGCCAAAGAAGACTGCGGTATCAACGGGATTGCCGACCGCGTGGTTCGCCGAGCAATGCATCGGCATCACGCCTTTTTCGGGCAGCATGTAATTCAGCAGGGTGAAGACGGATTTCTTGTTTTCACCGGCATATTCTGTGCCGCCGATCAGAATCAATTTGCGGTCGAAGTTCAGTGCGATCACTGTCTCGCTACGGCAGTTGTGCTTGGCCGGATCAGCCTGGAAGCTGGGACAGTTGATGATTGTGAAATCCGCGATGAACTCATCCAGGTCTTCACGATCCGGGCGGCGCAGCAAGTGACGGATGAACAGATTATGCCATGCCAGTTCGGTGACCATGCGCACGTTGATCGAATAAGCGGGGTCGGCGCCACCGACCAGATCCTGCACAAAATAGTCACGACCCTTCATGTGCTCGATCATATCGGCATAAAGCGTTTCGAAACCCTCGGGGCTCATCTCGGCGTTGTTTTCCCACCAGATCGAATCGGCGACACTGTCGGTGCGGACAACATGCTTGTCCTTGGGAGAACGGCCAGTGAACTTGCCGGTACTGACAAGAAAAGCTCCGCCATTGCCAAGTGTACCTTCACCCCGCTTGAGAGCTTCTTCAATCAGTGCCGGTTCCATGAAGTTGTAATAGACATTGCCCAGACCCTCGATGCCCTGATCTTCGAGGCGGAATTGCGGGTTCACCCGTCCAGATGTCATGTGTGTCTTCTCCTGTGGCGGCGCGGCGGCAGATTGGCCAAGGTGCGCTCTTGGGGCAGTGTACCGGGAAAACCGGCGATTGGGCGGGTCTTATCATGGTCGTTTAGGGCGTGAACAGGACGGTTTGGCGCAGTTAGCGCAACCAAGTTCAGGTTTAGCGCCACCATGTTTTTTCTGCCGGAAATACAGACACTTTTCGAAGACCATTAACGGCTTTTTTGCCGCATGTGTGTGACAACAATCGCACGATTCGTAGATGGTGATTGATTCGCGGCCATAAAAACGACAAAAATGCTCTACAAATAAGCGAATTGTTTCGTATGAGAGCAGGAATAGGGGTTAACCCGATGTCAAAGATTGCACTGGTGGATGACGACAGGAACATTCTGACGTCCGTATCCATGACGCTCGAAGCCGAGGGTTTCGAGGTAGAAACGTATAACGACGGGCAGGCTGCTCTGGATGCGTTTAACAAGAAGCTGCCCGATATGGCAGTGCTGGATATCAAGATGCCGCGTATGGATGGCATGGATTTGCTGCAGCGACTGCGGCAGAAGACCCAGATGCCGGTGATCTTTCTGACTTCGAAAGATGACGAGATCGACGAAGTTCTGGGTTTGCGTATGGGTGCTGATGATTATGTCAAAAAGCCCTTTTCGCAACGGTTGCTGGTAGAACGGATACGGGCCTTGCTGCGCCGTCAGGAAGCGACCTCGGGTGATCCCGTGGCTGCCAACACAGGCGACGCCAAGGTGATGGAACGGGGCGAATTGCGGATGGACCCCTTGCGCCACGCGGTGAGCTGGAAGGGATCGGATGTCTCTTTGACAGTGACCGAGTTCCTGCTGCTGCAGGCCTTGGCGCAGCGTCCGGGATTTGTCAAAAGCCGCGATCAGCTGATGGATGTTGCCTATGACGATCAGGTCTATGTAGATGACCGCACGATCGACAGCCACATCAAGCGTCTGCGCAAAAAGATGCGCGCTGCTGATCCGGAGTTTTCGGCCATCGAAACGTTGTATGGTATTGGGTATCGGTACAACGAAGAATAAGCGTGGCCTAAGTTAAGGGGTTACTGGGTCTCGTGCGCGATACTGAGCAAGAAAACGAGTTACGCGACGGTGACGTCGTTCTGGGGGATGACTGGGTCATCCCCCAGAGCGACGATTCCGCCGAACTCAGGGCCACACGCGGCCGCCGCAATCTGTTTTCCCTGCGGGGCTCGCCTCTGGCGCGCAAGATCATCACATTCAACATGATTGCATTGGTGATTCTGGTCACCGGATTGCTATATCTGGATAATTCGCGAGAAGAACAGGTGCAGCAGACCGCCCGGAACCTAGTTGGGGATGCGCAGTTGGTCAGTAACGTATTTGAAACCCAACTGCGACAGAATGTGACTGGCATTACCCGCGACGCGGCCATCCTGGATGTCAAAGATACGTTGGCTGGTCTCAGCCTGCCGGTCGGCGGTGAAGTCTTTGTTTACGATGCTCGTGGGACGCTGATTGGTTGGACGCGCGGCGCGCCTGCGGTCTCAGAGATGCCGGTCATGCTGCGCTCAGAAGCTGATGCGCAGACTGGAAGCACACTGATCAGTGATGCCTTGAACGCGGTTTGGACCGGGCTGTCCAAAGTGTTCAAGCAAGATGAAACCAGCGAAGCGCCAACCTTGGCCCAACGCGTTCAGGCCATCATTCCACAGGCGCTGACCGGGCATATTCAGGTTCAGGCGGTTCAGGATGACGCAGGCGAAACGGTTATCGTTGCTGCGGCCCCGATCCAACTGGATGGAAAGCCCGTTGGCGCAGTTGCCATGGCCGGTCCCGCCGGAGAAATCGACGCATTGGCCCGCCGTGATCAAGAGCGGATCCTGCGCATGTTCGTCGTGGCGCTTTTGGTTTCCGTTGGCTTGAGCCTTGTCCTTGCATCGACCATCGCCAACCCGCTGGCCGATCTGGCATCCGCCGCCGAGATGGGCAAAGACCGCGGTGCGGGGGTCAACCCGGGCCGCATCCGCATCCCCGATCTGAGCGCGCGACCGGACGAAATCGGACGACTCAGCCGAGCTTTGCGCGGCATGGTTACAGCGCTGTACAACCGGATTGATGCAAACGAACAATTCGCGGCAGATGTGGCGCATGAGATCAAAAACCCCCTAGCCAGCCTTCAATCTGCTGTGGGCACGTTGCGCATGGTTAAAAGAGACGACCAGCGCGACAAGCTGTTGGGGGTGATCGAACATGATGTCCGTCGGCTGGATCGTCTGGTCAGCGACATTTCGAACGCCTCGCGCCTGGACGCCGAACTGGTCAAGGAGGAAGAACAGCCATTTGATTTGTTGAACCTGATCGGAAACCTCGGTCAGTATCTGGGCGAGGATGCGCGCGCCAAGGGAATCGATTACATCACTGATCTGCCGCCCGAACCAATCACCGTGACCGGGCTTGAGGCGCGATTGGCGCAGGTGTTCGTAAACCTGATCACCAATGCGATTTCCTTCTGCGAAGAAAGCGATGCCATACGTGTGTGGGTACGCCGGCGCGAGGATCGGGTTCTGGTTGTTGTTGAAGACACCGGCCCAGGCATCCCCGAGCAGGCCCTGACCAAAGTGTTCAAACGGTTCTATTCCCAACGTCCCGTTGAGCATTTCGGCAATAACTCGGGGTTGGGTCTGGCGATCTCGAAACAGATTGTCGAGGCGCATGGCGGGGTGATTTGGGCCGAGAATATCCGCCCGACCGAAGCGGACATAACTTCAGACCCTCAGGGCGCGCGATTCGTCGTGGGCCTGCCGGTTTGACGCGGTGAGCACGTCCGCACTCTCCTCTGTTGAACACAAAGATACTGCCATCGTTCACGCCTCTTGCGTCGCGATAGCAGACCGTGCTGTTTTGATCGTGGGGCCTTCGGGCACCGGGAAGTCAGCGCTGTCTTTGCAGATGATGGCGTTGGGGGCCGATCTGGTCGCGGACGATCGGGTTCGGTTGTATATGGATGGCAATCTCGCCCTGGCAGAGGCGGCTCCAAATATCGGTGGACTGATCGAGGCAAGAGGTCTTGGCCTGTTGCGGGCAGTCTCGGTTGGGCCGGTGCCGGTTGGCTTTGTGGTGGACATGGCGCAAGAAGAACCCGAGCGCCTGCCAGAACCCCGTTCAATTCTTATCCTGAGGCAAACTGTTCCCTTGCTTCGGGGCGCTGGCGTCTCCAATTTACCAGCAGCGCTCTTGCTACTGATGAAAAACGGGTGCGCAGACCCGGAATGGCCCAATCAATGACGACCCAAAGACGCATCGTACTTGTCACCGGCCCATCCGGCGCAGGCCGGTCCACCGCAATCCGTGTGTTAGAGGATCTGGGGTTCGAGGCCATCGACAACCTTCCCATGGGTCTTTTGCTGCGTCTATTAGACGGGCCAAAAACCGACCGTCCCATGGCGCTTGGTATTGATGCGCGCAACCGCGATTTTTCCACGATTGGCGTCATCGAATTGCTGGCTAAGCTTCGGTGGATGGAACAGGTTGACCTGACCACGCTTTATCTCGATTGCAGCGATGAAGTCCTGCTGCGCCGGTATTCGGAAACCCGCAGACGTCACCCGGTGTCTGCGGATGCCAGCCCTGAAACCGGCGTGCGCCAGGAAAAAGAGTCGCTGGCCCCAATTCGTGAACTTGCAGATACGTTGATCGACACCACGCCACTGAATGTTCACCAACTGCGCGAAGAGGTAGAGCGTTGGTTTGCACCTCAGGGTGGGCGGCATCTGGCGGTAACCATCGAATCATTTTCCTATAAGCGTGGTTTGCCTCGCGGATTGGATATGGTCTTTGACTGCCGTTTTCTCACCAACCCGTACTGGCGTCCCGAGCTTCGGGCCGAAGATGGTCGCAATTCGGATGTGGCGAGCTATATTCAAACCGACGCGAACTATGCGCCTTTCTTCGAAAGGGTGGTTGACCTGCTGACTTTGTTGTTGCCCGCTTACCGGGCCGAGGGCAAAGCCTACCTGTCCGTGGCCTTTGGCTGTACCGGAGGGCAACACAGATCGGTTGCAATGGCCGAAGCGGTTGCAAGGGCCCTTGCAGAGGGGGGGCAGCAAGTGGCAATTAGGCATCGCGAAATGGAAAGACGATCGTTGAATGTGAGGCCGGATTGATCGGGATCGTACTCGTAGCACATGGTGGGCTGGCCAAAGAATATTTGGCCGCGATGCAGCATGTGGTCGGCAATCAGCCCGGCCTGGCCGCGATCTCGATCGAGGCCGATCATGATCGCGAAGCGAAGCAATCGGAAATCTGTGCGGCCGCCGACAGTGTTGATGTTGGTGACGGTGTTGTCGTCGTGACTGATCTGTTTGGCGGAAGCCCGTCGAATCTCAGCCTGCGTGCCTGCGCGCCGCAGGATCGCCGTATCCTTTACGGCGCAAATCTTCCCATGTTGATAAAACTGGCCAAATCCCGCCACCTGCCGATTGGCGAAGCCGTGCGGCAGGCAATGGAAGCTGGACGTAAGTATATCAATGCGCAAAATGTGACGTTTGACGAGAACCGGACAGATAAAGAATGACCACCCGAAGCTTGAAAATTATCAATGAAAAGGGCCTGCATGCCCGCGCCTCGGCCAAGCTGGTTGAGTTGGTAGAAGGGTTCGACGCTCAGGCCGAGGTGTCGAAAGACGGGCTTTCCGCATCCGGCGACAGCATTATGGGTCTTTTGATGTTGGCAGCGTCTCGTGGAACGACTATTGACGTCGAGACGTCCGGACCGGATGCTGAGGCGTTGGCTGATGCGTTGGAGACTCTGGTGAACGACAAGTTCGGAGAAGGTTTCTGACCGCACCCGCCGTGATACGAAGAACGGGATAACCAGGAATTGGCGGAAACAACGCACGAGACCAAGACAGGCCCGGTGGTGGATGGGACCAAGGACCAGGGCGAGATCTATGATCGTAAGACCCTGACCTACGCAAACTCGTTCGACGACCCTTGGACTGCAACAGCGATCCGCACCATTGAATGGTGTACGGGTAAGTTGACCATTTTGGGTATGGTTAACAAGTTCGAGAAGCAGAATGAACAATTCCGCGGCCAACGGTTCTGGGCAGGTGCGCTTAATATAATGGGCATCGACCTGACCACACCAGAGGAACAGATCGCGCGTATTCCAAAAACGGGGCCCGTGGTCGTCGTAGCCAACCATCCCCATGGCATGGTCGACGGCATGATTCTGGCAGAGCTGATCGGCAGGGTCCGCAGCGACTATCGGATCTTGACCCGTTCGGTTCTGACAGGTTTGGACGAGGCGGCGACGTCGTTCATGATTCCGGTGCCCTTCCCGCACGATCCCGAGGCACAGGCCAAGATGCTTGAGATGCGCGGCAATGCGATGGAGCATCTGAAAAACGGGGGCGTTGTGGCCTTGTTCCCTTCAGGCGTTGTGATGTCTTCGGATGACTGGTTCGGGCCGGTGATCGAGCGTGAGTGGAACGTGTTCACGGCCAAAATGATCCGTCGATCCGGCGCGCAGGTCCTGCCGATCTTTTTCCCTGGCAGGAATTCGCGTGCCTACCAGATCGCCAACAAACTTTCTGCGATTCTGCGCCAGGGTTTGTTGCTGCACGAGATCGTTCGATCCTGCAACAAACCGCAATCCCCGGTGATCGGAGAACCGATCTCGGATGAGGATATGCAGCTGCTGGAGCGAGATCCGCGCGGCTTTATGGCTTGGCTCAGAAAGCACACGCTGGGTCTTGGGCAGGCAACCAAGCTCTGACCTGCAATTTCACCTGATCAGGACAATCTCGTGGCTGCGCCCGGATGAATTCCGGGCGGTGGCCTTTACCGGGTCGGCACTGGCGCCTCGCCCCGATAGTCATAAAAACCACGCTGCGTTTTACGTCCCAGCCAGCCCGCTTCGACATATTTCGTCAACAGCGGACAAGGGCGATATTTGGTATCGGCCAATCCATCATGCAGCACGTTCATAATGGCCAAACAGGTGTCCAGACCGATAAAGTCAGCCAGTTCTAGTGGTCCCATCGGGTGGTTTGCGCCCAATTTCATCGATTGGTCAATCGACTGAACATTCCCCACGCCTTCATACAGGGTGTATACGGCCTCGTTGATCATCGGCATCAGGATGCGGTTGACAATGAAAGCCGGGAAATCTTCGGCGCTGGCGGCGGTTTTGCCAAGGCGGTCTACAACGGCCTTACAGGCAGCAAATGTTGGTTGATCCGTAGCAATGCCCCGGATCAGTTCAACCAGTTGCATCACCGGAACTGGGTTCATGAAGTGAAAACCCATAAAGCGTTCGGGCCGGTCTGTTCGGCTCGCCAAACGTGTGATCGAAATAGATGACGTATTTGACGTCAGGATTGTATGCGGTTGCAGATGTGGCAGCAAACTTTCGAAAATGGCTTGTTTGACGGTCTCACGCTCGGTTGCGGCCTCGATCACCAGGTCAGTCTGGCCCAGCTGTGGCAGCTCCATTGTGGTCGTGATGCGTTTCAGCGCGGATTGCATCTCCTCATCCGAAATTTTTCCGCGCGATGCCTGGCGCGCCATATTTCCTTCAATCGTCGCCATGGCGCTGTTCAGCGCGTCCTGGCTAACGTCGTTCAGCAGAACGTCATATTCCGCCAAAGCCAGTACGTGGGCGATACCATTGCCCATTTGGCCTGCGCCAATCACTCCGACTGATTTTACATCCATTTTTTGATGCCTCTGTGCCACGGGGTAGGATGACACTATCGGCAGATCGGGGCGGGCGGCAAGGGGATCAGACCGTTCGACTTTGCTTCAAATGCGCACATTAGGAGATTCTCAAGACTTGCGGCTGCAAGATGGCATCCGGGTGAAAATTGGGTGAGTGATATGAGCTATCATCAAGCTGGCTCGGGGCGACTCGAGCATGACGTGTGCCAATACGGTGAGTCACGATTGTGGTTTCGTGGGCCAAT
This sequence comes from Ruegeria sp. YTSA108, assembly GCF_059610185.1. NCBI lineage: Bacteria > Pseudomonadati > Pseudomonadota > Alphaproteobacteria > Rhodobacterales > Roseobacteraceae > Ruegeria > Ruegeria sp. YTSA108. The sequence continues at coordinate 105,436 of NZ_JBXWND010000007.1, read as the reverse complement.
GCGTTCGCTGGAGAAGTCATTTGTGGCCTGCGCAGGTGGGACCGAAACATTCGGGCGATTCGTCGAGCAGCCATTCGCGGCAGTTCTCGAAGAGAGGTTGGACAGACGGTGCCTGAATTTCGGAAGCCTTTTTTGCGGCGTAGATGCGCTGTGCGATGACACGGAGTTGAGGGGTTTACTGAACCAAGCAGAGCTCTGCTTGGTGCAGCTTAGCGACATATTGGGGCAGTCCAATCGATTCTACCGGGTTCATCCCCGACGCAACGACCGTTTTCTGGCTCCGACAGAGGATCTGAAATCTCTCTATCCCGAGATCGACTTTGCCGATGTCCATTTCGTACATCACCTGATGAATTTGTTGCAGGGCCGCAATGATGCGCGGTTCGAGGTAATCGCAGAAGAGCTGCGACGGAATTGGATCGACCGCATTGGGGGGCTTGTTGAGGCGCTTGAAGTGCCTGTTGTCTTGTTGAATTTGCAGGTCCTGCGTGAGGCAGAAAGTGATCAGCCCAAGCACGGTGCTGATATTCGGATCACGCCACAGATGATCGAGGCCCTGCGCCCTCTCAGCGCCGAGATCGTTGAGGTGACGGTCAGCGTGTCGGGGCAGTCCGATGAGCTTGAAGATATGCTGTTTGGAACACTGCAACAGCCCATGGCGGAATATATGATAGGTCCTGCGGCACACAGGTCGATTGCTGACGCCTTGGTCGGTCCGATCAGAAACCTGCAATGAAAAGGGCCCGCCGATGGCGGGCCCAATGCAAGATTCTTCGTGGAAAAGTCTAGCCCGTTGATCAGCCGAGTTTCTCGGTCAGTTCCGGAACGGCCTGGAACAGGTCGGCGACCAGACCGTAATCGGCAACCTGGAAGATCGGCGCTTCTTCGTCTTTGTTGATCGCCACGATGATTTTCGAGTCTTTCATACCTGCCAGATGCTGAATCGCACCCGAGATGCCGACAGCGACATACAGATCCGGGGCAACAACCTTGCCGGTCTGACCCACCTGCCAATCGTTCGGAGCATAGCCCGAGTCGACTGCGGCGCGCGATGCGCCAACTGCGGCCCCCAGTTTGTCAGCGAGACCTTCGATCAGCTTAAAGTCCTCTTCAGAACCGACACCACGGCCACCCGACACAACAACGCCAGCCGAAGTCAGCTCGGGGCGGTCGCTTGTGGCTACCTTGTCTTCGACCCAGGACGATAGACCGGGGTTCTCGCCGACCGAGATGGTCTCAACTGCTGCCGAGCCATCTTCGCCCGCAGCATCAAAACTTGCGGTTCGGAAAGTGACGACTTTTTTGGCGTCCACAGATTTGACGGTCTGGATCGCGTTGCCCGCATAGATTGGGCGTTCGAAGGTCGAGCCGTCGACGACACCGGACGCGTCCGAGATGACCATGACGTCCAGCAGCGCGGCAACGCGCGGCATAACGTTCTTGGCATCGGTGGTGGCGGGGGCAACGATGTGCTCATAACCATCAGCAAGACCTACGATCAGCGCAGCAGTGGATTCTGCCAGGCGATGGCCCAGCGATTCGTCCTCGGCGACCAGAACCTTTGAGACGCCGGTGATCTTGGCGGCAGCTTCACCGGCAGCAGCAGCGGAACCGCCTGCGGCCAGAACGGTTACATCACCCAGTGCCTTTGCTGCGTTTACAGCTTTGGCGGTTGCGTCCAGCGCCAGTTCACCATTGTTGACTTCGGCGAGAAGAAGAACAGCCATTACACAGCCCCCGCTTCTTTGAGTTTCGCGACAAGCTCGTCTACCGAGCCGACGATGATGCCAGCGGCACGTGCCTGTGGTTCTTCGGTTTTGACGACTTCCAGGCGCGGCGAGACGTCGACGCCGTAATCGGCGGCGGTTTTCTCGTCCAGCGGCTTTTTCTTCGCCTTCATGATGTTAGGCAGCGACGCGTAACGGGGCTCGTTCAGGCGCAGGTCCACGGTCACGATTGTCGGCATTTTGACGCTGATGGTTTGCATGCCACCATCGACTTCGCGAGTGATCTTTGCGCTGTCGCCGTCGATGTCGATGTCGGACGCAAAGGTGCCTTGTGACCAGCCCAAAAGAGCTGACAACATCTGACCAGTTGCATTCATGTCGTTGTCGATAGACTGCTTGCCGCACAGAACGATACCGGGCTGCTCTTCTTCGACCACTTTGGCCAGGATCTTGGCAACGGCCAGGGGTTCGATGTCCTGATGGACATCATCTGCAGCAATGACCAGGATGGCACGGTCCGCGCCCATGGCCAGCGCAGTGCGCAGTGTTTCCTGGGCTTGTTTTACGCCGATAGAAACAACGACGACTTCGTCTGCCTTGCCGGCTTCTTTCAGACGGATTGCCTCTTCGACAGAAATTTCGTCGAACGGGTTCATCGACATTTTGACATTGGCGAGATCGACACCGCTGCCATCCGCTTTGACGCGAACTTTAACGTTATAGTCAATCACGCGTTTGACAGGCACGAGTACCTTCATTTTGCGCTAGCTCCTCACAAAAAACGGCAAGCCGCGTCGCGACTCCACCAATGTTCATGAGGGCTTGAATAGCGATTCAATTCAGGCGGCAACAGGGCAAAATCGTCACGTCATCTGCAACGGACGTCGCGTTTTGCTATTTTTGACGTGACCAAGCACCACACATCCACCCAAAAGGCAGGAAGCTATCGGTTTGCGCCCGCCCGTCGGGCCGGGGCTTCGCCCTTCCGGTCGCCGCCGCGTCCACTGGACGCGACGCCGCTTTCAGCGGTTCGCGCCCGGAACCCACAGAACATCTTGGGTTCCGTTTTCATTGGCACAACGGGCTGCGACGAAGAACCAGTCGCTCAGACGGTTCAGGTACTTGACTGCGGTTCCGTTGACCGGCTCCATGTTGGTCAGCTCAACCGCAAGCCGTTCGGCCCGGCGCGATACGGTTCGACATACATGCAGATGCGCCGCAAGACGCGAGCCACCGGGCAGGATGAAACTGCGCAGTGGTTCCAAGGCTTCGTTCATCGCGTCGATTTCAACCTCCAGCCGGTCAATCTGCGAGGGCACGATGCGCAGAGGCGGATAGTCTGCTTCGGCATCCTTTTCCATGTCGGGACGACAGAAATCCGCGCCCAGATCAAACAGGTCATTCTGAATGCGGGCGAGTGCAGCTTCGACATCCCCATCTGCCTCGGTCCGGGCGACGCCGACAAAGGCGTTCAACTCGTCCACGGTGCCATAAGCGGTGACGCGGCCCGAGTATTTGGCAACGCGTTCGCCATTGCCGAGTGCGGTTTTGCCATCATCACCGGTGCGGGTGTAAATCTTGTTCAATACGACCATTTACTGACCTCCCTGACCGCGCAGCCAGACGTAAAGCACGATCAGAATCACGGCGATGAACTGAAACAGGATACGCAGGCGCATATACTTGTTGCTTTTCAGTGCCGCGTCCCTGCCGCTTTTGCCAAAATTCGAGATGCCAAGCGCCAATACGACGACAACCGCCGCCATGGCCAAAAGCAAAATGACCATCATTAGGTCCATGAGTACACCGTCCGTGTTTCTGTTTGCCTAGGGCTATCATCTAGCCCCGTGCGTGCCAAAAGCGAACGGGTTATTTCGCCTCAGACCCCTGCAAGGATGCGGTCAATCGCACGTGTCGATAGAATGCGGCGCAAACAACCGGCGATAAATGTAGGTGTTGTCACATAGTATCGGGGGCGCGGGCGCTTGGATTCTACGGCGTGGGCCAGCTTGGTCGTAACCGCTGATGCGGGCAGTTCAAACCGATCCGGCCCCGACGATTCGTACAGTCTTTTCAACAAAGAGGACTCATACCGCTCGCGCAGGGCCGAGTTTTGCCAGTTGATGAACCGCTCGAAGAATGGGATTGAGTTTTCGCGGATTTTAGATGTGATCGGGCCAGGTTCGATCAAAATGACCTTGATCCCCGTATCAGCCAGTTCCAGGCGCAGTGTATCCGTCAGCCCTTCGATTGCATATTTCGTGGCCACATAGGCGCCGCGCCACGGATAGGCCACCAGACCCAGCACCGAAGAGTTCTGAACGATTCGCCCGTGTCCTTGACTGCGCATAATCGGGATGACCTGCCTGGTCAGTTCGTGCCAGCCAAAGAAGTTCGCCTCGAAAATCTGACGCAGGCCTTCGGTCGGCAGGTCCTCGACCGCGCCGGGCAGGCCATGTGCGCCATTGTTGAACAGCGCGTCCAGGGTGCCTCCGGTGGCCTCCAACACTTCGTTCAAACCCGACGATATGCTGGCCGTATCGGTATAATCAATGCGCGGGCTTTCAAACCCCTGCGCCCGCAACCGGTCGCAATCGCGCTGTTGTTTGCACGAGGCAAACACGCGCCAACCCCGCGCGCGCATCCCATGCGCCGCATCCAGTCCGATGCCCGATGAGCAGCCAGTAATTAGAATGGTCTTCTGCATGATTTTCCCGATTCTGAACCAGCCCCAAGCTAGTGTGCACAGAGTATGGGGACAATCATTGCTCCACGTCAGTCTGGTGTTTTTCTGACCAAAGAGGTCGAAATCCACCCCACCTGTTGCTGCGGCAACACGCGCAGTCGCAACCATCCGGTGCCCGAGTCACTTAGCACCTCGACCTTCTGGCCGATGCGCGCTTTGCCAACAATCGGGTAGATCGTTCCAGGGCCGTCACGCATGTTCACGCGGGTCCCGGAGATTTCCCGGATATCTTTCCTGGGTTCAGGCTGGGCGGCGGGTTCAGGCTGCACGTCCTTGGTGATTTGCTTCAGGCCAGTTACACCGTCTTCCAGGGACGCAAGCGTGATGCTGGCAGTCTGATCGTCAAACACCGAAAGCGCGTTGAAAGTGTCCAGACTGGCGGGTTCTGCGACAATCGCTGCGACTGCTGGCTGGGGATCAATCGGGCGCTCGCGCACGACCGGCGAGCGCATAGCGACATTTGTCACAAGCTCTTTTGCCGGAGACGGTGCTACGGTTTTGGGGGCCGCTTTCGAGGCGACTCGCACAGGCTGTTCTGACCGCACACCGCGCGGCTCGAAATTAGGCCCGCCACTCATGACGTAAAAGCACCAGCCAAGTGCAGCGAAACTCATTACAATCAGGCGCGTCATGGCGCATCCCCCGGTCGATCAATCGAAACAAAAAAAGGCAGCAGACTAATGTCAGACATCCTAGCATAATTCGCGACCCAAGTCGAAAAACGGGGGAAATCGGGGGGTTGCCTCCCCCTGTTGCAAAAAGCGCCACTTGTCCCCAGTAAAATATGTCTTGCTTGCTTTACCCGCGCGCCCTTGCGTCGTATCACATCATCTATGAATGATACGATCGACGACCCCAATATGGTGGCCCCCGAAAACGGGGGCGAAGTAGCCGAACCGCTGCGCCGCGCGATTGGTGAACGTTATCTGACCTATGCGCTGTCCACCATCATGCACCGGGCCTTGCCCGATGCACGGGATGGTTTGAAGCCGGTGCATCGGCGAATCCTCTATGCGATGCGCGAGTTGCGACTCAGTGCAACGGGCGGGTTCCGTAAGTCGGCGAAAATCTCGGGCGATGTGATGGGTAACTATCACCCGCACGGCGATGCCGCGATTTATGACGCGATGGCGCGTTTGGCGCAGGATTTTAATGTGCGCTATCCGCTGGTCGACGGGCAGGGGAATTTCGGCAATATCGACGGCGATAACCCGGCGGCCTCTCGTTATACCGAGGCTCGGATGACCATCGTGGCCGAGGCTCTGCTTGAGGGTCTGAACGAGGATGCTGTCGATTTCCGTGACAACTATGACGGCACGCTGACCGAACCGGTGGTTCTGCCCGCGCAATTTCCGAATCTGCTGGCCAATGGCTCCAGCGGTATTGCGGTGGGCATGGCGACGAATATCCCGCCACATAACATCTCGGAACTGTGTGACGCCTGTTTGCATCTGATCAAGACGCCGGATGCGCGCGACGATACGCTTCTGAACTACGTGCCCGGACCGGATTTCCCAACCGGCGGCGTAATCGTTGAACCGCCTGCGAATATCGCGCAGGCCTATCGCACCGGGCGCGGGTCATTCCGCCTGCGCTGTAAGTTCGAGGTCGAGGATCTGGGCCGCGGTCAGTGGCAGATCGTCGTCACCGAGATTCCCTATCAGGTTCAGAAATCGAAGCTGATCGAAAAGATCGCCGAGCTGATTCAGACCAAGAAAATCCCGATCCTTGGCGACGTTCGTGACGAATCCGCAGATGACATTCGCCTGATCCTTGAGCCGCGTTCCAAGAATGTGGACCCCGAGGTTCTGATGGGAATGCTTTATCGTAACTCAGACCTTGAGGTGCGGTTCAGCCTGAACATGAACGTGCTGATCGACGGGGTGACACCCAAAGTCTGCTCGATGAAAGAAGTGCTTCGCGCTTTCCTGGATCACCGGCAAGAGGTTCTGCTGCGCCGGTCGCGCCACCGGATGGCCAAGATCGACCATCGGCTGGAGGTGTTGGAGGGCTTTATCGTTGCCTTCCTGAATCTTGACCGCGTGATCGACATTATCCGCTATGACGATGACCCCAAGGCTGCGCTGATGCGCGAAGACTGGGGCATCGACCATGTCCGCGCCACCAATGAGGCCGACTATGTCTCGCCCAAACCGGGCGAGGGCGAGCTGTCCGAGGTCCAGGTCGACGCAATTCTCAACATGCGTCTGCGCAGCTTGCGTCGTCTGGAAGAGATGGAGCTGGTTCGCGAACGCGATGAGCTGATGTTGGAACGTGCCAATCTCGAAGATCTGCTAGCCGATGAAAGCCTGCAATGGGCCAGTATCGCCGAGCAGTTGAAAGAGACCAAGAAAACCTTCGGCAAGGACTATGAGGGCGGCGCGCGGCGCACCCAGTTTGCCGAAGCCGGTCAGGTCGAAGAGGTCCCGCTTGAGGCGATGATCGACCGCGAACCGATAACGGTTGTCTGCTCTCAGATGGGCTGGATTCGCGCCATGACCGGCCATATCGACCTGAACCGCGAGTTGAAGTTCAAGGATGGCGATGGGCCACGGTTTATCTTCCATGCGGAAACCACCGATCGGCTGCTGGTCTTTGCCTCGAACGGTCGATTCTATACCATCAGTGCCGCGAATCTGCCCGGCGGTCGGGGTATGGGCGAGCCGCTGCGCCTGATGGTTGACCTGCCGAATGAGGCGCAGATAATCGACATCCTGATCCACAAGCCGGGGCGCAAGCTGCTGGTGGCCTCGGATGCGGGTAACGGCTTCACCGTGCCCGAGGATGATGTGCTGGCACAGACCCGAAACGGCAAACAGGTGCTGAACGTCAAAGGCGACGAAACAGCGATTATCTGTAAACCGATCGAAGGTGACCACGTTGCAGTGGTTTCTCAGAACGGCAAGTTTCTGGTCTTCCCGACCGAGGAACTGCCTGAAATGACCCGCGGCAAGGGCGTTCGCCTGCAAAAATACAATATGGCGCGCGGGCGGCAGGGGACGCTGGAATTGGACGGCGGGCTGTCAGATATCACCACCTTCAACTGGGAAGAGGGCCTGAAATGGTCCATGGGTGGCGACAAGACCCGGCACGAGGCAGATCTTTCGCAATGGCTGGCCAAGCGTGCCAGCGTCGGGAAAAAGCCGCCATACGGCTTCCCGCGTGATTTTAAATTCTCCTGATCAGGCCCGGTCACAGAGGATTTATGCCGATACCGCTTGGCACAAGCCGTATCGGTGCGTTAGATCAAAGAAAAACAGGCCTATCGAGACGAGATATGTTGCGCATTTTGACACTGATCACCGGATTGGCCCTGATGGGCGCCTGCACCCAAACGCAGGTTTACGAAGAGCCTGAGTCGCTGGGCGAATTCAAGTTGCGGGTAAACTATGCCTTTGCCGATAAGGCGGTGCAGGGACCGGTAAGCCGGGATGCGACGCCCGACGAATGGACTGCTGCCATTCAAAACGCGGTGGACATCCGCCTTGGGCGCTATACGGGCGCTCAGGAATACGACATCGGCATCAGCCTCGAGGGCTACATGCTGGCCCCTCCCGGCATTCCGGTGATCTATAACCCCAAGAGCACTGCGATTGTTCTGGTCAACGTTTATGACGTGAACAAGAAAGAGTTTCTTGCCAAAGGTAAGCAATTCCAGGTGCTGGAAGACACAACCGGCGGCAGTGCCCTGAAAGGGTCGGGCCATGAACGGACAAAGCAAGAGCAAATGAGCGGGCTGGCTCTGAAAGTTGCGGACCGAGTCGAAGAATGGTTGGCCGAGGAACATTTGGAAAACGGTTGGTTCGACCGGCGTCCCGAACTGATCCAGCCACTCGATTCAGGTGTAGCAACGCAAAATCCGGCTTAAAGAACGGCATTTCCCGCAGGATGTGCTTGATTTTCTCCTTTGAACCCAATATCTCGCGCGCGCAGATGTAACCACGGGACCAAGGGTCCCCCAAAGCACAAAAGGGCGCCTGAGGAATGGCAAAGGAAAAGTTTGAGCGTAATAAGCCGCACGTCAACATTGGCACGATTGGGCACGTTGACCACGGCAAGACGACGCTGACCGCAGCGATCACCAAGTATTTTGGTGACTTCAAAGCGTATGACCAGATTGACGGCGCGCCGGAAGAGAAGGCCCGCGGCATCACCATCTCGACGGCCCACGTGGAATACGAGACCGATGCGCGTCACTACGCCCACGTTGACTGCCCCGGCCACGCCGACTACGTCAAGAACATGATCACCGGTGCGGCGCAAATGGACGGCGCGATTCTGGTTGTGAACGCGGCTGACGGCCCGATGCCTCAGACCCGCGAGCACATTCTGCTGGGCCGCCAGGTTGGTATCCCGACCATGGTCGTGTTCATGAACAAAGTTGACCAGGTTGACGACGAAGAGCTGCTGGAGCTGGTGGAAATGGAAATCCGCGAGCTGCTGAGCTCGTATGATTACCCTGGCGACGACATTCCGATCATTGCCGGTTCGGCTCTGGCCGCGATGGAAGGCAACAACCCGGAAATCGGCGAAGAATCGATCCGCAAGCTGATGGCTGCCGTCGACGAGTACATCCCGACGCCTGAGCGTGCTGTTGACCAGCCGTTCCTGATGCCGGTCGAAGACGTGTTCTCGATCTCGGGCCGTGGTACAGTTGTGACCGGTCGTGTTGAGCGTGGCGTGATCAATGTTGGCGACGAGATCGAAATCGTCGGCATCCGCGACACCAAGAAAACCACCTGTACCGGTGTTGAAATGTTCCGCAAGCTGCTGGATCGTGGCGAAGCGGGCGACAACATCGGCGCGCTGCTGCGTGGTATCGACCGTGAAGGTGTTGAGCGTGGCCAGGTTCTGTGTAAGCCGGGTTCGGTTACACCGCACACCAAGTTCGAAGCCGAAGCCTATATCCTGACCAAGGAAGAGGGTGGCCGTCACACGCCGTTCTTCGCGAACTACCGTCCGCAGTTCTACTTCCGTACAACTGACGTGACCGGCACCGTGACCCTGGCAGCTGGCACCGAGATGGTTATGCCCGGCGACAACGTGTCGTTCGAGGTTGAGCTGATCGCACCGATCGCGATGGAAAACGGCCTGCGTTTCGCCATCCGCGAAGGTGGCCGCACCGTCGGCGCCGGCGTTGTGTCGAAAATCGTCGAGTAATTCGCGCAAGCGAATGATCAAATGGAAAGGGCGCCCATCCGGCGCCCTTTCTCGTTTGATCTCGACAAGCCCGCGACGCGCCCATGTCGTACACCAAAGAGTGTTGAGTGATCGGAGGCGGTGATGAGATCGTTCGCCGAATAGTCTCAGACCTAACCGTCGAAACAAAAAAGCCCGCCCCAAACCGGGGCGGGCTTTTTCTGTTTGGAATGCATCTTTATTTCTGGGACTGACTGCGCCTGCGCGCGGTCATTGCCCGTCCGTCACGGATACTCATACCCATCAATGTCAGATTGGTGGCACCAGCGACCAATTCGATGACCTGAACAAGGTAGAAGCTGGTGTCGAAGGCCCCGGCTCCGGCCTTTGCTTTCAGGTAGAGTGCTGCGGGTACCAGAATAAGCAGGCCGTTGGCTGCGATGATCGGCATTCTTTTCTTTTTGGCCAATGCCGAAGCATCTTTGCGCCGGCTTCCCATCGACATTCCTGTGGCGCCGACTATTACCATGGCCGGGACCAGCAAGAACAGGCCATAGACGATCATGGTTTTTACTGATGCCACGGTCGCGTGGGAAGCGAAGATCTCGCTGTACAAAGTAGATGTCCAGAATGTCAGGATTGTTAGAAATCCGATAACTCCAGCGATGGGGTGGATTGTTCTGATCATGGGTCGCCTCCACTTTTTGCCTTAGGCAACACAGTGGTTGTCGACCGTCAGCTTGCGCAGAAGATGTGGTCGCGTCACTGCGCTGTCCGGGTAGTCGGCGATACGGCTTTGGAATTCAGGATTGGTAAAGGCCTGACGGAAACTCTTCACATCTTGCCAGACAGCATAGTTCACGAAGGTCGCGCTGTTGGCGATGCCTTTGTGCAGTTGCGTCGAGATGTATCCCGGTTGCGATTTCATGAAATCCGCGTCGTGGGACCAGGCGGTCAGCAGGGCGTCTTCGTCCTTGGCGTCAACCGTGAACAGGTTGATCAGAACGACGGGGCCTTCCTCGGTTTCCATCTGGTCAGCCAGGGTTGCGATTTCGTCCAGTTCTACGATGCGTGCCATTCTTTGATCCTCTTTCAGAAAATAACATAGCAAGCTATATAATATTGCATAGCATGCTATGCAAGTGTATTTATCCGACATGGATTTCACGAAAGAAGACTCTGCCGGATATCTGGTCAATCACATGGCGCGCTTGTTTGCCCGGGACCTGCAGCAGCGTATCTCTCCTTTGGGGATCGTCGTTGGGCAATTCCCCATTTTGCTGGAGCTTTGGCAAAAGGACGGCGTGTCGCAAAAAGAGCTGCTTGGCAAAATCGACGTCGAGCAGGCGACGTTGGCCAACACGCTCAACCGGATGGAGCGGGACAGTTTGGTCAAGAGAACCAAAAACCCAACCGATGCCAGAGCTCAGCTGATCTGGTTGACCGAAAAGGCGTCAGGGATACGCGCGGAGGCATATGAGGCCGCCCAGACCGTAAACGCGCAGGCGCTTGCGGGGCTGAGCGCCGAGGAACAACGTCAGTTTCTGGACCTCATGCACAGGGTGATTTCGGGCATGCGCCAGGAATAATGAGTTACAGCGCGGAATTCGCAGCGGCCCGCACGGCGCGGATGTTGTCGCCATAGACCCCGGGCTGATCTACCGATCCACCTTTGAACACAGCTGAGCCGGCAACCAGAACGTCGGCGCCTGCGGCCGCGACCAGCGGGGCGGTGTTTGGATCAACGCCGCCATCAATCTCAATATGGACGGGACGGTCGCCAATCATCTGGCGCAGGCGGCGGATTTTGCTGGTCATGTCGATAAACTTCTGGCCGCCAAAGCCGGGGTTTACGGTCATAACGCAGATGAGATCGGTCAGATCCAACAGGTGCTCCACCGCTTCGGCCGGAGTGCCCGGGTTCAGCGCGATACCGGCCTTCATTCCTGCAGCGCGGATGGCCTGCAAGGTGCGGTGCGAATGCGGCCCTGCCTCGATATGGGCGGTCAGGACATCGGCCCCAGCATCCGCATAGGCCTGAATGTAGGGATCGACTGGGGTGATCATCAGATGCACGTCCATCACCGTTTTGACATGCGGACGAAAGGCTTTGACGGCGGGTGGACCAAAGGTCAGGTTGGGGACAAAATGGCCATCCATCACGTCAATATGCACCCAGTCGGCGCCCTGAGCCTCAATGGCCTGAATCTCGGCGCCGAAATTGGCAAAATCGGCGGACAGGATCGACGGGGCGATCTTGATGCTGCGGTCAAAGCTCATGGTTGCCTCGTGTCATCTGAACAGTTGAGGATGCGTATAGCGTTGAGGTCAGTTGATGGATAGCCCCCGCGACAATCGCGCCGTAACAAAACTTTCACCTTACTGACACACAGCCGTTGAACAGTGCCTGTAGCTCACCGCCAAGACGAATTGGGGGTGGCCTGTGCTGCGTATCGACAAACTGACCAAACGCTTCGGCGAAAACATAGCCGTGGATGCGGCGACTTTGGATGTAGACAAGCCGTGCATGATCGGCATCATCGGGCGATCCGGCGCCGGGAAATCCACCCTTTTGCGGATGGTCAATCGCCTGACCGATTCCAGCGAAGGCAAGATCCTGTTCGAAGGCCGCGATGTCACCCAGTTGAAGGGGCGAGAGAAGCGGGCGTGGCAGGCCGAATGCGCCATGATCTTTCAGCAGTTCAATCTGGTGCCGCGCATGGATGTGGTGTCGAACGTGCTGCATGGCACACTGAACCGCCAATCGACACTGGCCACCATGTTCAACCTGTTCCCGATGGAGGACATCCACCGCGCCATCGACATTCTGGATCGTCTGGGCATCGCCGAACATGCGCCGAAACGGGCCGAGGCGCTGTCGGGTGGACAGCAGCAGCGTGTCGCCATCGCGCGGGCTTTGATGCAGGACCCCAAAATCATTCTAGCGGATGAGCCGATCGCATCGCTGGACCCGATGAATGCCCAGGTGGTGATGCAGGCCCTGCGCCGTATCCACGAAGAGGACGGCCGCACGGTCATCGCCAACCTGCACACGCTGGACACCGCGCGCCGCTATTGCGACCGCGTTGTCGGCATGCGCGACGGCCGCATCGTCTTTGACGGGTTGCCCGAACAACTGACCACCGGCGTCGCCCGCGAGATCTATGGGGCCGATGCGAGTTTCTCGGAAGAGGCAACCTCGACCGAGATCGAAACGCTCGACGCCACCCAGAAGGCCCTGATGGAAGCCGAAGCCACCATCTGAGCCACCCCAACCACCTTTCATCGCCCGACCCGATGAGAGGTCGGGGACATCAACCTGGAGAGAGACAGATGAAAAACCTAATTGCTGCCCTTGTTGCGACCACTGCCATGGCCGCGCCCGCTATGGCGCAGGAAATCAGCGAATTCCGCATTGGTATTCTGGGCGGCGAAAACGCCCAAGACCGAATGAGCAAAAACGAATGCCTGCGCGAATACACCGAAGAGTTGCTGGGCGTTCCGACCAAGCTGTTCGCCCCTGCCGATTATAACGGTGTGATTCAGGGCCTGCTGGGTGGCACGATTGACGTCGCTTGGTTGGGTGCGTCGGGTTACGCCAAAACCTATCTGAGCGATCCCGAAGCGGTTGAGCCGGTTCTGGTCAAGGTCAACACCGACGGTGGTTATGGCTATTACTCGGTAGGCTTTGCCCGCAAAGACAGCGGCATCGCCTCGCTGGATGACATGAAGGGTAAGGCCTTTGGTTTTGGTGATCCGAACTCGACCTCGGGCTACCTGATCCCTTCGATCGAGATCCCACAGGCCACCGGCGCCACCATGGACTCGGGCGATTACTTCGGTGAGGTCAAGTTCACCGGCGGTCACGAACAGACTATCGTTGCGGTAAACAACAGTGACGTTGACGGCGGCGTGACCTGGGCCGACGGCCTGGGTGATTGGGAAGATGGCTATCAGTCGGGCGCGCTGCGCCGCGCTGTTGATGCCGGTCTGGTCGACATGAACGATCTGGTCGAGATCTGGAAATCGGCGCCGATCCCGGAAGGCCCGGTCGTTCTGCGCAAGGCCTTGCCCGAAGATGTCAAAGTTCAGGTCACTGAACTGTGGAACACGCTGGATGAAAAAGACCGCGAGTGTTTCTACGGCGTGGCAGCAGGCGAAGCCAAGAGCTTTGATCCCATCACGCATGAGGCCTACGAGGTCATCATCGAAGCGCGCAAGCTGAAGTCCAACTAAGCCTGCACATCACATGATCGGGGTCCGGCGTCTTGCCGGGCCCCGTTTTCTCAGGAGCATTCCATGACAGACCTGACCGCAGGGTCCCACAGCGTCGACCAGATCCGCGACGAATACTCAGCAATGACCCGGCGCAAACGGGCCTATGGTGGCATTCTCCTGATCCTGTTTGTGGCCCTGATGGCCGCAGGGTTCCGCACCGCCGATGATCGAAACGCAGGCAGTTTTGTCGATGGCTGGCACAGGATTTTCGACTATCCGGCCGAGGTCCTCTCGGAAGCGTGGGAAAAGATCGGCGCGATGCCGGAAAATCTGGTTCGGTTCTTTCCGGCCTTGATCGAAACGATCAATATCGCGGCAGCATCAACCCTGATCGGTACGATTGCGGGGACATTTCTTGCCCTGATGTCGACACGGGGCATGGCGCAGTGGCCATCTCTGATCCCATTGTTTCGTCGGATTTCCGATATCTGCAGGGCCATCCCTGAAATCGTTATCGCGCTGGTTTTGATCTTTATTCTCGGCGGCGGTCCGGTTCCGGCAATGATTGCGATTGCCATCCATACCGCCGGTGCATTGGGCAAGCTGTTCTCGGAAGTGAACGAGAACGCTTCGCTGAAGCCGATTGAGGGGCTGCATTCGGTGGGCGCGAACTGGTCGCAACGGATGTATTTGGGCGTGATCCCACAGGTCGGACCGAACTATGTCAGCTATGCCTTGCTGCGGTTCGAGATCAACATCCGTGCCTCGGCCATCCTTGGCTTCGTCGGTGCTGGCGGGCTGGGCTATGAGCTGCGCAACGCGATGTCATGGGGGCAGGGGCGCTACGACGAGGCCGCGGCCATCTTCCTTCTGCTTTTTGTCACAATCATGGTCGTGGATCAGCTGTCCGGCTATCTGCGGGATCGCCTGACCCACGGGTCTGAAAAAGGAGCTTCGGCATGACGACCTTTGCCACTGATCTGTCGACAGATGACCTCAAGGTCGAGGCCGGTCGTCTGTTCAACCGCAAACGGATCGTGAATTTCGGGTTGCCCGGCCTTGTCGCTTTTTACCTGATTTACGTGTTCTTTGCCTTTGACGTGCCTGGTAATGCCGGGCGTGCAAATTGGGAAAACGGCAAGACGCTTGTTGCCGACAGTTACAGCTACAAAACCCATGTCACGCGGGATAACCGCAATGGTGATGTGTCCGTTGCGGTCGAAGGGGACCGCAAAGGCACCTATCCTGACGGGACCGCACCCGACTGGGTGGCGTTGGGCGAAACCACGATCATTGACCTGGAAGATGGTCACGTGGTGCGTTTCGGCCCCGAGACAATCGAATACGATATCCCTGGCTATGGCGTCGTGCGCGCTACGCCCAGCCGGGCCTCTGGGGTGCAAGCCGAGTTACCGGCGGGCGATGTTCCAGACTGGATCAATGTCTCGAAAAATCGGCTGGCGATCACCACCGATGCCGGGCGTCTGACCGTGACCCGCAACCGGTCCGAAGTGTTTCGCTATTTCCCAGGGTGGGAGCTGTTTTGGTTCACCCTCGACAGCCCGTATTATGGCAAATCCTTCCCCGAGTTGGTCAGCCGCGCCACCGCCGGTGAGGCCGGTGCCATTTTCAACGATTTCTGGACCAACAAGATCTGGCGGCATCAGGATGTGGCCTGGGCCATCTTCGAGACGATCCTGATGGCGTTTCTGGGCACCATTGGGGCAGGGATTATCGCCTTGCCACTGGCGTTCCTGGCGACGCGGAACTTTAACCCCTTGCGGTCGGTGCGCTTTGCCACACGGCGGGTGTTCGACTTTGTACGCGGTGTGGACGCCTTGATCTGGACCGTTGTTCTGGCACGGGCCTTCGGCCCAGGGCCGTTGACCGGAGCGCTGGCAATTCTGGTGACCGATACCGGGACATTCGGCAAGATATTCTCAGAAGCGCTGGAGAATGTGGATGAGAAGCAGATCGAGGGCGTGCAGTCGACCGGTGCGAATGCGCCGCAGCGCTATCGCTTTGGGGTGATCCCACAGATCACTCCCGTGCTGTTGAGCCAGCTTTTGTACTTTCTCGAATCCAACACCCGCAGCGCGACCATAATTGGCGCGATTACTGGCGGCGGCATTGGTCTGTTGCTGACGCAGGCGATCATCACTCAGAAAGATTGGGAAGAGGTCGCCTATTACATCGTTCTGATCATTCTCATGGTGATGTTGATGGATTGGTTCTCGGGCTGGTTACGGCGTCGTCTGATCCAGGGCGACAGCGGCAAGAAGAGCAAGCCGAGCAACGCGAAAACCAAAGATTTTATTCTGCCGTGAGCGCAGCTTGAAAGGTCAGGACTATGGCACGATTGCGCGCGGATGAACCGTTCATCCATCCCGATTGCCAGATTACCAACAGCAGCTTTGGTGCATTTGTCGAGATTGGCACCGGCAGCCGGATCGCCAACGCGGTCTGGGGCGACTATTCCTATTGCGACCGGACCTGCGACATCGCTAATGCAAGGATCGGCAAGTTTTCGAACATTGCCAGCTTTACCCGGATAGGCGCTACTGATCACCCGTTGCAAAAGGCCTCGCTGCATCATTTTAGCTATCGGTCGGCTGACTATTGGGACGATGCCGAGGATGATGCGGAGTGGTTTGTCCATCGCGCAAGCCGGCTCGCATATATCGGGCATGACACATGGATCGGTCACGGGGCGATCATCAAGCCCGAGGTGACAATCGGTAATGGTGCGGTCATCGCATCCGGGGCGCTGGTGACCAAAGACGTGCCGCCCTACATGATCGTTGCTGGGGTGGCGGCCCAAATACTCCGCCCCAGGTTCCCACAAGCGGTTGCGGATCGGATGGAGCAGTTGGCCTGGTGGGACTGGGACAACAGCCGCTTGCGTGACGCATTGCCGGATTTTCGCAAACTAGAGGCTGAGGCGTTTTTGGAGAAATACGAATAGCTGGCCCTGTGACCCCAGGTGCTCCGCGCCCGCAGAAGCATCGGTTTCGCCGATCCCCCTTTTGCGGCCTTGGGCCGGGCGCCGCGCTTTGCGCGGCGCTACGCCCAACGGGATGAAACCTCCGATAGGAGGTTGAAGACGGGCGGGAGGCTTACGGGATCAATCCTCGTTCAGGGTCAGCGTAACTCGTTCCCCGGCAAAGGTTGTTCTCCCGTACTCGACAGGATTGCCCTCGGGGTCTGCATTGATGCCGATCGAAAACAAGACTGGTGCGCCCTCGGGCAGGTGCAGGTGCAGAGCTTGAGTTGCCGTGGCGGCGCGCGCGGTCAGGCGGGTTGAGATGCGCGTGTAATCCGGCACATCGCATCTTTGCAGGGCTTTGGTGACGGATTGGGTTTCGGTCAGAATCTGCAGAATGTCAGGAAATCGCTTGGCCGGAAAAACGCTTTGAAACAGGCCGATGGGTTGCCCGTCGGCCAGAGACAGACCGTCATAGACATGCACCGTGTCGCCTGTATCAAGCCCCAATGCTTCGGCCTCGGCTTCATCCGCGGCCCGTGTGGTCAGGGCGAGGATCTTCTTGCCGGGCATCTTGCCGCTGGCCGAGATGCTCTTGTGGTATCGCACCCGCTTACCAATCGGATACTCGGTTGGTCGGGTGGCGACGAATACACCGGCCCCGCGCCTAGAATGGACCAGCCCCTGGTCGGCCATGTCAGACAGCGCCCGACGAACCGTGTGGCGGTTAACGCCATGCGTTGCGGCCAGTTGCGCTTCGGTCGGCAGCCGGTCACCGGTTTGATATCGCCCTTCGGCAATGTCCGACGTCAGGCTTAGGGCGATGCTTTTCCAGATCGGCGTTTTGTTCATGTCACCAAAAATTCACACAGTTGCGATTGCGAGTCGCCGGGCGGCGGTCTATGATTTGTATAGTTGTATAGGATAAGTAGACAACCCCGCCAAGAGGCTTTGATGACACAACAGACAGATTCCGCGACCGAGGCGCGTAAGACCTGGATGGGCCTGCTGGCCCGCGCGCCAGATGAAGCCACGTTGGCGCTGTGGGAGGGTTTCACGGACCGTCCCGGCTTTGAATGGCTGCGCAGCCCCGAAGTGGGCGGCGTGATGGTGCGCGGACGTACCGGCGCCACCGGGGCGCCGTTCAACCTGGGTGAAATGACGGTCACGCGCTGCTCGGTGGTCTTGCAGGATGGCACGGTCGGACATGGCTATGTTCAGGGCCGGTCAAAGCCCAAGGCCGAAGCTGCAGCTGTGATTGATGCGATGATGCAGACTGCGGCAGCAGACCATGTGCGGGAAAACCTGCTCGGTCCGCTGGAACAGAAAATGCAGGCGGTCAAAATCGCGCGGGCGGCAAAGGCGGCGGCAACCAAAGTAGAATTCTTCACGCTGGTTCGGGGAGAAGATTGATGACTGCGCAAACTCAATTCTCGGGCGGGTTCCAGAACATACCGGTTGATTCCGCACATGTTTTTCGCGCGGCGATGACGGTGATGGCACGCCCTGGCGAAATCCGCAGCCTGTCAGGGGCCGTGCCCCCAGCGCCTTTGTCGGTAGCAGCGGGCACCTTGTTGCTGACATTTTGCGACCCGGAAACCAAGGTACATCTGGCGGGTGAGCTCGACACCGACGCTCTGCGCGAATGGCTGACTTTCCACACCGGCGCGCCGCTGGTTCCTGCTGTCGAGGCGGATTTCGCCGTCGGCACTTGGGGCGAACTTGGTGGGCTGGATCGCTATCGCATCGGAACTGCAGAGTATCCTGACCGGTCAACCACTCTGATTGTTGAGCGTGACGGCCTGGATCAGTCCGGTGCCATTTTGCACGGTCCCGGTATCAAGCAGAGCGCAGGCTTGAACCTACCCGATATCCCTGCGTTGCAACGTAATGCGGCTCTTTTCCCTTTGGGATGTGACTTCTTCTTTACCTGCGGTGACAAGGTCGCGGCCCTGCCGCGCAGTACCCAGATCAGCGCGGAGGGTTAAGCGATGTATGTTGCCGTCAAAGGAGGCGAAAAGGCGATTGAGAATGCCCATGCCTGGTTGGCCGAAGAGCGCCGAGGCGCCCCGGATGTGGCCGAGCTTAGCCTGGTCCAGATCCGGGAGCAGCTGAGCCTGGCGGTGAACCGGGTGATGGCAGAAGGATCGCTGTATGATCCGGACCTTGCCGCACTGGCGATCAAACAGGCGCGTGGCGATCTGATCGAAGCGATCTTTCTGATCCGCGCCTATCGCACGACATTGCCGCGTTTTGGTTATTCCGAACCGGTTGAAACGGGCAATATGGCCTGTGACCGTCGGATTTCGGCGACGTTCAAGGATGCGCCGGGCGGGCAGGTGCTGGGCCCGACATTCGACTACACCCACCGCCTGCTGGATTTCAAACTGGCTGCGGATGGCGAAACTCTACCCGCGCCCGAAGGTACGGCGCGACACGAGCCGACCCCGCATATCACCGAATTCCTCAAGGGTGAGGATATCATTCAGGACGAGCCGGTCAGCGATGCTACGCCCGGCGACCTGACCCGCGAGCCGCTTGAGTTTCCGGCGGGCCGTCCGCTGCGGTTGCAATCGCTGGCGCGCGGGGATGAGGGGTTTGTGCTGGGCATGGCCTATTCGACTCAGCGCGGCTATGCCCGCAACCACGCCTTTGTTGGCGAGCTGCGGATCGGCAAGGTCGCGGTCGAAATGGACATTCCCGAACTGGGCTTTGCCATCGAGATCGGCGAAGTCGAGTTGACCGAATGTGAGACGGTGAACCAGTTCCAAGGCTCAAAGACTGAGCCGCCACAGTTTACACGCGGCTATGGGCTCGTCTTTGGCCAGTCTGAACGCAAATCCATCTCCATGGCTCTGGTCGACCGGGCGCTGCGGTGGGAGGAGCTGGGCGAGGACAATCTGGGCGCACCTGCACAGGACGAGGAATTTGTCCTGAGCCACTCAGACAATATTCAGGCAACGGGTTTCCTCGAACATATCAAGCTGCCGCATTACGTGGATTTTCAATCCGAACTGGAACTGGTGCGCAAGCTGCGCCGCGAGGCCGAGGAACGGACTGCATCGAGGGAGGCTGCGGAATGAGCTCTGTACGCTTTGCCCTACAGGCTCGTCCTACGGTTCAAAAACCAGTCGTTGCCCTGATTGGGCGATTTCCTGCCGAATGCTTCGCGCGAATTCACGATTTCAAGCGATTCCCATTCGCACGAAAGGTCGCGGGCCATAGCCCCGAGGCGCCACTTTGCGCGAAAATTGCGCCAGATAAAATAGAGCATAATCGCCAAAAAGAGCGAACAAATACCAAATACGTTCATAAAAACACCAGAAACAAAATAGTTACATCAAATGACTGAATATAACTTCGCATATCTGGACGAACAAACCAAGCGGATGATCCGTCGGGCGATCCTCAAGGGGTTGGCTATTCCCGGATATCAGGTGCCATTTGCCAGCCGAGAGATGCCGATGCCTTATGGCTGGGGTACCGGAGGCGTGCAGGTATCTGCCGCAACTTTGACCCCGGACGATACGTTCAAGGTGATTGATCAGGGCGCGGATGATACGACCAATGCTGTGTCTATCCGTAAGTTTTTCGAAAATACGGCGGGCGTCGCCACCACCGAGGAAACAGAGAAGGCAACGGTCATCCAGACCCGCCACCGCATCCCCGAGGCGAAGCTGCGCGCGGATCAGATTCTTGTCTATCAAGTGCCGATCCCGGAACCGCTGCGGTTTCTGGAACCGCGCGAGACCGAGACACGCAAGATGCACAGCCTCGAAGAATACGGGTTGATGCACGTGAAACTGTACGAAGACATCAGCCAGCATGGTGCGATCTCAACCGCTTATGCTTATCCTGTGATGGTCTCGGACCGTTATGTGATGGACCCGTCCCCCATCCCGAAATTCGACAACCCAAAGCTTGAGATGGACGCGATCCAGCTGTTTGGCGCGGGCCGCGAGCAACGCATCTACGCGGTGCCACCGCATACCAAGGTCGTCAGCCTCGATTTCCAGGACTACCCGTTCGAGGCCACCAAGGCCGACCATCCCTGTGATCTGTGCGGGGCCGAGGACAGCTATCTGGATGAGGTCATCATGGATGATGCAGGTACCCGCATGTTTGTTTGCTCGGACACTGATTATTGCCGGTCGCGCCGCGAGGCGGGCCATATGGGCCGTTTGGCCAGAGAGGATGCCGCATGAAACGAGAAGATGTGCTTGGAATTGACCACCTTGGCCTTACGGTTTCGGACCTCGACGCCACGCGGACGTTCTTTGTCGATGCGCTGGGTTGGGAGGTCTTCGGCAGCAATCCGGATTATCCGGCGGTTTATGTGACCAATGGCGCGGCGAAGCTGACGCTTTGGCAGCAAAAAGGCAAGGGGCTACAGGGGTTTGACCGGCACAAGAACGTCGGGTTGCATCATGTTGCCTTGAAAGTTCCCGATGAAGAAGCGCTGACTGCGGTTTTCGATGCGGTCAAAGACTGGCCTGCCGTCGTTGTCGAGTTTGCACCTGAACCCTCGGGTTCAGGTCCGAAACTCCATTTCATGATCCGAGAGCCGGGCGGCAATCGGATCGAGTTTTCATATGACCCAAGGTGAATGAAATGACACCGCTGCTGAGTGTACAGGATATCAGAAAATCCTACGGGGCCCGTATCGGCTGTACCGATGTGAGTTTTGATCTCTATCCCGGCGAGGTGATGGGGATCGTGGGTGAGAGTGGTTCGGGCAAGTCAACCCTGCTGAACTGTCTGGCGGGTCATCTGGTGCCGGATGCGGGGCAGGTGATCTTTGACACTCGTGCAGACGGTCCGGTGGATACCGTGACCATGTCGGAACCTGAACGCCGGATGCTGAGCCGCACCGATTGGGCATTCGTGCACCAACATGCGCGCGATGGCTTGCGCATGTCTGTCAGTGCGGGCGGAAATATCGGCGAACGACTGATGGCCGTAGGTGACCGCCACTATGGCGATATCCGCGACAAGGCGATCGACTGGCTGGGTCGGGTTGAGATCGAAGCGGAGCGGGTTGATGATCGTCCGTCCGCGTTTTCCGGTGGCATGCAGCAGCGCCTGCAGATCGCGCGGAATCTTGTGACCGGCCCCAGGCTGGTCTTCATGGATGAACCGACTGGTGGTCTGGACGTCTCGGTACAGGCTCGCCTGTTGGACCTGTTGCGCGGGTTGGTTCGGGAAATGGGGCTGAGCGCCATCATTGTCACCCATGATCTTGCCGTTGTCCGTCTGCTGGCGGATCGGCTGATGGTGATGAAAGCCGGTCATGTGGTCGAGGCCGGATTGACTGATCAGGTTCTGGACGATCCGCAGCATGCCTATACGCAACTGCTGGTGTCCAGCGTGTTGCAGGTATGAGGGCCGGGACAATGATTGAACTGAACAATGTCAGCAAAAGCTTTACCCTGCACAATCAGGGGAGCGCGGTGATCCCGGTCATGCAGGGCGCTACGCTCAGGGTTGAACCGGGTGAGTGTGTGGCGCTGACCGGCGCGTCGGGGGCAGGTAAATCCACCTTGATGCGGGTGATCTATGGCAACTATCTGGCTGCCTCGGGTCAGGTTCTGGTCGGTGGTTTAGACGTCGCCAAGGCTGAACCGCGCGAGATCTTGACCCTGCGGCGCGAAACGCTGGGCTATGTCAGCCAGTTCCTGCGCGTTGTGCCCAGAGTGCCGACGCTTGAGGTCGTGGCCGAGCCGCTTCTTGCTGTTGGTTGCGAAAAACAGATGGCACTGGACAAGGCTGCGGGTCTGCTCGAGCGTCTGAATATTCCTGAACGGCTCTGGCCCCTTAGTCCGACGACTTTTTCGGGCGGCGAACAGCAGCGCGTGAACATCGCGCGCGGCTTTGCCCATGAATACCCGGCCATGCTGCTGGATGAACCCACAGCCAGTTTGGATGCGCTGAATCGCGAAACCGTCCTGTCCCTGATCCTTGAGGCGAAAGAGCGCGGAACGGCGATTATCGGCATCTTCCATGATGTTGACGGGCGGAAGCAGGTTTGCGATCGCGAGATCAACGTTTCGCAATTCACGCCGGGAATTGCGGCATGACGCTTGCCCCGGTCATAGCGGTTGTCGGTCCGTCAGGTGTCGGCAAAGACAGTGTGATTGAGGCGTTGGAAGCCCGCGCAAAAGGTATCCAGCGGCTGCGCCGTGTCGTCACCCGCCCCGAAGGCGAAGCGGGGGAAGATTTCAGACGGGTCACAGATGACGCGTTTCGACAGATGGAAGGTGAGGGCGCATTCGCGCTCAGCTGGCATGCACATGGGTTGCTCTATGGTGTGCCGAAAGAGATTGCGCAGCAACGTCAGGTGGCGGAGGCAGTTCTGGTCAACCTGTCGCGTGCTGTGTTGTTGCAGGCGCAAGAGATCTTTGGCGATCTGATTGTTATCTCGTTGACTGCAGACGCGAGCGTTCTAGAGCAACGCTTGTCATTGCGCGGGCGCGAAAGTGACAGCGAACAGGCGCGTCGGTTGGGCCAGGCCAAGACCCCTTTGCCTAAGGGGCTGGTCCGGGTGATCGAGGTCGACAATTCTGGTGCTCTGCAGGATACGGTGGCCAAAATTTTGTCCCGCCTTCAGTTGGAAAGCGCATAGCGATGGATCAGGTGAAACCGTCCATCCTCGGCCTCGCCCATCAGGGCCAGATCCGCAATTCGAAAGGGTTTTGGCAAAAGCGGCCCCAGATGGTTTTCCAGGGTGCGCTGGACCGAATCCAGCACGGGCTTGTCCAACCTGCCGCTCAAGGTGATGTGAAACCGAAACGCGTTCAGCACATAAGGGTAACCCCATTTGACCAGGTTGGCGTCCTGATCCGGTGTCAGTCTGGAGGCGCGGCGATGGTCAAGTTCAGCCGCCGACGGTGGGGACCGGAACATATCAAGCTCTTGAACACAGGCGGCGGCCAACGCGTTCAGCGCGGCTGTGTCGCCCAGTGGTCGCAGGGCCAGAAACCGGCCAAGGCGGGCAATCTCAAGACCTTCCATCATGATTGCGCATTGGCTGGCAGCAAGGGTGGCGCAGGCCTCTTGCAACGCTGTGACGGATTGCCCCTCGCGCAGGCGGAACGGGGGTTTCATGGTCGCGTGCAGCCCGTATTTTCGCGGTACCTCCGTAACCGCTGCAACATCCACACCATCCAGCCCAGGATGGGCGACCTCGGTGCCAGCCTCCATGTCCCAGCCCAGCCAACGGGTTGCGAATTGCGTCCACTCCGCCGTGGCGGGTGGCGCAAAATAGATCGCGTATCGCGTGAATGTCACATTGGCCTCCTATTGCGTGGCCTTCCAATACCTCAAACTGTGTGAAGTTCAGATGACAGAAGAATTGATCCTTGCCAATGCCACGCTGATCCTGCCCGACGAAACCATTAACGGCAGCGTCCGGGTTCAGGGCGACAGCATCACCGAGATCGATACAGGCGCGGCGGTTCCAAGCGGTGCAATCGATTGTGAGGGTGACTATGTCAGCCCCGGTCTGGTCGAGCTGCACACAGACAATCTGGAACGTCATATCCAGCCCCGCCCCAAGGTCGACTGGCCCCATGCGGCGGCAATTCTTGCCCATGACGCCGAACTGGCCAGCACGGGCATCACAACCGTGTTCGATGCGATGCGCGTCGGGTCGATCCCGACTGGTCCGCGCTACAACAAATACGCACGTGGCCTGTCCCGCGAGCTGTGGCAGTTACGAGAGCAAGACGCCTTAAAAATCAGCCATTTCTTGCATTTGCGGGCCGAGTTGTGTTCAGAAACGCTGGTCGAAGAACTGGATGAATTCGGCCTCGAGGACCGTGTTGGGCTGGTGTCACTGATGGACCACACGCCCGGTCAGCGTCAATTCCGTGATATCTCAAAGCTCGAAAGCTATCTGAAAGGAAAGCTGGGGTTGGAGGGCAAGGAATTCCAGCAGCATGTCACGGACCTCAAGGCGATGCGGGACAGGAACGGCGAAAAGCACGAGGTGGAAACCGTAAAAGCGGCCAAACGTTTTGGGGCCATGCTGGCCAGCCATGACGACACCACCCGGGAACAGGTACATGTGTCAGCGGGCCACGGTATCCGGCTGGCCGAGTTCCCCACCACGGTCGAGGCGGCGCGGGCCTGCCATGATCACGGGATCAAGGTGATGATGGGCGCTCCAAACGTAATCCGGGGCGGGTCACATTCCGGAAATGTCGCTGCAAAAGAGCTGGCCGATCTGGGTCACCTGGACATTCTGTCCTCGGACTATGTCCCCGCCGCGTTGTTGCTGTCGGCGGCACGGCTGGGTGAGATTTGGGGCAACATGGCCCGTGGTCTGCGCACTGTCACGATGTCCCCGGCGCAGGTGGTCGGGCTGGATGACCGAGGCGAGCTGTGCGCAGGCGCGCGCGCCGATATCATACGGTTCCGGATGCGCGAAGGGGCGCCTGCCCTGAACGGAGTGTGGTCGCGAGGGCGACGTGTGGCCTGATCAGGCCCTGTAGAAAAGGTATCGGTCGGGTGCGATGGTCTCCGGTCCGGTGATCTGTTCAAACCCAACCAGTGGTTGGCCGGATATCAGCAGCCCACCGGGCAGCATGACCTGAGAGATCAACGGGCTGAGTATCGCCGCCTCTGCCACGTCATCCTGCTTGATACCGCGCCCGAAATCGTAATGTGCCAATGCTATTTTCGGGCCCCCGGCTGCAAGTTTCTTTAACATA
The DNA here is from genome assembly GCF_059610185.1 of Ruegeria sp. YTSA108. Classification (NCBI taxonomy): domain Bacteria; kingdom Pseudomonadati; phylum Pseudomonadota; class Alphaproteobacteria; order Rhodobacterales; family Roseobacteraceae; genus Ruegeria; species Ruegeria sp. YTSA108. The sequence goes on along the minus strand of NZ_JBXWND010000007.1, from coordinate 79,912 downwards.
GGACCCGCTTCGCCCTGCAGAAAATCCTCTGCCGGAGGGGTGCTGGACGGGTGGCACTGTAAAATCCGGTCCATGACCCAGATGCGCCGGTCTGGTAGAATTTCACGTAGGTGATCATAGGTGCGGCCATTCCCCAAACCCATGTCCAGTATATCGCCGCTCGTATCTGTAATCTGATCGACCGCCCAGTTCAGCCCGTCGCGTTGGGCCGTCAGGCGGCGCAGCATGGAATCCAGTCGGCTCATTCGGGTCTCCGTGATTTATCGTTCTTTGGGGCGGTCCAGATGGTCCCCGGACCATCCAGCAACCGGGTCAGAAGGTCCTGCGTAAAGGACCAGATATCTTCGTCATGCACCAGGTGATGCGTCAGGATGCCAAACGGCTCGGTATTATCCGCAGGTCCTTCGCGCCTGTCCCGCAGCAGATCTGTGGCCTGAGCGATCAGCTTGTCCCGAGGGGCCAACCCCCGTGACCCGCGCCAGTCGATCGGGTCCAGATGCGTGTTGACCTGCATAAGGCCAGGTGCCGCCATCTTTGCCTTTCGGGGGGTGGCGGTGGACAGGATGCGATATCCCAGGCCCGGCAATTCCTGAACCATCTCTGACGCGATCCGGTTCCAGGGTGGCACAAACATAGGGCACAGCTTGTCTGGGAACAGGCTCTGTAACCGGGTCAGCCCGGCCCGTGCATCGTTGCGGATGTCCTGAAAGGGGCGATGCAGTCGAAACTCTGATTTCTTCTCGTTTGTCGGAGCGTGGTTTTGATGGGCCCAGCCATGGACCACCGGTATCAATGCGGGCGAGCCTTCGACATGGGTAACCAGATCTTCATCTGCGTCACGCGGAATAATCGCCAGATGAACCGGCAGTTCCAGTGATGCGGACAGCGCCTCCAAACGTTCCAACTGTGGCGTGACACAGACCGCGTCATCATCCCTCCACCACAGCGGCAGAGACAGCCCGTCCCGCCGCCACATATCAAGCTCGGTCATCAGGGGGTGCCAATCACCGGTCATGGGCGTGATCCAAAAGTGATTGTACAATCTCGACAGATTTTGCGGCCCCGTCAAAACCCTGACCGGCACTTGGCCGCGCGGGGGCGGCTAGAACGGCCTCGACAGCCTGCGCCAGGGTATCTTCGGTCAACTTGTCGCTTGGCAATACGTCTATTGCGCTCAGCTTCGACAGGCTTTGGCCGCGCAAGGTCTGTTCGACTTCGCTTCCGTCGTCGAAGGGGATGAAAACCGAGGGTACGCCAGACTGCAGAATGTCCAACGCCGTGTTGTAGCCGCACATGCTGACCGATGCGGCGGCCAAGGGCAGCATTTGTCGAAAGTCCGGGCGCACCGGTTCCAGCGTGACAGGGGCGTCGCCAACACCTGCTGTCAGGCGTTCTATGCGTGCTGCGGAGTCCAGCCCGCCTACCAACAGGCGCCAGCGCCTGTTGGGCATCTTTGGTGCGGCCTCGATGGCCGCCTGAAAGATAGGCTCGCCCACCGACCCACCGCCAGCGCTTACCAGAATCTCACCTTTACCAATCCCTTCGGGATGCGGGGTCGGTGCCGAAGGGGCCACGAACCCGGTATAGAACAGGCGATGCGCCAGGCGTTCCGAGACTGGCCAGCTTACACTCAGCGGGATCATGCTTGGGTCTGAATGGACAAGGACACCGTCAAAGAGGTCAAGAATGATTTCCTCGGTGCGCTGGGCTTTGGCAGGTTTGGACGGGGGCGCCAGTATGTCCCTGACTGATCCCAAAATAACCGGACGGCGACCCTGTGCGTGGGCAGCATCCAACAGGGCGTCAAACTCATCCGCCAGGGATCTGCGGCCAAAGGGGTAAAGCTCAGTTATCAATACATCCGGAGCAAAGCTCCGCAGCGCCTCTGTCAGGGCAACCTTGCGGGCGTCGAAATAGGCAGGATGCGCGGCCTCATCCGCTTGCGTCAGCAACCGCGTAAAATTGGTGCCGTCCGAGCGTAGTGGCGGCAGACCCAGCACGTCGACCCCGGTATGATCCAGTTGCGGCGCGGGCATTCCGCCCGAGACCAGCAAGACCTTGTGACCCTCAGCGGCAAAGGCCCGGCCCAATGTAAGCGCGCGGCTCAGATGTCCGGTGCCCAGCAGATGGGTCACAACGATCATCACCCTCATATGCGGGTCTCCTGCCGGATCAAACGGATAGGGTCAGTTTCGGGGCGCATGGACACCATGTCCACGATATAGAGGCGGTTGCGCTTGATCTTAAAGGGGGCGGGGCCGTCAAAATCCCATCCCCAGGCGCGGGCCAGAATGACCCGCATGATACCGATATGGCAAACGGCTACGGTATTTTCGCCAAGACTTGTAAGCCAAGGTTCCAGCCGCTGCCAGATTTCGGCGGGGCTTTCACCTCCGGGGGGTAGGAAATCCCAACCCCAATCCTCGATATGGCGATAACCGCTTGCGGGATCGGCAATGAGATCGGTGCCGTGCTGCCCCTCCCAAGCGCCCCAGTTCATTTCCATGAGGGCCTCGGACTTCAACGGTTCGCGCCCTGAAACCAGTTGTGCCGTCTGGGCCGCACGCGCCAAGGGACTGGACCAGACCATAGCCTGATCCCAAGGGGAGGGCAGGGAATAGCATGCCAGTTCTGTCTGTGCCTGTTCATCCAATGGAATATCGCTGCGCCCCTGAATGCGCCCGGCGCGGTTCCACGCCGTATGCCCGTGGCGCAATAGGGCGAGCTTGCTCATGTGGATGCCTCCAGCAAAGGATCAACAGCCGTCCAGAACCGATCAGTTGCATCTGGCATCAGGTGGCGCGCGGCTATATATGCGGCCGATTGGCTGCCCAGGAAAGACCGTAATGCCGGATCGTCCAGAAGAGTGCGCAGCCTTAAGGCCAGCCCCTTGGCCCCTTCAGCAACCAAAGGATAGTCGGACGGCATCAGCACATCCCGGACGCCCGGCCTGTCTTGCGCAACCACCGGGATACCATGTGCCTGGGCCTCTAGATAGATCATGCCATAAGCCTCATTCACGCCGGGCCAGACCATCAGGGATGCAGTAGCATAAGCCTTGCGCAGCGCGTCGCGATCAAGCTGCCCCAGAAACCGGACTTTCGTGCCAAACTTGGCCATCAGCGCTTCGATTTCGGCGCGGGCGGGACCATCGCCCGCAATAGACAGGGACCAATCGCCCTGCAGGTGGCGCAGTGCCTGTTCAAGCACCCGGTAAGAGGCCAGCTTGTCGCCGTGTCGCATCATGCCCACGGCCAGCATCGGGCCATCGCAGCTAGAGGCCTGCGGCAGCGAGGAGGCGGGAAGAAACGGCGGAAGCTCGACAAGCGCCTGATTTCCGAACTGCTCGCGTTCCAGCGTGATGAGGTCATTGGCGGTGTGATAAAAGATCACCCGGGCCGCGTCGCAGGCCTGATGGGCCGCTTGGGCAAACCCTGACCATGGCCCCTGAAGGCGGCTGTAGGCACGGGTGCTTTCAAGCTGAACATAGGGTATGTTTCGCGCCGTACTTACACGGGGTCCAATCAGATCAGGGGCCTTGTAATAATTGTGATAGGTCACCCATAGTGCAGTGTCAGCAGGCAGGTCGCAGGTCAGGCGCAGCACCTCGGCATCAGCCTCATGGCGCAGTTTGGCCTGGACCTCTTTGTCGCCGTGCTTGTCGAATACGCGCAGGTCCGAGGCCAGATCCACCGCATCCCCTCGGGCTTGGATTGCCAGAAGAAGATTTCGGGCCATTTCCCGGTCCCCCGACGGCACCGGGCTATTGGGGGATTTCATCGGGGCGTAGAAGGCGATGCGCGGCATCAGCTCTTATGCGCGCCCAGCGCGCTTAACCTGGAAGACAAAAGCGCTATGCCCGGGTCCATGCGGAAGTCGGCGATCAGACGATCATAGGCAGCACCCGCCATTGCTGCAGCCTGCGCGGGGTTGGCCGCCAGCTGTGCAATCGCATTTGCCAGCGCGTCCGGATCGTCATCCGTCAGGACGCCATGCGTGCCTGTCTCGATAAACTCGGGAATCGCAGAAACGGAGGTCGACAGGATCGGCAGATATTGCGAGGCGGCTTCCATCAGCACATTGGGCAGGCCATCCCGGTCCCCATCTGCGGCGATCCGGCTGGGCAGAACAAACAGGTCTGCTGTGCGCATCGCGGCGATGACCTCGGGTTGGTCACAGGCCCCTTTCCAGGTGATGCGCCCGGACAACCCGGCCCATGCGGCCCGGTTCTGCAAAGTATCACTCAGGCTTCCTCCGCCGATATGCGTCCAGTGCCAGTCAAGATCGTCCGGCAGCATGGCGAATGCATCAATCAGGCGATCGAAGCCTTTCTTTTCGACCAACCTCCCAACGGACAGCATATGAAAAGGGCTGTCAGCGGGGCGTAAGCCGCGTTCCGGCGGGGCTGGAAAGCGGCCCAGGTCCAGCCCGTGATAGATCAGTTCAACCCGTGCCGGATCGTCGGCGAGGCTGCGCAGATGCTGGGCGCCGATCGCGGTGCAGGTTGCACCAAAAGCTGCTCCGTAAGTGTCGGAGTGCAACTTTTCCGATTTTTCCCAGTCCGGTGACGTCCAGATATCTTTTGCATGGGCTGAAAAGCTCCACGGAAGGCCGCGCATGATCGCGGCATAGCGCGCGACCGACGAGGGCGTATGCATGAAATGCGCATAGAGAACCTGTGTGCTGGCGGGCAATTCCGCAGCCAGAACGCAGGCCTGACCGAACCGACGGATGCGGTTGTTCGTGGGATCGCGGCGCAAATCAGCGCGCCAGACCTTATAGGCCGCGCCGTATCCCGGCAGACGCTGCGCTTGTTCGCGGGCAGCCCATATGCGCTGAGGTTCTTGATACAGATATTCCGGCAAGTACCGAACCTGGCCACGAAACCTGTCGTGCAGCGGATGCCGTTTCATATCGGTTGGATGACGCAGGGACCAGATGTCGAACTCATGGCCGGCCTCTTGCAGAGCAACAAGTTCCTGCGCGATGAACGTTTCGGACAGGCGCGGCCACCCTTTGACCAACACCGCCAGATTGGGCGCGCCTGCGGTCATCCGGTTGCCCGTTCCTGTTCCTGATTCAGCAATACCTCAATGCGCCCGGTGACATAGTCCAACCCGTCCAGCAGGCCCTGTTCAATGGCCTGAGACGGCAATGGCTGATGTGGTAGATCGCGAATGGCACGGACCATGGAATCGGTTGTTAGCCCGTCACGGAACTCGTCCAACATCCGGATCAGTCCTAGATCCTCGGCGCGTGAGGCACGGATCCACTGTTCCATACGCGGACTGGTCCGTGGAACAATGACGGCGCGTTTGTCAAAGGACAGGACCTCGCAGAACGTATTATACCCACCCATACAGACGACGCCAGCCGCGCCGTGGAACAGCGTTTCGATCTGGGATTCAAAGCCGACGGCGGTCACACGCCCGTTCAAGGCGGCCACACGTGTTTCGAATTCGTCCCGCAGATCACCAGACAGGAACGGGCCATAGACCAATACCGCGCGTGGTGACAGGTCGGGGTCCTTTTCGTAAGCCGAAAGAACCAGGTTCACCATCGCCTTGCCGTCCCCACCACCACCTGGGGTAATCAAGATATAGGGCTGTTCCGGTGGGGTACCGATTGGCCCCAGATCACGACGCAAATAGCCAGTCCAGTGAATGCGCGACTGGGCCGCGTGATTCAGAGGGAGCCCCTTGGTCGGATCATAGATCGAACGCAGCCCGTAAACCCAGATTTCATGATAGAATCTTTCGGTCGCTGCAGTTGCCTCTTTCCGTTCCCACTCTGCGGCCAGAACTTCGGGTTCATCCAGAACATCACGCAAACCCAGCACCAGTTTGGTGCGCTGCGAGAGCAAAAGGTTTTCGAGTGTTGGCAATAGCTCGCCGCGGAACCCGGTGGGTTCTTTGTCTACGATCAGAATGTCCGGGTCAAACTGCTGAACGGCGGTCTGAATCAACCCCGATCGCAACTCGGTCACCTCGTCGATCCCCATCCCGATTGTCTGAGACGCGTATGACCCGTCCGCCCGTTTGGTCACGCCAGGCAGACGCACGTGGTCGACCCTGCGCGGAAATGTGAACCGGCCAGCGACAGGCGATCCGGTCAGGATCAGGGATGATGCCGTTGGATCCGCCTGCGTAATTGCGGCGGCCAGTGCACGAGACCTGCGCAGATGGCCCAGCCCGAACGTGTCATGGCTGTAGAACAGGATCCGTGGCGCGCGGCCAGTAGTATCGTTTTGTCTTCCTAGGCTCATGCCTTCGCCTGTCTTAAGTGTCTTGGTGTCGGTCCGCGCATCGGCACCTGTTAGCTTATCGTCTTTCACCCGTCTTGCCAAAGGGCCTTGTGACCCGCCGACTGGAAGGGACTGCGTAAAACGTCAGCCATTCCTCGGGTAAGCCGCAAGGTGCCTTTTCGTTTTTGCGCAAAGACCTTAGCTGCTTGCCCGAAAGTGTATGCCCAGCCCGTCATATTCAGTTTTGAAGCGGATGAAAACATCCGATTCCAACTCATTGCACCCGGAACACGCCTGTGCACTTTATCGGGACCGCAGCAGCGCACAAATTGAAGTGTTCGGAAAGCTTCTGTAACCTGCGACAACATGCGACCCGGAAGCGAGAATTCATGAGATTTAACCTATTGGCTGCAATGGCCCTGTTCGTCTGGGTGGCTATGCTATCTCTGGGGTCGGAAGCGACGGCGCAGACTTCGCTTATACCCGGGTATGGTTCGGGGTCTGGCACGACATCTGAAGCAGATAAGGAAAGCGAACTGGCTGACGCGATCCGATCAGCCACCGAAGCGGGTGCAAGCGTCATCGTCATCGACAGCGCCGGTCAGCTTGTCTCATCTGGTGGCAATACCGCCTCGACGCACGACGATATCGCCCATGACCCGATGTCCGAAGGGTCACAGTTGATGAAGGCGCAAGAGCGGTTCTCGAAGTTCCGCGAGTCGATGGAGTCGCGCCTGCAGGCTTTGCCGTATTCGATCTTCGAAGTGCAATATGTTTTGCGAGAGACCAGCCCAGACGGCCGAATACAGACCTATGTCGAAGTGTTGGGCTGGAATATACTCTTCCTTCTTCTGGGGCGCTGGCTGTCGATAGAAATCTACGGCAAGCGTCTTGCAAAAAGGCTGGTGGTGGCGCGGTCAAAAGAAGATCCGCAGGGCTATCGCGAAAAAATGCCCTTTCTGGTCTTTCGCTTTTTCATGGGTGTTGGGGCCACGATCTTCGCGATGCTGATGGCCCTGATCGTGGGCTATCTGATCTTTGGCGAGGCTGAAGATCTTTCGATTCAGTTCACGACCACCGCCATATTTACGGCATTCTTTCTTGCACGCACAGTTTCCGATCTTTGGCGTATGGTGTTGTCTCCTTACCTCAGTCAATACCGGCTGCCGCCCTTTTCCGACCGGGAGGCAAAACGCCTTTACGTCTGGGCCTCGGCAATCGCGACATATGATATCTCGGTGGTATTGTTTTCTACCTGGGTTGCGGATTTTGGTCTGAACTACAATGTCTATGCGATGGTCTATGGCGGCCTGACCATGTTTGGCGCCTTGGGCAATGTTCTGATGATTCTGTTCAACGCGCGCGCCATCTCGAACGCGATCCGAGGCGGGCGGTCAAAGGAACAGGTATCCTGGATTTTGCGCCTGATATCGATTGCCTGGGCGCCGGTTCTGGCAGTTTATATCGTGTTCAGCTGGTTCAAACTGGCTGTTGATCTGGTGCTTGAGAACGAGAATTCCATTCCGATTGTTGCCAGCAGCTATGCCATCTTCATGTCTGTGGTAATTGCCTATGGCGCGATGAACTATCTGCTTGAACGCTACTTCGTCCGCAATCGCCAGATTGAAGAGCTGAACGCAGAGACTGGTGCCGGTGTTGAAGAGGATGAGGTTCCTCAAACCCCACAAGCGGAAAAGAGAAAGCACTCGATCGTCACCTATGAGGATCTGGCGCGACGTGTGGCCGGTATCCTGGCATTTGTCGTCGGGTTATATGCTCTGGTCGTAATCTGGAATCCGGACGCAAGCTGGAGCGAAGACCTGCCTATTGAACGGGCTCTGGACGTGATGGTTATCCTGTTCATGGGCTACATCTTGTTCCATTTCTTTCGTGTCTGGATTGATACCAAGATTGCTGAGGAAGAAGACGTAGCCGGTGGAGAGGTTGAACTGGGCGACGAGGGCGGGGAAGGCGGGCAAAGCCGTCTTGCGACACTGCTGCCGTTGTTCCGTGGCGCAATTCTGGCGGTTGTTGTTGTGACCATCGTTCTGATTGTCCTGATGGAATTGGGTATCAATGTCAGCCCGCTGTTCGCCGGTGCCGGTGTCGTGGGTCTGGCCGTTGGGTTCGGGTCGCAAACGCTTGTCCGGGATATATTCTCGGGCGCGTTCTTCCTGATGGATGATGCCTTCCGCAAAGGCGAATATATCGACATTGGCGATGTGAAGGGGACGGTCGAGAAAATCTCGGTCCGGTCGTTCCAGTTGCGGCACCATCTGGGCGCACTGAATACGATCCCCTTTGGCGAGATCAAGGTTCTTACCAACTATTCGCGTGATTGGGTGATCATGAAGTTGCCCCTGCGGGTGACCTATGACACCGATGTCGAAAAAGTACGGAAACTCATCAAGAATTTGGGCCAAGAGCTTTTGAGCGATCCGGTGATTGGGGATAATTTTATCCAGCCGTTGAAATCGCAGGGCGTGATCGAAATGCAGGATTCGGCGATGATTATTCGGGTCAAGTTCATGACCAAGCCGGGCGATCAATGGCTGGTGCGTAAGAAGGTCTATCAGGATATCCGCGAATTGTTTGCCCGCGAAGGGATCAAGTTTGCGCATCGTGAGGTGACCGTCAGGCTTGCTGACGGAAAAGAGGCCGAAAACCTGACACCGCAGGAACGCGAAGCGGTGACCGGTGCGGTGCATGCGGCCATCGACGAGGATTATCTGGACGATATCGGTCCTGGAGGCGACGACCGCTAGGGACCGCTCCCGCCTCTTTGGGCTGCGTCTCTGACGAGACCCCTTCCAAAGCGTTGGGCCGGACCGCGCGGCTGCCGGCGAGGGCGTAGGCGTAGGGCTATGACCAGGAGGCGCTCGACGTGCCCAGTTTGCTTGCGGGTAGGTCCCACGACATCTGGGCCGGACCAACCGAGAGTGCGGGCTTCAACCTGTGGCCAGGTCCCCATCCAGAGGTTTCGGTCTTGGTCGTGAAATCCGCAGGAACCGAAGCGCCAATTTCTGTCTTGGTGTCGAACTTGCCTAGAATGGTCAGCAGGTCAGCCGTGCGTGCCAGCGACAATCGGGCCTGCATGATCGGCGCACCCATCGCGGCTTCGGACAATGCTGACAGGACGGCGGCAGCCATCAGATATCCAGTCGCGTGGTCCAGCGCCTGCACCGGCAGGGGTGTCGGCTTGTCTGCACCGGCCCATACCCGACCTGCATCGGCAATCCCGCTGCTCATCTGTACGAGGCTGTCAAATCCGCGCCGCGAAGACCAAGGGCCTTGCCAGCCATAGGCATTCAGCGTGACTTCTACTCTGTTCGGGGCAATCTCGTCCCGTTTGGCTTGGGTGAGGCCCAGCGCGTCCAATGCGCCAGGGCGATAGCCGTGAATGAAGACATCCGCCTGGGTCAGCAAGCCGTGTAGCAACTCGATCCCTGCGGGGGATTTCAGGTCCAGATAGGCACAGCGCTTACCCAGAGAAATATCCGGGATCACACCCGGCTCGTCCCAGTCCGGAGGATCAATGCGCAAGACCTCTGCCCCGAACCCCGCCAGAGTTCTAGTTGAAACCGGACCGGCTAGAACGCGGGTCAGATCAAGCACGCGCAGACCTGCCAGCGGGCGCTTGGCGGTTGCCTCTGGCCGGTCGCGAAGCTTAATCTGTCGGGGTTTGTGCCACCCGATCAGCGGGTCCCGTGAAACCGCGCGCCCCTGTGGATGATCTTGCCATTCCCCACGGCTGCGCATGGCGGCTGCCACACCACCCTCAGCCACGACAGCGTTTTCAAGATTGGCCGCCGACAAAGTTGCAACGGCCTTTGTAACCACGTCCCGATCTCCTTTGACCTTCAGGACTTTCAGGGCGGCCGCACGGTGCTGAGGCAGGTTCGTGTGCAGCCTGATCCAACCATCATTGGCAAGGTAATCACCGGCGATACTGTCCCAGAGGTTGGGCATTTCCCAGCCATCGGGTTTGAAAGAATATCCGTACCAAAGAGACGCCAACCGGTGATCGACCAAAATCTCGGGCGGGCTTTGGGTCAGGTTCAGCGCGCCCATCAGGCGTGCCAGTTCCTGACCAACAGCCGCAAAGCTGGCGGTCGCCAGTTCGGAGACTGCATACACGCTGGGTCGCGCTCCGGTGCCGGTTGTCCGATACCCTTCCGGTGATGGCAGTACTGATAACAGCGTCATTGCTGATACGGATCCAGGCTGTCACGAAGCCCGTCACCCAGAAAGTTGAATGCCAGCACGATGACAATGATTGGCAGCATCGGGATGGCCGTCCAGGGGTAGATCTCGATCGACGCAAGGTTCTGCGCATCATTCAGCATCACACCCCAGCTGACGGCCGGGGCGCGCAGCCCAAGCCCAAGGAAGCTGAGCGCTGTTTCGCCCAGGATCATTGCCGGTATCGACAGGGTTGCCGATGCGATCAGATGCGACATGAAGTTGGGCAGCAGGTGCTTGCGGATCACCCGGCCCGAGCTTGCTCCCATCATTTCGGCTGCACGTACGTATTCTTCTTCGCGTAACGATAGGAATTTGGCACGAACGGATCGCGCAAGGCCAGGCCAGTCGAGAATCCCCAGGATAATCGAGATGATGAAGAATACCGCGACCGGGCTCCAATTCGAGGGGACCGCCGCTGATAGCGCGAGCCAAAGGGGCAATTCAGGTAGTGAGCGCAGAATTTCGATTATACGGTTAATCACCCAGTCGATTCTGCCGCCAAAATATCCCGCAATCGAGCCGAACAGGATACCAAGAAAGAAGGACACTGAAATCCCGATCAGACCCACCGTCAATGACAGCTGGGCGCCAAAGAGGATACGGCTGAATACATCACGGCCCAGACGATCCGACCCCCAAAGGAACAAAGTCGCGTCTTCAGGTGCGCAGAACAGATGGGTGTCGGACTTGATCAGACCCGCCAGCTTGTACTCGGCCCCTTCGCAGAAAAACTTGATTGGCCGCGGGGTGTCGGTGTCGGCGACAAACTTCCACTGGAAGGTCTCCAGATCCGCCTCGGCCACCATCGAATAGACATAAGGCCCGATGAATTCGCCCTCATGGAACCAGTTGATGCTTTGCGGCGGGGCATAGAGATGCTCGTCATTACGTTCATTCGGGCCATAAGGCGCGATGAAACCCGCAAAGGGCAGCATGAGATAGCACAGCAATAGGAAGACGCCGGAAATCAGGCCCAGCTTGTGGGTTCGGAATTTGCGCCAGACCAGAATCCAGTTCGGAGCATCCAAATCGGCGCGCTCAAGCTGTTGCAGGGCGGCATCGGGATCGAATGGGGCGTCGTCGACATAGCGACCATCAGGATGTTGGGTCATGCTTCACGCCCCTCATATCGGATGCGCGGGTCCAGCATGACCAGCAGAATGTCAGAGATCATCGTACCGATCAGTGTCAGCAAAGCCACAAACATTAGGATGAAGGCGGACAGGAACTGGTCCTGGGTTTTCAGCGCGGTCAGCAATGTCGGGCCGATTGTCTGAAGGCCCAGAACAACCGATACCAGAACAGAGCCGGAGACCATCGAAGGCAGCAGGTTTCCGATATCCGCGACAAAGGGGTTGAAGGCCACGCGCAGCGGATATTTGGTCAGCATCCGCGACGGGGCCATGCCTTTGGCAATGGCGGTTTCCACATAGGGCTTGCCCAGCTCATCCAGCATGTTCGCCCGTAGTCGCTGCATCATCGCCGAAGCGCCAGATGTGCCGATCACAAAGGTCGGTACGATCAAATGGACGAGGATGGATTTCAGCTTTTCCCAACTCATCGGCAGCCCTTCAAAGGACGGGTCCATCAGGCCTCCGATTGGTAGGTTGAAATAGCGGTGCCCATAGTAGAACAGGATCAGTGCCAGTAGAAAGTTCGGCGTTGCCAGACCCAAATAGCCCACAAAGGCCGAGGTATAGTCGATCCAGGTCCGCGACTTCGCGGCTGCAAGAACACCCAGGGGCAGGGCCACTGCATATACGAACAGGATGGCGGCCAGATTGACCACGACGGTCAGCCACAGCGTGTCGCCCACGATTTCTGCGACAGGGCGGTCAAATTCAAAGGACCAGCCGTAGTTGCCTTGCACCAGCCCATCGAACCCATGCGGGCCGGGCCAGAAACCGATCCAGATCAGATATTGCTCCCACATGGGGCGATCCAGCGCATATTCCGCGCGCAGGAATTCTGCCTTGGCCACACCCGCCGATTGTCCGGACGCCTGTAGTTCAGCGATCTGATTGCTGAGATAGTCGCCCGGGGGCAGGTTGATAATCACGAATACCAGAACCGACACCACAAGAAGGGTCAGCAGCATCGTGAAAAAGCGATAGACTGCATAGCGCAGCATGACCATGTAGCTGCTCCTGATCAGTCGGCGAAAAAGAATTCGTCCGGCCGGTGAATGCCGAAATGTGCGCCGGGTTCCCAGGCCCACATGGCCTGCTCGGGGACGTTGCGCAGGCGGTTCGATACGACGATAGGCTGAGGCGCACCGTTCAGAATGCCAATGGCATAAAGTTGGTCAGCGTGGATTTTCAGCATCTCATCCCATGCGGCCTTGCGTTCCTCATCAGTCGAGGCGACCTCCCAGTTATGGGCCAGTTCCATCAGGCGCTCGGCCTCGGGCATATCGGGTTTCTCACCAACATCGCCTCCGGTCTGATAGTACTGCCCCCATTTTGGCCAGGCCAAAAACACCTGATCGGTAGGGGCAAGATAAGCTGGTGAGGTGTGGTGTTGCGGGATGCCGTCATCCCAGCCGTACCAGACGGACGCCATTGTGCTGCCGGCAAACACCCGGTTGCGCAGAATGTCCCTGTCCAATGGGCGCATAATAAGATCGACGCCAATGTCGCGCCATGTGTCCGTGACGATTTGCAAGGCGTTTTCGACCTCTTGCCGCTCACCTGCAGTTTCGATGACCAGTTCCATCGGGCGGCCATCCGGCAACAGCCGCGTGCCGTTCTTGTCACGTTCGGTCAGGCCGGCCTCGTCCAGCAGCGCATTCGCCAATTCGATGTCGTACTGTGCCCATGCCTTTGCGTTTTCTTCGTTGAAGAAGGGCGAAGCAGGCAAGACCGACATCGCGGCGGGATGGGCCAGTTTGAAATACAGCGCCTGATTTATCGTTTTGCGGTCGATTGCCAGAGACAGCGCACGGCGAACACGCGCGTCACGCAAAACGGCACGCCATGCTTCGTCTTCGTAGTTCAGATTGGGGTAAATCGCGATCTGTGAGGCAACCCCGGTTTTCCACAGCAAGGTTTTGTAGTCTCCACCGGCCTCGCCTTTTTTCAAGATCGAAGCGTCGCGGAACGCCAGTCCGCGCCCCTGTAGATCGGATTCGCCAGCATTGGTTTTTGCAGCAACCAGACCCCCGGCCACGATCTCCATCTCGACCACGTCGATATAGGGAAGCTGCACCCCATGGCTATCGATGCGATGAAAATAGGGATTGCGAACAAAGTTGTGACGGATCTTTTTGCCCGAACTTGCATTCAACCAGGGCTGCAAGGTTGGCAACTCGTGGTTGTCAAACTTGTAAAGGTTGTCGAGTTTGTTGTGTAAAGCTGCCCAGCTTTTGACGCGGGCATCTTCAACCTGAAAGGCAAGCTTTTCTGCGTCAGCGTATTTCTCGTGGTACTGTTTCAGGAACTCGGAAGGGCGGTAGATGAAAGGCGGGCGCGCTTGTGCCAGAGCCTGCAGGAAGCCGGGGTTGGGATCTTCCCATTCAAACACAACGGTCGTTTCATCGGGGAAGGTCACGGTCGGAGTCTTGCCTTCGACGATCAGAAAATCCGGTGGTCCCGACGGGCTGAGCAGTTCATTATTTGCCACATCCTCCCACCAGTATCGGAAGTCCTCGGAAGTGAACGGAGAGCCATTCGACCATTTGTGACCTTCTCGCAGGTTGAGGGTGTATTTGCGGTTGTCGTCGTTCTGGAAGGATTCAAGCAGGTCTGGAACGACCTGATAGGTCTGGTCGAACCCAACAAGGCGGGCATATCCGTAAACCACCATCTGCCGGATGTCTTTGGACCGAGTAATCATTGTGCGCAAAGTGCCGCCCTGTTTGCCGAATTCCCTGCCTTTTGCAGCAAGATCCACAATCAGGGGTTCGGCGGGAATTCGGTCCTGTATGGGCGGAAGGTTCCCCGCATTCACTTCGGTTTCCCAGAAAGTACTTTCTTGCAACTCGGGCATGTCTGCCGTGGCGGGCAGGGCCCATGTTGCGGCCAGCGCAACGGCCAGTAACAGCGGGCGAGTGGTCTTAAACATGGCATCGTACCTTATGGCCGGGCTCCATCTCTACCAATGAAGGTACCACGGAGTCGGTAAATCGGAAGGCGTCATCCCAACTGTCAGGTGAACCAGCACCCAAAGCAACCAAATTCAGGTCGATGGGGCGGTTGATGTCGGGCTCTGGCTGCGCTGCAATCAGTGCCTTGGTGTAAGGGTGACGAGGGTTGTAAAACAGTGTCTCGGGCGGGGCCTGTTCCACGACAAGCCCACGACGCATCACAGCAACTTCGTCGGCAATGCGTGCAACGACCGCAAGGTCGTGCGAGATGAAGAAATACGACAAGTTCAGGCTGTCCTGCAAATGTTCCAGCAATGTCAGGATTTGTTCCTGAACCGACACGTCCAGAGCCGAAGTGGGTTCGTCACAGACAATAAGCTGAGGGTCGAGCATCATTGCGCGGGCAATCGACAGGCGCTGTCTTTGGCCGCCGGAAAAAGCATGGGGATAGCGTTTCAGCATATCGGCGTTCAGGCCAACACGTGTCAGCATCTCGGCCGCTTTTTCGCGCTGCTCGGCGGTCGATCCGATACGGTGAATCTCCAACGGTTCGGTCATCGCATCCTGAATGCGCATGCGAGGGCTGAGCGAGCTGTAGGGATCCTGAAACACCATCTGCGCCTTGCGCTGAAACGCGGTGCGCTGGGTCCGGGTCATCTTGTGAACGGTGATCGCTTCTTCATCGGGGGAGGTTCGAAACAGAACCTCTCCGCCCGGATCAGGCGGCTCAGCCCCTAGTGCGATGCGGGCGGCCGTAGTTTTGCCCGAGCCGCTTTCGCCGACGATCGCCAGCGTCTTGCCCCGCGCAAGGTTCAGATCGACTCCGCGGCAGGCATGGATCAGGCGTTCGCCCTGCCAGCCCTTGCTGGATCGCATCGTATAGGTTTTCGACACGGCCTTCATCTGAAGGATCAGATCTTCGTCGGGCATCGGGATGCCAACCGCGTCCTGATCCGGAATCTCGGGCGCGGCGTTGAACAACTGTTGGGTATAGGGGTGAGCAGGGCTGGTCAGGATCGGTGCCGCTGCTCCAGCCTCCATCACGCGGCCTTTGTGCATGACCACGACCTGTTCGGCCATATTGGCGACGACCCCCAAATCATGGGTCACAAGGATCAGCGCCATTCCCGTTTCACGCTGAAGCTCTTTGATCAGCCCCAGCACCTGGGCCTGTGTCGTAACGTCCAATGCTGTCGTCGGCTCGTCCGCGATCAGTAATTCCGGTTTGGAAACCATGGCCATAGCGATCATGGCGCGTTGGCGCATCCCGCCGGACAGCTCGAACGGGTAAGAATCATAGGCGCGCTGAGGGTCTGGAAAACCCACGCGTTCGAACTGTTCCAGAACCGTTTTGCGGGCCTGTGCCTCGGAGGCATTGCGATGCAGCCAAAGAACTTCGCTGACCTGATTGCCAATTTTGTGCAGGGGAGAGAGCGAGCGCATCGGCTCTTGAAAGATCATCGAGATCCGATTGCCGCGAATGCCGCGCATCTGACGCTCGCTGATCTGAGTCAGTTCCTCTATACCTTTGGAATCATTTAGAGTAATCGTGCCGCTTCGAATTTGGGCTGCTCGGGGAAGAATGCGCAAAGCAGCCCGGCATGAGATCGTTTTCCCCGACCCTGATTCACCCACAAGCGCAAGTGTCTGTCCCGCTTCGACGTCGAAGTTGACGCCTTGAACCACAGACTCTCCGGCACCAAATCCGATGCTGAGGTCCCGGACAGACAACAACGCAGTCATGCGGGTATTCCACCCGTTAGGCCGTAGCTCGGCATAGGCTTGATCAACTCCCTGTGTTTTTTGTCGCAGTTTCGCGCGGTTGTGCCTGTATAGTCAAACCCGTTCTTGGGGTGAAATGTCGCGAAAACGTGAAACTGAGGCCGATTTGCCTACACAATGCCTTGAGGATTTGTCATCACATGCGATGTCGGTCACAGGTTATGTGTCGTCAAATATCAAGGAGAGATTTCCCAGTGCCCGATCCCCAAAGCCGTCTTGACCTGTTCATCGACCGTATGGTGTCGCAGCGTGCCTGCCTGGACCATGCCATTGCACAGACAAGTACCATGTCCGGTCCGGTGTTCGAGCTGGGATTGGGGAATGGTCGTACTTATCATCACATGGTTCAGTACATTCAAAACCGTCCGGTCTATGTGTTCGAGCGCGCCGTGGCCTCCCATCCGGACTCTACCCCGCCCGAGGATCTGGTGATTCTGGGGGATGTGCGTGAGACTCTGCCTGCGGCGCTGGAACGGTTTGGGCCGACGGCCAGTTTGATCCATGCGGATCTTGGCGGCCATAACAGGGACAAGAACGATGCTTTCGCGCGGTTGGTTTCCCCCCTGATAGAACCGTTGTTGGCAGAAGGTGGGCTGATGGTGTCCAGCGACCGGATGTATTTCGAAAACCTGACCGAAATCCCGCTGCCTGAACATGCGGTGGACGGACGTTGCTTTATCTACCGCCGCTAAGCGCAAGAAGGATACCAAATGCTTTTCTATGATTGCACGACCGCTCCAAACCCGCGCCGCGCGCGCATGTTGATCGCTGAAAAAGGGCTGGAGATTGAAACGCGCAATATCTCGATTGCAAAGGCGGAACAGTTGGATGGCGCTTTCCTTGCGGTAAACCCCAATGCGACGATCCCTGTTCTGGTGACGGATGAGGGCGCAACGCTGACCGAAAACCTGGGCATTGCCGCCTATCTTGAGGCGCGCTTTCCCGAACCACCTTTGATGGGACGTACGCCAGATGAAAAGGGGCTGGTCCTGATGTGGAACAGCATTGTCGAGCAGCAGGGTGGAGTGCCTATTGCCGAGGCTCTGCGCAACACCCATCCCGCGTTCAAGGATCGGGCGATTCCGGGCCCGGCGAACTATGCGCAGATACCCGAGCTGGCACAGCGTGGCATGGACCGGGTTGGCCGGTTTTTCGATTTGCTTGAAACGCGGCTGAAGGATAGTGCGTTTGTTGCGGGGGCTGAGTTCACGCTGGCCGATATCTCGACCTTTGTGTTCGTTGACTTTGCCCGCGTGATCAAGATGCGGATTCCACAGGAAAATACCGCGACGCTGTCTTGGTTCGACAAGATCGCATCGCGTCCAAGCGCACAGCTTTAAGGCGTTGAAATTGAGCTGTCTGAACTTGCTCACTTGCACTGTACAGAAATGTCTAGACAGGTGTGAACAGTATCACTAGCGTCTCCCTCGAGTCATGCAGGGGAGAGCATAATGAAATCTCAGTATCGCGTTGTGGTCATCGGTGGCGGCGTTGTGGGCGCCTCGGTTCTGTATCACTTGGCCAAATTCGGCTGGTCAGATGTGGTCATGCTGGAACGGCGGCGATTGGCGTCGGGATCGTCCTGGCACGCGGCGGGCGGTATTCACGCGCTGAACGCGGATCCGAACATGGCATCGCTGCAGGCCTATACAATCGACCTTCTCAGCGAGATCGAAAAGGAATCCGGGCAGAATATCGGCCTGCACATGACTGGTGGCCTGACTTTGGCTGGAACGCCCGAGCGGTGGGAGTGGCTGCAGGCCAACTATCGTATCTTCCAGTCTATCGGTATCGAAGACTGCGAATTGCTGACTCCACAAGAGGCGCAAAAGCGCTGTCCCATCATGTCGACTGACGGCGTTCTGGGCGCGATGTGGGCCGATCGAGAGGGCTATATCGACACGACCGGTACGGTTCAGGCCTATGCAACCGCCGCCAAGAAACGCGGTGCCGAGTATTACGAGGAGACCAAGGTCGAGGAATTGATCCAGACCGATGATGGCTGGCAGGTCGTGACCGACAAGGGCACCATCACCTGTGAACACGTGGTCAATGCCGCGGGGCTTTGGGCCAAGCAGGTCGGGCGCATGGCTGGGGTTGAGCTGCCAGTATCGCCGCTGAAACATCACTATCTGATCACGGATACAGTGCCCGAAGTGGCGGCGGCGGATTTTGAAATGCCGATGACCGTGGACCTCGAGGGGTTCACCTATATGCGGCAAGACCAAAAGGGCGTTCTGGTCGGTATCTATGAGGTCGACCATGAACATTGGGCCATGGACGGCGCGCCGTGGAATTATGGCGAGGAACTGTTTCAGGAGCAGCTTGACCGGATCGAGAATGAACTGACGTTGGGCTTTGAACGCTATCCGTCGATCCAGAATGTCGGCATCAAAACCTGGGTCAACGGGGCGTTTACATTCTCGCCTGATGGTAACCCGCTGGTCGGGCCGGTTCCAGGCAAACGCGGGTATTGGACCGCCTGCGCTGTCATGGCCGGGTTCCTGCAGGGCGGCGGCGTTGGCAAAACGCTGGCTGAGTGGATGATCCATGGCGAGCCCGAGGCCGATGCATGGCCGATGGACATTGCCCGCTATGGCGATTTTGCCCAGAACAAACGCTATATCCGTGAAACCACCGGGCAATTCTATTCCCGCCGTTTCGTGATGAATTATCCGAACGAACAGCTGCCTGCCGGTCGTCCGCTGAAGATGGCGCCAGCTCATGACGCGATGACTGAAGCGGGATGCAAATGGGGTGTCAGCTGGGACCTTGAGGTGCCGCTGTACTTCGCGCCGAAAGGGTTCGAAGAAACGCCGACCCTCAAGCGATCCAACGCGCATGACATCGTGGCCAAGGAATGCAAGGTGATCCGCGAGGGCGTCGGCCTGATGGACATCTCTGGCTTTTCCCGGTTCGAGGTCACCGGACCAAATGCCGAGCTGTGGCTGGATCACGTGATGGCTTCGAAACTGCCCGCGCCGGGACGGGCCAAGTTGGCACCAATGCTGGGTGAGAATGGGCGGCTAAAAGGGGATCTGACCGTTCTGAATTGGGGCGATGGCACCTGGTGGATCATGGGCAGCTATTACCTGCGCGCCTGGCATATGCGCTGGTTCGACGATCATATGATCGACGGAGTCGAGGTTCGCGATCTGGGCGAGGAGTATTGCGGGTTCGGTCTGGTCGGGCCGAAATCGCAGGAGGTAATCCAAAAACTGGCCGAGCAGGACGTCTCGGGCCTGAAATTCATGGGCTGTGGTGATTTTGATATCGGTCTTGTCAGGGCTCGCGTTGCACGCATGTCAGTCACTGGTGAAAAAGGCTATGAGATCAACTGCCGCTATGGCGATCACATCAAGCTGCGCCGGATGTTGCTTGAGGCCGGGGCCGACGCGGGCATCCGCGAGTGCGGTTTCAACGCGATGCTGTCCACGCGGCTTGAGAAGAGCTTTGGCATCTGGTCGGCGGAATTCACGCAAGCGTACACGCCGGGCATGACAGGTATGGATCGCTGGATCGATTGGGACAAGGATTTCGTCGGTAAAGAGGCCGCCTTGGCCGAACGCGATGGCAATGGTCCTGCGCAGGTTCAGGTGACGCTTGAGGTTGATGCTTTGGACGCAGATGCCAGCGGATACGAACCTGTCTGGTCAGGGGCAGAGCACGTGGGTTTTGTCACCTCGGGCGGCTATGGCCACTCCACCGGCAAGTCCCTGGCGATGGCGCTGGTCAATCGTGACAAGGCCGCACCAGGCACTGAACTGTCTGTCCATGTGGTTGGGGTCGAACGACCTGCGCGGGTCATCGCGCCGTCGCCCTATGATCCACAGGGCAAAGCGATGCGGGGCTGACAATGACCAACCCCGAACGTGGACGGCGAAGGCGAGGGCGTGGCGCTGATGCCGCGCCTGCGACCAACCGCAAGGTCGACTACCGCCAGCTGAGGAATCCATTCCCGGTGATGGAGGTGTTTCCGGCGGATCAGATCGCTGACATGCACGAAACCGCGCTGCGTTTGTTGCAAGAGTTGGGCATCAAGGTGCTGCTGCCTGAGGCGCGGAGCATTTTTGCCAAAGCTGGCGCGCGCGTTGATGTCGATAGCGAAATGGTTTTTATTGGTCGCGACATGGTCGAGGCCGCCGTTGCCTCGGCCCCGAAATCCATCACCTGCCGAGCCGGTGCGTCGCACCGGGATTTCACGCTGGAACTGGGTAGCCTTGTGTTTCAACCGGGGGCAGGGGCCCCCAATGCCACCGATCTGGTGCGCGGGCGTCGCCCGGCGACGGGGCAGGATTATCTGGAGTTCCTGAAACTCACCCATCATTTCGACGTCTTTCAAATGATCTCGCCGCAGGTCGAACCGCAGGATGTCCCAACCCCTCTGCGGCACTATTTCACCACGCAGGCGCAGATGGAGCTGACAGACAAGTTCCCATTCTTCTTCTCGCGCGGGACACCGCAGGTGATGGATTGCTTTGAGATGCTGACGACCGCGCGGGGCCTGTCGGATGACGAATTTAGGACCCACCCGCACAGCTATACGATCATCAACACGAACAGCCCGCGCACGCTGGACATTCCGATGGCGCAGGGGCTGATCGACTTTGCTCGGCACGGGCAGATGTCAATCATCACGCCCTTCACGCTGATGGGGGCGATGGCACCGATCACGGTGGCGGGGGCCATCACCCTGTCCCATGCCGAGGCGTTGGCCGCACTGACCCTGACGCAATTGGCACGTCCCGGTGCGCCTGTGTGCTATGGCACTTTCACCAGCAATGTGGATATGAAATCCGGTGCTCCGGCCTTTGGAACGCCCTCGCATTTTCAGGCCTCACTGGCGGCCGGGCAGTTGGCGCGGCATCTGGGCCTGCCGTGGCGCTCGGCTGCGGGGTCGGCTTCAAACATCAATGATGTGCAGGCGGCAAATGAAAACCAGTTTGGCCTGTGGGGGTGCCTGATGGCTGGGGCGACGGTGATCATTCACTCGGCGGGATGGCTAGAGGGCGGATTGACCGTGTCCTTTGAAAAACTGGTCTGCGACGCCGAAGTGTTGAACATGGTGGCCGAGCTGTGCGCCGGGGTGCAGGCTGGCGAGGCTGAAATTGGGTTCGACACTGCGCTAAGCGAGGTTGAGCCCAGCGGACATTTCTTTGCATCCAGCCAGACGATGGAACGCTACAATACAGAATTCTACGAGCCACATGTCCATGATTATGCCAATTTCGGCACCTGGGCCGAGCGTGGATCGTTGGACGCAAACAGTCGTGCGACCGGTGTATGGAAGGAAATCTTGGCCAATTTTCAGCCACCTGAGCAAAACAGCGACCAGATTGGCGCGCTGAAAGATTTTATTGCCAAACGTACCGAAGAGGGCGGCGCGCCGCCGGAGAGTTAAATGAATACGAAACCCATCCTGCACCGGGACGACCCGGAAGCTGAACCGCTGATCGGCAATATCAAGGTCACGCGCGACGACTGGCTGAACGTGGCGTTGGATGTGCTAATCTCGGACGGGGTCGATCAGATCAAGGTGATGAATCTGGCGGAACGGATGGCCGTGTCTCGGTCGTCCTTCTATTGGTACTTCAAATCGCGCCAGGAACTGCTGGATGCTCTTCTGGCACGGTGGCAGGCCACCAATACCGCGGCATTGGTCGCGCAGGCCGAAGCTCCGGCAAAGACGATAACCGGTGCGGTGTGCAATGTGCATCGCTGTGTCGTCAATACCGACCTGTTTGACACCGCACTGGATTTCGCGGTGCGCGACTGGGCGCGCAAATCGGGCAAGGTGCGGCGCGCGCTGGACCAGTCTGACGCCCGACGGTTGCTAGCGCTGCACGCCATGTTTGCCCGCTTTGGCTATTCCGAGGTCGAGGCGGAAACCCGTGCGCGCGTGCTGTATTACATGCAGATAGGATACGATCTGGCGCAGCTGAATGAACCGATGTCCACGCGGATATCAATGGTGCCGCATTATCTATATGTCTTCACCGGGGTCGAGCCGAGGCCAGAGGAAGTAGAAGAATTCAGCGCCTATTCGCGCCATCACTGGAAAGGAGAGCCATCATGAGTCAACCAGATGCAATCATCATCGGAACCGGCGTGATCGGGGCGGCCATCGCATTTGAAATGGCCAAGGCCGGGTGGAAAACCGTATCTCTGGACCGAAACGCTCAGGTTGGCCATGGCTCAACCGCCGGATCCTGCGCGATCATTCGGATGCATTATTCCACCTTTGACGGCACGGCATTCGCCTGGGAAGGCTATCATTATTGGCGCGACTGGGCCGAGTATCTTGGCCTGCCGCAAGGCGCCGATCTGGCCCAATTCCGCGAAACCGGCTGTCTGGTCATGAAGACCGAGGCGAACGGGCTGCTGGAAAAACACATGAGGAACAGCTCCGCGCTGAATTGCCCGTTCGAGGAATGGTCCCCCGAACAGGTCACCGACCGGCTGCCGGTCTATTCGCAGGACAGTTTTGCCCCCGCTCGTCGCATGGATGACCCCGAGTTTGGGCAGCCCAACGGACGCAAGATGCAAGGCGGCGTTTACTGGCCTCAAGCCGGGTATGTCACCGATCCGGCCCTATCCGCACAGAACCTGATGGATGCCGCCAAACAGCACGGGGCCGAAGTGCGGACCGGGGCCGAAGTGGTCGAGATTTTGACTGATGACGGGCGAGTTTCTGGTGTCAGGTTGGCATCGGGAGAAGACATTCATGCGAAAGTTGTGGTTAACGTAGCCGGGCCGGGTTCGGCCATCATCAACGGGATGGCAGATGTTCTGGATGACATGACCATTCAGACCCGCCCCTTGCGCCAAGAGGTCGTTCACGTCCCTGCGCCCGAGGGGTTTGACTTTGAAAATGACGGGACAATCGTGTCGGACAGCGATATCGCCTGCTATTGCCGGCCAGAGCATGGCAACCACATCCTGGTGGGCTCGGAAGACCCCGAATGCGACCCACATCAATGGTGCGAAGATGACGTAACCTATAATCGTGACTTTACCGACCAGTGGACGACGCAAGCGATGCGCTATGCCCAGAGAGTGCCCAGTCTTGGCATTCCTTCCAAGACCCGCGGTGTGGTGGACCTGTATGATGCGTCTACGGATTGGATTCCGATCTATGACAAATCCAGCCTTCCCGGTTTTTATATGGCCTGCGGATCCAGTGGAAATCAGTACAAGAACGCGCCGATTGCAGGCAAGATGATGACGGCGCTGATCGGGTATTGCGAAGACGGCGCGGATCATGACAGTGCGCCGCTACAATTTGAACTGCCCTATATTGGACGCACAATCGATGTCGGTTTCTATTCCCGCAAGCGCCCGATCAACAAAGAAAGCAGTTTTTCCGTTTTGGGCTAGCCGACGCGTCCTGATGCACTAGCATTCACGGGATCGAGTTGAGCCCGGACGCATAATGACCAAATCGAAGAACAAGGTTCTGATCCTCGGCAGCGCCCCCACCGCGCTGCGTGCGCGGGACTGGGCGCGTACGCCGTTCACGCATATCGTCGCTATCAACAATGCCTGGCGGGTCCGCGCAGACTGGGATTTTCTGATCCACCCCGAGGATTTCCCGACCAAGAACATGCCCACATCTGTCAGTGACATCCAGCGTATAGTCACTGCAAATGAATACGTTCCGATACAGAATGGTTTCGGTGGGTTTGTCTATGCCGGGGGAACGATGGCCTTTACCGCCGGATACTGGGCTTTGTCTGCATTACAGCCCTCGGTTCTGGCTTATTGCGGTTGCGATATGATCTATTCCGGACAGGGTCGGACGCATTTCTACGGCAACGGAGCCGCAGATCCGTTGCGATCCGATGTGACCTTGCGACTGCTTGAGGCGAAGTCGGCGCGACTAGGATTGTTTGCTGCGGCGCAGGGCTGTCGCACAGTGCGATTGTTCGAAGGGCCAAGCCGACTGGTTTACCCCCCGGTCGACAGCGAAGATTTGTCTTCGGTCGAGATGCCTTCTACATCGGGGATGGCTGAGATCATACGGTCGGAGTCGGATCTTGGATATTTCGTGGAGTCTGGCCGGTACTGGGAAGTTGAGACCGAGTTCGACCCGCAGAAGATCGATGCCATAGACCAGCGGTGGCTATCGCTCTATCCATCGGCCACTCAGCTCTGAATTGCTGTGGTAATTCTGGTTCAGGCCGCGAATGTCGCCCAGGCCCAGACCATTGCCACATAGGTCAGATTATGCATGCACTGATCCAGCCCGGCTGCCCGCCAAAAGGCTGCCTGGGTTGGCATAAGCTGTTTTTTGTCGGAATAGCTGGCTTTGGCAAAGTCGATGTTGAAATGAACGATCCACTCTAGCCCGGCAATGATTACGATAAACGGCAGCGGGGTGCCGAATACCAAGAAAACCAACACCGACCCAATAACATGCACAGCGGCATGTTGGGCGCGTCCCCAGTGAAAATATTCGCCTCGGCCGGACAGCATCTTAGGCGTCTGGAGGTAAAAATCTGCAAACATATGTTTGATCTGCAATAAGCAGAGCATCAATAACACAGTGCCTAGAGTGGCAGGCAAATGAATCCTCCCGATATCGTCCTGAAGCAAACAGTAGGGGCTAATGTGAGGTTGCGCAAATGAACTTGTTCACATTCGGCAAATATCTGTTCAATTCGGAAACTATTTGCGTCTGCAGGCTTGATTGCGGTAAATTCAGACTGTTGAATTTACGAGAATTTCGTAAAGACCGGGTCAGTGATCCGCAGCAGGGGCAGGTTCCATAGAACGCACGATTTTCCGTTTTATCTGGAAATATTCAAAGCGCGACCAGCTGATTTTGCTGGCCGTAACCACGTCTTTGTTTCCGCTGCTATACCTGACGCTGGAACTGCCCAAGCGCATCATCAATGACGCGATCGGGGCTGCGACCCCTGTTGTTGATGTGCTGGGCTACAGCCTGTCGCAAACGAATTTTCTGATCATATTATGCATTGGGTTTCTGCTCGCCGTTCTGGCGCATGGTTTGATGAAAATGCGCATCAACACCATGAAAGGCGTCCTGAGCGAACGGATGCTGCGCCGATTCCGGTATCAGATGATCAGCCGCGCCTTGAGATTTCCGCAACCCTATTTCGAACGGGTCAGCCAAGGCGAAATGGTGTCGATGATCACCGCTGAAAGCGAGCCGATGGGTGGGCTGATGGGCGATGCGATCAGCCAGCCGGTATTGCAGGCGGGACAGATGATCACGATACTGTCCTTCCTGTTCCTACAGAGCTTTTGGTTCGGGCTTGCTGCCGTTTCCCTGATCCCGTTACAGGCCTGGTTGATCCCAAAGCTGCAGCGCCAGATCAATCTGTTGAACAAAAGCCGCATCCAGGAAGTGCGCGTGCTGGCTGCACAGATTGGTGAAAACGCAGCAGGTGCGTCAACGCTGCGGGCAAATGGCGGCTGGCGGTATCGCCGGGCCATGATCTCGGATCAGCTGGGCCGGTTGTTTGAAATCCGCTTCGATATCTACCAGAAAAAGTTCTTTATGAAGTTCATCAACAACTTCATTTCGCAGCTTACCCCATTCCTGTTCTATCTGGTTGGCGGCATTCTGGTCTTGCAGGGCTCGGTCTCGTTGGGGGCGTTGGTTGCGGCTTTGGCGGCTTACAAGGACCTCAGTTCGCCTTGGAAAGAGTTGCTCACATATTACAACCAGACACAGGATATGTCCCTGCGCTGGGATGTTGTGATCGAACGCTTTGCACCCTCTGGAATGCAGGACGAAAGCCTGTTCGAAGGCGAGCCCGACAAACATCCCAGGCTGGACGGGGATATTGTTCTGAAACATGCGTCTGTTCGTGACATGGACGGGAATCTGGTTCTGGACGACCTCGATCTGACATTCCCAGGCGGTAAAACCATCGGAATCGCTGCGCCCAGCGAAGAAGACCGGCGCGCGATTTCGGAATTGCTGACCCGAGAGATCCTGCCCAGTTCCGGCAGGGTAACGGTCGGGCAGGAAGATTTGTCAAAGCTGCATCAGGGAGTCATTGCTGCGCGGATCGGTTTTGCCTCATCGCGACCGGTTATGTTCCAGGGAACTTTGGGCGACAATGTGATGATGCCGATGCGTCTTCGTCCTCTGTCGACAGAATCAGACGACCCCGGCTTTGCTGAAACAAGACGAGCGGGCAACAGTACCGACCCGTTTAGAGTTGATTGGCTGGACCCGTCGCTGGCTGGTTTGAACACCGTGGAAGACCTGCGCGACTGGTGGTTACAACTGATCGACGGTCTAGGTTCGGGCGCTGCCCTGTTTCAGCGCGGTGCTGAACAGACATTCGAAGCCAACGAGCACCCCGAGTTGGTCAGAAAACTGGTTGAACTACGGCCCAAAGTTCAGGAGGCGGTGGTCAAGGCTGGGCTGCAACAGCAGGCTCTGATCTTTGACCGCAATGCATATAATGCCGCCTTGCCGGTCGCGGAAAACCTGCTTTTCGCGACACCCTGCGTTCCGGTCACTCAGGAAATACTGACCCGTCAGGGCGTGTTTTTGGGGCAGCTGCGCGAGCTGGGCTTGGACGAAACCCTGGTCAGCCTGACGCGCGATGTCATTGATATGTTGCGCCAGATATTTGGGTTGGACGGCACGGACCACCCGTTGTTCCGCAAGCTTGGCCTGCAGGCCGAAGTCTACGAAGCTGCAGTCGAACTGGTAGAGCGCACCCGAAACGAAGGTGTCAGCGGTCTGGATGATGGGCAACTGGCCAACCTTCTGGCGGTTCCGTTTGTCATCTCGGCAGAACAGATTGGCCCCGCGTTTACGGATGAATTGAAAAACCGCATACTTGAATTGCGGCAAAGCCACTCCGAAAAGCTGCTGCAACATCTGAATGATGTCTTCGTGCCGCTGAAGGAAACCGAGTTTGCCCCCGGTCTGACCGTGATGGAGAACGCTTTGTTCGGTAAGGTCAGCCAGATCGGCGGCGCGCGATCAGATGAGGTCCGTAAGCTGATCGTTGATGTCCTTTCTGAAAACGGAGCCCGACCTTTGGTGGTCGAGCTGATTTACGATGTACCGGTCTCGCTGGGCGGGCAGAACCTGCCTGCGGTTTTCGCCGAACCTTTGGCCTTTACGCGGGCTACGATCAAGAAACCCGACATTCTGATCCTGGATAATGCCTTGGCAAGCTATGACATGGAAACTCAGATTGCGGTCTATAAGAACCTGCGCGCCCTGTTGCCAAATGCGACGGTGATTTATCTGAACGATCAGTACGAAAACCCTGACGTATTCGACATGTTCATAGAAATAAGGCAAGGTCGTGTGGTTTCAGACGAAGGACCCGCCGACGTGGAAGAAGATAGCGCAGCATCAGCCGATTTGGCGCGCAAGCTTCGTGCGCTGGAACAGACGCCGCTGTTTTCCGGTCTTGACCGCAGGCAGCTGCGCCTTCTGGCATTTGGTGCGCGCTGGTTCCAGGCTCAACCGGGAGAGGTGGTGTTCCTGAAAGACGACCAGCCCACCGATGGGGCCTATGTCGTTTTGGAAGGCGAGGCAGGCCTGTATTTGCCGCAACCAGAAGGTCCCGATCAACTGATCGCAACGGTTGGCTCTGGCGCATTGGTCGGAGAGTTGGGGTTGATCCGAAAGGAACCCCGCGCCCTGAGCATGATTGCGGAAACCGACCTGTCTTGTCTGCGTATCGGTGAGGAAGAATTCCTGGCCGTGGTCGAAAACGATGCCGCAACCGCTTTCAAGCTGATGCAGGTGATCGCCGGCTATGTTTCGAACTAGGGGTTGGCTTCAGGTTTGCAGAACAGGTCGTATAGCAGCTGGATGACTTTCGCTGTATTTCCGTCCTGCAGGGAATAGTAGATGGTTTTGCCATCGCGCCGTGTCGACACCAGCTGTTCTTCTCGTAGGCGTGCCAACATCTGACTGACTGCGGCCTGCCGGATTTGCAGCAGTTTTTCCAGCTCACCAACCGATTTCTCGCCATCACCCAGATGGCACAAAATCATCAGGCGGCCTTCATGCGCCAGCGTCTTAAGGTACGCGGCGGCACGTGCTGCACTTTCCTGCATGCCGGGCGGAGTTTCGTCCGAATTCAGTGTTTCGTGGTCTTGAACTGTCACGTGCGTATTGGTTCCAAACTTGGCTTTGGCGCAATATGACTCAGAATTTCAGTACTTGTCACCCCTTTGCAGCAGGGGCACCGCCCTGAAAGGCGTTGCCGTTGGCATAGTCGCAAGGTTCTTCCTGCATCTGAAGGTGCAACCCATCGCCGGTATAGGGGTGTGAGCGGGCCAGATCTTCGTCCACTTCGATCCCCAACCCTGGCGCATTAGGTGCCACGACAAAGCCATTTTCAACGCGCAGTGAACCTTTGATCAAAGCGTCGTGATACGGCGTATCAATGGTTTCCAGCAACAGCAGATTTGGGATTGAGGCTGCCAGATGGATGTTGGCGGCCCATTCAACTGGACCAGCATAGAGATGCGGAGCCATTTGGGCGTTGAATATCTCGGCCATGGCTGCGACTTTCTTCATCTCCCATATCCCACCTGCACGCCCAAGGGCGGGTTGCAGGATTTCTGCTGCACCTGCGCGCAAAACTGCACCGAATTCGGCTTTGGTGGTCATGCGTTCCCCGGTTGCCACGGGTATTCGCACGTTGCGAGCGACGCGGGCCATGTCTTCGATCATGTCAGGTGGGGTAGGTTCTTCGAACCAAAGCGGTGAATAGGGTTCCAGCGCCTGACCCAGCCGGATTGCGCCTGCGGTGTTGAACTGACCGTGGGTGCCAAACAACAGGTCGGCCCTGTCGCCGACCGCTTCACGGATCGCTTTGCAAAAGGCAACTGACATCGAGATGTCGGACATAGCAGGCATATGCCCGCCACGGATCGTGTAGGGACCAGCGGGATCAAATTTTACTGCCGTGAAGCCGCGGCTCACCATTTCAGCTGCACATTCCGCGGCCTGGTCGGGCGAAGTCCAAAAGTCGGCCAGGTCATGCCGGGGCAGGGGGTAAAGGTAGGTGTAGGCCCGGATGCGTTGATTAACCAGCCCACCCAAAAGCGCATAAACCGGACGGTCGCGATCTTTACCCAGAATGTCCCAACACGCGATTTCTAGCCCTGAAAACGCACCCATTACGGTCAGGTCGGGGCGCTGGGTAAATCCGCTGGAATAGACGCGGCGGAACATAAGCTCGATGCTCTCGGGGTTCTCGCCGAGCATATGCCGTTCAAAGACATCCCGGATTACGTGACACATAGCTTCAGGTCCAATGGATGAAGCATAGCATTCGCCCCAACCGGTGACGCCTGTGTCGGTGGTAACCTTTACCAGTATCCAGTACCGGCCACCCCAACCCGGAGCAGGGGGGGCCGTGACAATGATATCGAGATCCTGCAGTTTCATAGGATATACTCCAGCCGGGGCTGCTTAGGCCCTGTCAAACATGATGACGTTTCGTTTGGCCGATCCGGTTTTGGTATCCGCAATCGCCTCGTTGATTTGCGACAAGGACCAGCGGCCCGAGATCAGTTCATCCAGCCTCAGCCGCCCCTGTTCATACAGGTCGATCATCCAGGGAATATCACGTTGGATCACCACATCCCCCATCTTTGACCCGATCAGCCCCTGACCAAGTGCGGCCAGGACAACAGGTTCATAGCTTGCCATGTCGCCGGAATGGGGCATCCCGATCATGATGGCCTTACCGCCTCGGCCAAGATAGCGAGCGGCCTGGTCATAGGCCGGGATTGCACCGACTGTGATCAGCACGGCATCGGCCCCTCGACCGCCAAGTGCGCGGTAAGCTGCCTTCCATGGTGCGTCCAAAGTGGCCAGAACGCCGTGGGTTGCACCAAATTCCTTTGCAATGGCCAGTTTGTCCTCGGTCATGTCGACCGCAACGATACGCCGGGCACCCGCAATCCGTGCGCCTTGTATGGCGTTCAGGCCAACGCCTCCGGCCCCGATCACGACGACATCCTGACCCGGGCGCAGACCGGCGGCATTCACGGCAGCGCCCACACCGGTGATTACCCCGCAAGACAGCAGACTGGCCACATCCTTTGGCAGGGCCTCGGGAATTCTCACGATCTGCCGGTGGCTGACCACGACTTTTTCGGCAAAAGCCCCGCACGCCATTGCTTGCTCCAGCGGGCCCCCGTCAGCGGTGCGCAACGGACCTTTTACAGTGTCGTGGGGTGTTTCACATAAGGTTGGCTTGCCACCCGCGCAGGAGGGGCAGGAACCGCATGCACGGATAAGCGTCACCACGACGGAATCGCCAACCTCGAACCCTTCGGTCATGCCGCCCGTTGCGGTGATCACACCCGCTGCCTCATGGCCATAAACAGCGGGCAGGAATCCACCCCAGGCGCCGCTGGCGAAAGAAATGTCGGAATGGCAGATCGCAACTGCATCCAGGGTGACCTCGACTTCGCCGGCGGCGGGCGGGGCGATCAGCACGTCTTCTATGACCAGGGGTTTGTCGAATGCCCGACATACGGCCGCCTTGATGGATTGCATGTTGTCCTCGTATTCGGTTTGAATCACGGTGGCGCGGTTCGGAATGTCCTGCAAGGCCGAAACCGTCATCGTCATGTCGTTGTTATGCAGAAATGGGGCGAGATCTGTAAAAGAGGATAAGGCCGACAATCATAAGGCACATGGCCAGAAGAAACGGCGCGCCGGGAAAATAGATGGCGGTGCCGGGCTTTGCGAACCAGGCAAATACGCTGCTCATGACCAGAGGGGAAATCACCATGGAAAGCGCGTGCAGTGAAGTTAGCACGCCCTGAAGCTCTCCTTGTTGCGAATCTGGTGTTGCGCGCGAGGCCAGAGCCTGGATTGCCGGGGTTGCGACTGCGCCGATAGCCGTGATCGGGATCAGCATCAGCGCGATTATTCCATTAGTCAGAAAAGCCAGAAGCAGAAAGCTGACAATCTCGAACACCATCCCGAGAAGGATTGTTACGCGTTCGCCGAGAAAACGTGTGGCGGGGCGTATCAATCCGCCCTGAACCGCGGCCATTCCAATTCCATAAAGACCTAGCGACACACCAATCATCTGGGGTGACCATCCAAAACGCTCGGCGGTGAAATAGGCCCAAATGGCCGGATAGACGTAGATTGAGACTGAATAGAGGAAATAGACCCACAACATCGGACGGATTCCCGGCAGCGCCGCGATGGCACGCAATGAATTCAAGGGGTTAGCGCGGCGCAGGCTGAACGGGCGCCGGTTCTTATCGGTCACCGTTTCAGGCATCACCATCAAACCGACGCCGAATGTTATGGCCGAAAGCGCTGCGGCAGCCCAGAAGGGCGCACGTGTTCCATATTCGCTCAGCAATCCGCCGATGACCGGACCCAAGACAAAGCCAACCCCGAATGCCGCCCCTAACAGACCGAAGTTCGCAGCTTTTTCGTGGGGTTTCGACACATCCGCCATGAACGCCGCGGCGGTGGAATGAGTTGCGGCTGTGATCCCGCCGACGATCCGACCGGCAAGTAATAGCCAAATACTGCCAGCAAGCGCCATGACCACATAGTCCAGCGACATAACAAACAGCGATACCAACAATACACCCCTGCGCCCGAAAGCGTCAGACAGGTTGCCCAGGATCGGTCCAAAGATAAATTGCATCGCTGCAAAAGCGGTGCTTAGGACGCCGCCCCAGATCGCCGCGCTGGCCAGCGTACCACCCTGAACATCAATAATGAGCTCGGGCATAATGGGCAGCACAAGGCCAATCCCCATTGCATCAATCATGACAGTGGCAAGAACAAACAGGAAAGGTAAGCGCATGGGAACCGACAAAGAAAGTTTCGGGCACCCTATCGGGGGTCAGGTTCAGAGGAAAGCCGCAAGATTTCGCAGATCAGTCAAGAGTATCAAAGCCCTGCGCGATGTCGTCCAATAGATCGGCCAGTTTTTCAGGGTGCGAAAAGAATGGCGAATGAGAGCTTTGGATGGAATGGCGCATTCCCTCGGGCATGCTGAGGCTCATGATGTGCTGGTATTCAGGCGGGATGGTATGGTCGTCGAGTGTTCGGATATATGCTTTGGGCATATCCTGAAAATGTGCTGTCAGGGTAAGCCGTGTCTCCTGAGGTGCAATGGCCTGCGGGCAAAGCCGAGCCAGCGCATAGAGCAGGACCTCTTCCGGGCAGTCGTGGTAAAACAAGGCCTTCACGCTATCGGGTTTGACCGTATAGGACAGCCCGTCAGTCGATTTTTCGACGGCATCAACTATTGTTTGCCGCGGTGATTTCCGGCGCATCTCGACCATCGACAATCCGTTCTCGGGGACGTAGGCGGACAGGAAAATAAGTCCGCGCATCGCATCCGGTCTCAATTCGGCGGCGGCACTAATGGGGTATCCCCCCCAAGAATGGCCGACGATGATCGTATCCGATCTGCTCGCAGCCAGAACGGCGTTCCGGCAACTGTCCAGGGTCACCTGGTCGATCGACGTCGGGTCAGATCCGTGGCTGGGCATATCAATTGCGCGGACCGAATGGCCGCGTGTTTCAAGTGCTGGGATCAAATCTCTCCAACACCAGGCACCATGGCATGAGCCATGGACCAACAGAAAATCCGCCAAAGCAATGCTCCTTCAGATATGACCGATGCCAGTCAAAAAGTCTTTTAGTAGGGCCGCGTATTCAATGGGTTGTTCGACGCAGGGCAGATGGCCCGCTTTGCGTATCAATTCGAAACGGGCACCGGGAATAAGATCAATGGTTTCTTTTACTAGATCCGGCGGGGTAGAGCCATCCTCGCTGCCCGCAATGCCCAAAGTCGGCAAACGCAGGCCACTTGTCGGCGTGTAAAAATCGGTTCCGGAAATGGCGGCGCAACATCCCAGATAACCTTCAACAGGTTGCCGCACCATCATGTTGCGCCATAGCAGGTGCTGGGGCGACGCGTGGAAAGCCCGCGAGAACCAGCGCTCCATAGTTGCGTCGGCTAGCATTTCGATGCCGCCGATCCGGACGGCTTCTATACGGTCCGCCCAAATCGCCGGGGTGGCTATTTTGGCCGCTGTATTTGATAGAACCAGCCCGCGAATCAAATCCAGGCGTTTGACGGCCAGACCCTGCGCGATCATCCCGCCGATGGACAGACCGACAAAAACGCAATCTCGGACCTTTAGGTGATCCAGAAGGCCTTCGGCATCGCGGATCAGCGCCCCCATCGAATAGGGCGCCTGAGGCGCCGAGGACAGGCCATGCCCGCGTTTGTCGTATCGAATGACTCGCAGCCCATCAGGCAGGTATGGCAGCATCGCATCCCACAGGCGCAGATCGGTGCCCAGCGAGTTCGCGAATACGATCGGCGCGCCTTGTGGGGCGCCGTCGATCCGGTAATGAAGCTGTACATCCCCAAGGTCAGCTATCTGCATAAAAATCCTTTGTCTTTGCATGCTGAACTGACACGCTGCCGGAACCGACGGCGGTTGTCAGGTCAGGAACTCCATAGCTTTGGCAAAGACGTCCGGGTCCGCATTGCCACCCGATGCGACAATGATAACGGCGTCTCCTTGAATTTCGGACCTGCGAAACAACGCTGCGGCCAGGGAAACCGCACCGCCCGGTTCCAGCACGATCTTCAGGCGCAGAAAGGCCAAAGCCATGGCGCGCATCGCCTCTTCTTCGGTCACAGACAGGCCGGGACCGCACAGCCGTTGCAGGATCGGAAAGGTGATGTCGCCGGGTTGCGGGGTCAGAATGGCGTCGCAGATATTGCCAGATGTGGCCGCGTTGTTCTGTATTCGTCCCAGTGCCAACGAGCGTTTGACGTCGTCAAACCCTTCGGGCTCGCAGGGGCGAGCGCGCAGACCGGGTGCGTGCCCCTCGAGCGCAAGCGCAATACCCGAGGTCAGCCCCCCGCCGCCGCAACAGACCAGCACATCGGCCTGTTCCACACCCAGAGCAGCCGCCTGACGCGCGATTTCCAGCCCGGTTGTTCCTTGCCCGGCTATCACCAGCGGTTCATCATAGGGGCGGATCAGGGTCAAGCCACGCTTGGCCGCCACGGCCTCCCCGATTTCTTCGCGGCTTTCATTGGAGCGGTCATACAGAACCACCTCGGCCCCCAGAGCGCGCGTGTTGTCGATTTTGAGCTTTGGGGCATCCGAGGGCATGATGATAACAGCCGAAATACCATGCTGTGCGGCGGCATAAGCCACGCCCTGAGCATGATTGCCCGAGGAATAGGCGATCACACCTTTCTTTCGGTCTGCTTCACTGAGGCCCGAAATGGCCGACCACGCCCCGCGAAACTTGAAACTGCCGGTGTGCTGCAGGCATTCCGGTTTTACCAACACGCGGCGACCCGCGATTTCATCCAAAAACGGAGAGGTCAGGATTGGTGTTTCTCTGACGTGCCCTTGCAGACGCAGGGCTGCGGCTTCGATCATTTCAAGTGTGCTCATGCCGCGTCCAGTACTTTGCGAATAACGCCCAATGATTGAGGTTCGTCCAGAAACGGCACGTGTCCGCGATCGGGCACGGTAGCCGAGATCAACCCTGGATGCCGGTTCTGCATCTCGGCCAATGTCTGCGCGCTCAGAAGATCGGAATTTTCACCGCGAATGACACCCGTTGGGATGTCGTGCAGGGCCTCGAAGAATATCCACATATCCGGGATTGCCCCGGCTGCGGCCTGTTCCAGCAGCGCTGTGCGCAGGGCCGGATCATAGCGCAGGGTCAAACCCTCTGTCGTTTCCTGATTTTGAAATTCAGCCATCTGCCGCCATCTTTCCAGCGAAATCCCTGGAAACTGCGGGCCCATCATGTGCTGAAGCGCCTGCGCGGCCTCGTCATACGTTTTCGAGACCGGTTGCTTGCCGACATATTCCATTATTTTGGCGATGCCCGATGGGTTAAAGACCGGACCAACATCATTGAGCACAACAGCCGCCAGCCGCTTTGGGTGGGTGGTGGCCAAGGTCATCGCGATCAGGCCTCCACGTGAGGTCCCAATCACGGTCACCTGATCCAGGCCAAGATGATCCAGCAGATCAATCACGTCTTGAGATTCGCGTAACAGGCTATAGTTCCCGTGATCCGAGTCATGCTCGGATTGCCCGCGCCCGCGATAATCCATCGCGATCATCCGCCAATCGGTTATGTGCGGGGCAAGAAATGAGAAATCCCGGCTGTTTCGGGTAAGGCCAGCCAGACACAGGACCGGCTTGCCGCTGCCGGTGTCTTCGAAATAGAGGCGTTTGCCGTCGTTGGTCGAAAAAAAGGGCATCAGAGTCCTGCAAGTTCCGGAATGGAGGTCAGGTCGGACAGTACATGCGTTGGCTGCCATGGCAACCGATCCATTGGTTCGTTCGCACGGTTGACCCAGGCGGTGACGAAACCATAGCCACTGGCCCCCGCCGCGTCCCAGCCATTTGAGCTGACGAACAAGACTTCGTCGCGCTCGCAGCCGAACCTCTGCGCGACCAGATCGTAAACCTTGGCATGCGGTTTGAAGACGCCGACGCTTTCGACCGACAGAATATCATCCAGAACGCCGCTTATACCTGCGGATTGAACCGCACCATCCAGCATCGGCGGTGATCCGTTCGACAAGATCGCAGTCTGCATCCCGCCGGCTTTCAGGGTGGCCAGCATTTCGGGAACCTCGGGATAGGCCTGTAATTCCCAGTAGAGATCAAGCAGGCGCTGGCGTAGGGCAGGGTGCTGGTCCAGCCCCGTTGCCTCTAGTGCCCAATCCAGACCGTCCTGGGTGACGTCCCAGAAATCTGCATGTGCATCGGCCACCGCACGCAGCCAGGTGTATTGCAACTGTTTCAGGCGCCAGTGATTGGCCAGATCCGGCCATTTCTGCTGTAACGCCTCAAAGCCGGGTTCTGATGCAGCTTGCCTTGCGGCTGCGGCCACATCGAACAACGTGCCGTATGCATCAAAAATGCAGGTTGTGATCGGCATCAATTCCCCTCCGTTCATTCGGTGCAGGTTTGCAAAAGTGCTAAGGGTTTACAATGTTGCTTCATTGCCTAGGTTTGACCGCTCAATTTTTTATCGGCCGGAGGCCAAAATGACAGCGATAAAACAGGGCGACACAGTTTGCATCCACTATACCGGTACGTTGCAGGACGGGAATGTCTTTGACAGTTCACAAGGGCGCGATCCACTGGAATTCGAGGTGGGGTCCGGGCAGATTATTCCCGGATTGGACAGTGCTATGCCTGGTCTGGTGGCCGGGGACAAAAAACGTGTCGAGATCGCCTGCGTTGATGCTTATGGGCCGATCAATCCCGAAATGCGCCAGAGCATTCCACGCGAAGGTATTCCGGACGACATCCCGCTTGAACCCGGCACCCAGTTACAGATGCAAACGCCCGAAGGGCACGCATTGCCGGTAACTGTTGTCGAGGCTGATGAGGTGACCGTCACGCTGGACGCGAACCATCCTCTGGCCGGAAGGGACCTGATTTTCGAAATCGAAGTGGTTTCGGTGAATTGAGTTTCGTGATCTGGATCAGCCTGAAAACAGGCTGGTCCATGATGCAAAGATCTCGCGTACATGCGGCTGAGTGAAGAATACAAACAGCATCAGCAGCATTGTTAGGGTCATCAAGGCGACGCGGCCTCTAAACCCCAGAAAACCCGGTTTTCGGCGGGAAACCCGCTTGCTGCTGGCGATGATTTGCTCTGCTTTGTTCATGCAATTATCCCTGCCTGCGAAAGATGGTCAAATCTTGGCACTGACAGGGAAAGAAATGGTCACATATGGTCCGGTTGAGGCATTCCCAGAACGTGGAAGCCACCATCAACACGAATAACTTCGCCCGAGGTGCATGCTCCCGCATCCGAAGCCAGATAAACCGCGGTGCCGCCGACAGCCTCAAGCGTGGCATTGCTGCGCATCGGTGCGTTCTGGTCGCAGAACTTGAAGGTCTTGCGGGCCCCACCGATGGCCGCACCGGCCAGAGTTTTCATCGGACCCGGAGAGATTGCGTTCACCCGGATTCCGTCAGGTCCAAGATCGTTGGCCAGATAACGGGTCGCTGATTCCAGCGCAGCTTTGGCCACACCCATTACGTTGTAGTTGGGCACAACCCGGTTAGACCCCTGATAGGTCAGCGTCAGGATCGTACCGCCGTTTTCTTTCATCATCGGATAGGCGCGGCGGGCCACTTCGATCAGCGAATAGGCCGAAATATCCATCGAATTCTTGAAATTCGCCCGGCTGGTGTCCAGGAACCGGCCTGTAAGCTCGGACTTGTCGGAATAGGCGATGGCGTGGACCACAAAATCAATGGTCGGCCAGCGCTGGGCCAACTCGTCAAAGGCACGATCCAGCGACTCGTCATCAGTGACGTCCGCATCGACCATGAAATCGCTGCCAAGGCTCTGCGCCAGCGGTTCCAGCCGCTTTCCGAATGCCTCGCCCTGATAGGTGAATGCCAATTCAGCGCCCGCTTCGTGCATGGCCTTTGCGATGCCCCATGCGATCGAACGGTCATTCGCCACGCCCATAACGAGGCCGCGTTTGCCTTTCATTAGATCTGACATTCCATTCACCCGTTATACTTTGAAAGAACCATGGACCCGTTCGTCCCACCAAAGCCGAAGCTGTTGGTCATGACGCTGTCCAAACCTGCATTTTCAACTAGCTGAGTTGCAATTTCTCCGGGCTGGATGCCCTCGGCAAGCGTGTCGACGTTGATCGACGGCGTTATAAAATCATGTTCCAGCATCAAAAGGCAGAAAATAGCCTCCAGCGCGCCAGCCGCACCTTGTGCGTGACCTGTCATCGACTTGGTCGAGGAAATCGGCGGCACGCTTCCCACGCCAAAAATACGGCGCACAGCTTCGACTTCGCCGACATCTCCGACCGGGGTCGAGGTGCCATGGGCATTGATGTAGTCGACCTTGCGGCCTTCGGGCAGGGTGTCCAGCGCCAGACGCATGGCGCGTTCGCCACCTTCGCCAGAGGGGGCTACCATGTCGTGACCGTCGGAGGTTGCTGCAAAACCCGTCACTTCAGCATAGATTTTGGCGCCGCGTGCCAATGCGTGTTCCAGATCTTCCAGCACGACAATACCGCCTCCGCCGGATATCACGAACCCGTCGCGGTCTTGGTCGAATGCACGAGAAGCTTTTTCGGGCGTATCGTTGTATTTCGACGACATGGCACCCATTGCATCGAACAGACAGGACAAGGTCCAGTCCAGCTCTTCCCCGCCGCCCGCGAACATAATATCTTGTTTGCCCATCATGATCTGCTCTGCGGCATTGCCGATGCAATGCAACGAGGTCGAACAGGCCGAAGTGATCGAGTAATTGATGCCCTTGATCTTGAAGGCGGTCGCAAGGTTGGCCGAAATGGTTGAGCACATGCATTTAGGAACTGCAAACGGGCCGATCCGCTTGGTCGCGCCGTTTTTCAGAACGGTCTGATGCGCAGTCAGCATGGCGCTGGTCGACGGTCCGCCCGATCCGGCGACAAGGCCGGTACGTGGGTTGGCAACCTGGTCTTCGGTCAATCCTGAATCGGCAATCGCCTGGCTCATCGCGATATGCGCATAGGCCGCTCCGGGACCCATAAAGCGCAGGGTGCGCTTGTCCACATGTTCGCTAACGTCGATTTTGAGCGACCCGGCGATCTGGCTGCGAAAGCCATGTTCGACCATCTGGTCATTGGCCACGATGCCGGACTTGCCGGCCTTGAGTGAGGTCAGAACCTCTTCGGCATTGTTCCCGATGGAAGAGACAACTCCCAAGCCGGTGACAACTACTCGACGCATGTGCGTGCTCCTTATTTGGGGCCGGTCAGGCTCAGGCTTCGGACAGAACTACTTTCATGTCCTTGACATCGTAAATCATCTCACCGTCGGCTTCGACGATACCATCTGCGACACCCATAGTCAGGCGGCGGGTCTGGATCGCTTTCTTGAAGTCGATTTTATAGGTCAGCATCTTGCGGTCCGGGCGTACCATACCTGTCAGCTTGACCTCGCCCACTCCAACGGCCATGCCGCGCCCTTGCCAGCCGCGCCAGCCCAGGTTGAATCCGGTCAGCTGCCACAAACCGTCCAGGCCCAAGCAGCCGGGCATGATCGGGTTGCCGGGGAAATGGCAATCAAAGAACCAAAGGTCGGGCGTAATGTCGAATTCAGCGAGAATATGACCTTTGCCATGGGCGCCACCATCGGCCGAAATCTCGGTGATCCGATCCATCATCAACATCGGCGGGGCGGGCAACTGTGCGTTCCCGGGGCCGAATAGTTCGCCGCGGGCGCATTTCAGCAGATCGTCCTTGTCAAAGCTGCTTGGGAATTGGGCCATTCTGCGCCTCTCCTGCCAGGGGTCTTTCCATCTAATTTGGTCTCGTCTAGCACCCGTATGCAAGGTCCTGCAAGAGCAGTGGCCTACATCATGTTGTGTTTACATTATTCTCTGCGAATGAAATTCATTTGAAATTACCTGACTACAGCACTTATATATACCTCAGCAACAAATTGGTATTGGACTGATGACAGCAGATTGCCAGAGCATAGCCACAGGTTGGTTGGTTCACGCCGGATTGCGTCCGACGCGTCAGCGCGTAGCATTGGCAGAGCTGCTGGTCGGTGATGGCCGCCATCGCCACGTCACCGCCGAAAGCCTGTTTGAATCGGCCAAACAGAACGGAGATGCTGTTTCTCTGGCGACGGTTTACAACACGTTGCGCGCCTTTTGCGATGCCGGGGTTCTGCAAGAAATTACCGTTGACGGATCGAAAAGCTATTTCGACACCAACACGCATGATCATCCGCATTTCTATTGGGAAGATGAGGGCCGGCTCAGCGATGCTCCGTCCGAACAGCTGGTCATCCAGCGACTGCCCGACGCGCCTGAAGGGGTTGAGATCGCGTCAGTCGACGTTGTGATCCGTCTGCGTAAAAAGTAAATTTACGTCATCAGTCCGGTCAGGATGTGCTGTGCCTTTTCGCTATGCGGATCCATAGGGCCTGTTCCATGCCGTGCCACAACAACGGGTTCTGCTGCGATTTCATCTGACACAGGTATGCTGACCAACGGCATCCCGTCATAGCTGGTCTTGGCAGGAATGTTGGCATAGCTGATGGCAACGCCTTCGCCATGCGCCGCGAGGCTGCGTTGGATCTCGGGCGACGCGGCCCGATGTGCGACATTGGGGTTCTGCCCAAGTTGACGGAAGAGACTCAGGAAATGCTGCGCAGATAGTCCCTCGTTCGACAGGATCAGGGGGTAGGCCACGACATCCTGCAATGATACCTGCGCC
This sequence comes from Ruegeria sp. YTSA108, assembly GCF_059610185.1. Lineage (NCBI taxonomy): Bacteria > Pseudomonadati > Pseudomonadota > Alphaproteobacteria > Rhodobacterales > Roseobacteraceae > Ruegeria > Ruegeria sp. YTSA108. The sequence continues at coordinate 39,282 of NZ_JBXWND010000007.1, read as the reverse complement.
CGATTGGCCAAGGGGTGGCCTTTTGTCATAACCGCGATTGGTCGATTGGTGAACAAGGTGGTGGTGGAAAAAGCCGCATCCAGTGTCAGACCATAAGTCAAGGCAAGGTCGATCTCACCATTGACGAGGCCGGAAATTAGGCCCTGAAATTCGTCTACGCGATACGTGATATCAACTTCGGGCATGTTCTGTCGCAGGCTATGCAGAGCCTTTGCCAGCAGGAAAGGCGCGAGGTCGTCGAAACAGCCCAGACGCAGGCGCGTGGTTGCGGTCCCGTCTGTACCAGAATTTTCCAAACGTGCGGCACGTGTTAGCAGGGCCTCGGCGTTTTCAATAAAGCTGCGTCCCTGCGGTGTCAGCGCCATGGCCGCTCCGCGCTTTCGGATAAACAGCGGATAGCCCAACTGGTCTTCGACCCGGGTCAACGCATTCGACAGGGCTGGTTGCGAAACGTTTAGATGCAACGCTGCAGCAGACAGGCTGCCATGCCGTCCGATGGCGCAGACATATTCATATTGGCGTAGGGTAACGTATAACATAAAGTTAACTATACATTTCAAATATATTATTTGAATAGATGAAAATTTCATGAGCAAATTCAGGTTAAATTCGAACGGAGGCGCAGATGGCACACCCCCTGGTTACGCAAGAGATGATTGACACATACCAACAGGACGGCGTGGTTCTGATCAAAGATTTGTTCGCCGACTACGTGGATACGCTGCGTGACGGCATCGCGGCCAATATGGCTGAACCCGGACCATATGCGTCGGACAACCAAAAACAGGGCGAAACCGGTCTGTTCTTTGATGATTACTGCAACTGGTCGCGTATCGAACAGTTCCAGAACGTGATCCACAATTCACCGGCAGCCGAGGTCGCAGCGGATCTGATGCAGTCGCAAACCGTACAAATGTTCCATGACCATGTTCTGGTGAAAGAACCAGGCACGTCGATGGCAACGCCGTGGCACCAGGATGGGCCATACTATTTCGTCGAGGGCAGTCAGACGATCAGTTTCTGGTCGCCATTGGACCCGGTGACACAGGCCACCCTTCGTTGTGTGGCAGGTTCACATAGATGGGAAAAAGAGGTTCTGCCCACGCGTTGGGTCTCGGAAGAAGGGTTTTTCGCGGATGAAGGCCAGTACATCCCCATTCCCGACCCCGATGCCGAAGGTATGAGGGTGGTTGAATTCGAAATGGAACCCGGTGACGCGGTTGCCTTCAACTACCGTACGCTGCATGGCGCGCGTGGAAACCAGTCTGACAGCCGCCGCCGTGCTTTTTCCTTGCGGTTGGTTGGGGAGGATGCGCGATATGTGGAACGTCCGGGGCGCACTTCGCCTCCGTTTCCGGGCCACGACATGCAGCCCGGGCAGCGTTTGCGGGAAGATTGGTTCCCGGTTCTGCTGCGACGCTGAGCTGCCTAGAACCACTGCCCCGATTCGATGAGCCCCAGTTCCAACAGCTGCTGGGATGACCACTGGAACCGAGCCGAGTTGCGCCAGCGGAAACTGGGGATGTCGAAGGTCGACCCCGCGTTGCTTTTAAGCGCCTTGGCTGCGCGGAAGGAGCAGATCGCAGCCGTCAGATTGTGGTGCCAGGGGCAGGAATAGGTGTTGTACTCGGGCTCATTGAACGTGTGGTCGGGCAGTAACAACAGATCATCTCGCGATTTGAACAACCCGATTCTGTCGATGCGGCGGCGTTCATAGGGGATGTGATCTTCGAACCGCCAGCGCAAACCGCCGGATATGTCCAGCTGTCTTTCCAGCGGGTGTCCTTCAGCATTGTGTCGGGCATGTGCGTAATACCCGGTGCGGTCCAGCATGGACTGATCCGGGGCAACCCCGTTTGGAAAGGCGCCAAGGTCATCGGCATAGAGGTCGATCACATGGGTCAACATGGCGTTGCGGCGTTCTTCGGTGTGAAAAGCCAGCAACTCTCCGATCGTGCGCGTTTCACAGAAAGGAAAGAACAGGTATTCGGCATTATAGCAGTAGTACATCCAAAGATCCGGGGCGGCCCGGATGACCTGATTAACCGTGTCAAAGACGACGGTTCTTGGTGCGCAGGTCAGTGTCACTCTGTGGATACGCTCGGTCAGTTCAGGATCCAGCGTAAAGGCTTCGGGCATAAACACGATCAGTGACTTGAAGCCAAGGTTCAGATGGTGCCGGATGGTGCCGTCGATCTCGACATCGTCTTCGGCGAAGATCATCGCAACCGGACCTTTGGCCAACGTGGCCTTGCCGGATTGAATGAAAGAAGTGAGACTGTCGTACTGCATTGCCTGTCCGGCCCCGTCCAACTGGAGTTTTCGGTCAAAATCGGGTAATCGCGCTGGCATTGCAAGCGGCGTTCGTTGGGTATAGATGACGCCGATCCCGCGAACGCAAAGGCCCAACCCCATGTCAGAACCCAAAAAGCTGTACATCAAGACCTATGGTTGCCAGATGAACGTCTATGACAGCGAGCGTATGGCCGAGACCCTGGGGGGGCAGGGCTATGTCGAAACCCAGAGCCCGGATGACGCGGATATGATTCTGCTGAACACCTGTCACATCCGGGAAAAAGCAGCCGAAAAGGTCTATTCCGAGCTGGGGCGTTTCAAAGGGTTGAAAGCCGAAAAACCCGATCTCAAGATCGGGGTCGCGGGCTGCGTCGCGCAGGCCGAGGGCGAAGAAATCATGCGCCGTCAGCCCCTGGTCGATCTGGTGGTTGGCCCGCAAAGCTATCACCGTCTGCCTGAGATGGAAGCCAAGACGCGCGAAGGCGCCAAAGCACTGGACACGGATTTCCCCGAAGAGGACAAGTTCGAAAAGCTCAAGAATCGTCCCAAAGCCAAACGTGGCCCCACCGCTTTTCTGACCGTTCAGGAAGGCTGCGATAAATTCTGTGCCTTTTGTGTCGTGCCCTATACCCGAGGCGCCGAAGTCAGCCGTCCGGTGGACCGTATCATCCGCGAGGCACAGGATCTGGTCGAACGTGGCGTGCGCGAGATCACTCTGCTGGGTCAGAACGTCAACGCCTATCACGGGGCTGGGCCGAACGGCGACATGACGCTGGCGGGACTGATTTGGGAGTTGAACAAGGTCGACGGGCTAGAGCGCATCCGCTTTACCACGTCGCACCCGAACGACATGGCCGACGACCTGATCGAGGCGCACGGCACCTGCGAAAAACTGATGCCCTATCTTCATTTACCGGTCCAGTCGGGTTCGGATCGCATTCTGAAGCGGATGAACCGCAGTCACACAGCCGAAAGCTATTTGCGTCTGATTGAGCGTATCCGCGCTGCGCGTCCGGATATTGTCATGTCTGGTGATTTCATCGTTGGGTTCCCTGAAGAAACCGACGAAGATTTTCAGGCCACCATGGATTTGGTCGAGCAAGTCAAATACGGCTATGCCTATTCGTTCAAGTATTCGACGCGCCCGGGAACGCCCGCAGCCGAGCGGTCTCAGGTTGATCCTGGGGTGGCGGATGACCGCCTACAGCGGCTGCAGGGATTGATCACGCGTCATCAACGCGAAATTCAGGATGCCATGGTTGGACGCAAAGTCCGCGTTCTGTTCGAAAAAACCGGCCGGTTGCCGGGACAGATGGTGGGAAAATCTGAATATCTTCATTCGGTTCACGTCTCTGATGCGGATGTGGAAATCGGCGCGTTGCGGGACGTTTTGATCATCGGATCAGGTGCGAATTCTCTGGCGGGGCAGTTGCTCTGACCCGTCCTTTATCTGTGATGCGGATACCATCGCTGGTATTTGTTTCCAAGATTTACCCTTGATTTATCACTTGGAATTATGTTCCGAGAAAAGTCAGGTTTTTTCGGGGCCTAGGCTAACGCCTCCTGAAACGGCATATCAGTGCTGATCCTGGTGTCGGATCGGGATGACGGAGGGTGCGAGTGAAAAATTTGAGATTTAGTGCAGGGTCTAATATCAGGGTTGCCCTTCCCGCAATGGCCGCGTTGTTTCTGGTACTCAATTCCGCTGCCGCAGGGAATCTGGATCCGGATTTATCTGAACCGCCGGTAATATCGTCAGCACGTTATGGCAGCGATGTTAGCGCCTTCTATCTGGGCTTGACAGCCGGCTATTCGACCAGCGGCTCGGACCGCTTTGGCCTGACGACGCCTACAGATACGTTTGCTGTCGGCGAATTGGACCTCACCGGCAGTTACGGTGGTATTCGGGGCGGTTGGCGCGGTCTCCTGCCCGCAAAAGGCGGGCGTGACTACGTCTATGGGGTCGAGTTGGGCTATGATTTCGGATCTCTGGACGATGAAGTGTCGACGCAGATCGGAACCTCGGTCGTCAATGGCGGTTCAGAGATTTCGGATGTCATCTCAATTCGCTTTCGGAACGGTCTGACAAACCCAAGTGGCAGAGTGTTATACTTTATTTCCGTTGGTTACGTGCATGGCGATATAACCACGACCAGTTCGATTACATCCGGGGCAACAACCCAGTCCTTTCAGGATAAAGACAGTCGAAAAGGGTTCTCGGCCAGCATTGGCGCCGAGCACAAACTGAATGAGAACTGGTCGATCACTGGGGAATATGAATACGTCCGGTTCGATTCTGAAACCGTCGAATTTGACAACGGGTTTACGACCAAATCGACGCCCCGTTACCGTGGTTTGCGGTTTGGCCTGAACTATCAGTTCTAGGTTTGCCTGTATGGAACGTTCGCGGTGCCTCCAACTTGATCGGCGGTTTTACCATTCTGTACGGAAAATTTGAATCTCTGGCTTGCGCCCACCAAGAAATGTTGTCTACGCTTGGGGTGAAACGCCCAGACAGGAGAGCGGATTGGCCATTGGTGCCCTGAACCCACCGCAAAATGAAACGCCCCAGCGGGAAGCGTTTGTTGAATTTCCAGACAATCGGTTATTGATAGATCTTTGCGGCGAATATGACCGCAACCTGACCGAAATCGAACAGAAGCTGACCGTGCAGATCGTGCGCCGTGGCAACCAACTGGTTGTCATGGGTGACGACGAATCCCAAAAACAGGCGATCGAAGTTCTGCAAGCGCTGTATACCCGCCTGGAAGGTGGTCGTGACGTAGAAGCAGCGGATGTAGACCGCGAACTTCGCATGGGCGGGTCGGAGACAGGAACCGGCAGCCGGGATGGCGATCAGCTTGAGATGTTCAAGGGTGGTTCGGTTGAGATCAAAACCCGCAAAAAGCTGGTCGAGCCGCGTACTGACGCCCAAAAGGTCTATGTTCAGTCCTTGTTCAACAATGAGCTGGCCTTTGGCATAGGTCCGGCGGGCACAGGTAAGACCTATCTGGCCGTGGCCGTTGGCGTATCGATGTTTATCGGCGGGCATGTCGACCGCATCATCCTCAGTCGTCCCGCCGTCGAAGCGGGCGAAAAGCTGGGATATCTACCTGGCGACATGAAGGACAAGGTCGATCCCTATATGCAGCCGCTCTATGATGCGCTGAATGATTTTTTGCCCGGGAAACAACTGGCCAAGCTGATCGAGGAAAAGCGCATCGAGATTGCACCTCTGGCGTTCATGCGTGGCCGTACGCTCGCGAACGCCTTCGTTGTGCTGGATGAGGCGCAGAACGCCACGACCATGCAGATGAAAATGTTCCTGACCCGTTTGGGCGAAGGCAGCCGCATGGTCATAACAGGCGACCGGTCACAGGTTGACCTGCCGCGCGGAGTTCAGTCGGGATTGGCGGATGCAGAACGGCTGTTGAGCACGATACCAAATATCAGCTTCAACTATTTCACCTCCAAGGATGTTGTCCGGCACCCACTTGTCGCCGCGATCATCGAAGCGTATGAGGCCGATACGGGCCGTGAAACGGGTTGATCTTCTGGGTCCCGGTATCGGGATTTTGGACATGGTGGCATGAACCTGGAACTATCGGTTGAAGACCCGCGCTGGGACGGGCTCGAATTTTTGGCAGAGCGCGCCACAAGGGCGGTTTTGGATCATTGCGATCTTGATGCGGACCAGTGTGAGGTTAGCCTGCTGGGATGCGACGATGCACGGATCGCCCAGTTGAACACGGAATTCCGCGAAAAGGCGTCACCGACCAATGTGCTTAGCTGGCCAGCCGAAGATTTGGCTGCGGATTCCGCCGGGCAGACTCCGATACTCCCTGAACCCGATTTCTCAGGGGAAATTGCTCTGGGCGATATCGCGATTTCTTATGATACTTGTGCTCGCGAGGCGGCGGAGGCAGGGAAAAACATGGATGATCATGTCACACATCTGATCGTTCACGGCCTGTTGCATTTGCTGGGTTATGATCACATTCGTGATCTCGACGCCACGCTGATGGAGGGTGTTGAGGTGGAGATACTTGGCAAACTGGGTATTGATGACCCATATAATGCTTAGAGCGAGCCTTTCGGCTTATCATTTGGAATGGGAAAATGGGCGAAACAGACGGCAGTTCTATGGCGGCGCAGGGCGCGCAACCGAAGGACGGCAACGAAAATGTCACTGAGAGACCAGGACTTTTCTCTCGAATAGTGGATGCGTTCTCAACGCAGAGTGAAGACTCGGCTTCTGAGGTCAATGGGCAAGAGGTCGATCCGGCTCAACCTCGCGGCATGATTAACCTGCGCCGGATGCGGGTCGAGGACGTGGCGATTCCTACGGTCGAGATCGTGTCAGTACCGTCGACGATATCTAAAGATGAGCTGGCCCAGGTTTTCCGGGAAAGCGGTCTGTCCAGGATACCTGTATATGAAGGAACGCTGGATACGCCTTTGGGCTTTATCCACCTGAAAGATTTCGCTTTGACGCACGGGTTCAACGGCGGCTCGACTGAGTTTGATCTGGTGTCGATGTTGCGGACATTGCTGTTCGTGCCGCCATCGATGCCGATCGGTGTGCTGATGACCAAAATGCAAACCGAGCGCCGCCACATGGCATTGGTGATCGACGAATATGGTGGTGTCGACGGGTTGCTGACGATCGAAGACCTGATCGAACAGGTTGTTGGTGAGATCGCGGACGAACATGACGCGGATGAAAGCCAACTTTGGGTTCAGGAAAAACCTGGATGTTATGTGGTGCAGGCGCGGATACCCCTTGAAGATTTCGAAGCCGAGATCGGGCGATCCCTAACCAGCCACGAGGATGTCGATGAGGAAGAGATCGACACGCTTGGCGGGTTGGTCTTCATGTTGTCCGGACGGGTTCCAGCACGAGGAGAGGTTGTTCTGCATCCGGAAGGGCCTGAATTTGAGGTGATTGATGCGGATCCGCGGCGCATCAAACGGCTGCGTGTCATGCTGCCGGATATCGTTGCATGAACCTGATACGGGCTTGGCCCATTTGGCTTAGATTTGTCCTTTCTGGTTTGTTGGGAGGGCTGGCTGCATTTGGTCTGGCTCCCTTTGGGTATTGGGTGGCTTCTGTATTGGCGTTGGTGTTGGTCGCACCGATATTTCAGAGCACCGAGACACGTGCGCGTGCGGCGTGGATCGGTTGGGCGTTTGGGACCGGGTATTTCGCCCATGCACTCAGCTGGATTGTCGAGCCGTTTCTGGTGGACGCCGATCGTCACGCTTGGATGGCTCCGTTTGCTTTGGTCTTCATGGCTGGTGGTTTGGCGCTGTTCTGGGGGCTGGCATTCTGGGTTGCTCGCAGGCCCGGCACGCGCGGGGTTTCACAGGCGTTGTTTCTCGCCTTGGCAATCTCCTTGGCGGAATGTGCCCGCGGTTATGTTCTGACCGGGTTCCCCTGGGCCGGGCTGGCGCAGGTCTGGGTCGAGACCCCTGTTGCGCAGCTACTGTCACTTTTTGGGCCTTACGGGCTTGGGGCGCTGACCTTGGTGTCGACGCTGCCACTAGGGGCGGCTTTGGCGCTGCGTTCCGGAGTATTCGTGCCCTTGGGCATCAGCGTGGCATCGGTCGCATTGGCTTTGGGCTATGCGGGGACGCGGCCCGCTGTGGTCGAAACGGGACATATCGTTCGCTTGGTTCAGCCCAATGCGTTGCAACATCAGAAATGGGATCCAGAGTTTGCACCTCTGTTCTTCGCACGTCAGATCGAGTTTACTGCCGCCGAACCACAGCCTGACCTGATCGTTTGGCCTGAAACCTCGGTTCCCGCCTGGCTGGGCAGCGCGCAGCCGTATCTGGATGCCATCGCCGAGGCGGCGCGAGGCACGCCGGTTGTTCTGGGAATTCAACGAGGCGACGGGCCGCGTATCTACAACTCGATGATCTACCTTGATGTGGATGGGGCTCAGCAGGGGCTGTACGACAAACATCATCTTGCGCCTTTTGGCGAATATGTTCCGTTTGGCGACGTGATGGCGCGGTTCGGGATCTATGGCATGGCTGCAACCACCGGACATGGGTTCAGCGCCGGGTCGGGGGCGGCGCTGCTGGATGCAGGCCCATTGGGTAAAGCGCTGCCGTTGATCTGCTACGAAGCTGTGTTCACCCAGGATGTCCTATCCGCGCCGGGGCGCGCTGATTTCCTTCTGCAAATCACCAATGATGCGTGGTTCGGAACGCGCTCGGGACCGTATCAGCACCTGGCTCAGGCACAGATGCGCGCCATCGAGCAGGGGCTGCCCATGATGCGTTCGGCCAATACCGGCGTCTCTGCCATGATTGACCCGCTGGGCCGGATCACCGAGGCCCTGCCGCTTGGGCAGGCGGGCTATATTGATGCCGGACTTCCGGCGCCTCAGTCGGCGACAGCATATTCCCGAATGGGGGATAATCCTGTCTTTGCCGTGCTATTGGTGCTGTTTAGCCTGTTATGGTACGGGCTGCGGCGGCGAAACCTATGATTTCGCATTGACCCTCGGTTTCGGGGGGCTTATCCCCTCTTGTGCCCATCACAACGGCTTCCTGGCGTGACGGGGTAATCTTAATGGAGCACTTGTATGTCCCGACAGAACTATACCTTTACTTCGGAATCCGTTTCCGAAGGGCATCCGGATAAGGTTTGTGACCGTATTTCCGACGCCGTACTAGACGCATTTCTGAACGAAGAACCCGAGGCACGCGTTGCGTGCGAGACCTTTGCGACAACGGATCGCGTGGTGATCGGCGGCGAAGTGGGGCTGTCTGATCAGGACAAGCTGCATGACTATATGGGCCGCATCGACGAGATCGCCCGCGCCTGTATCAAGGATATCGGCTATGAGCAGGATAAGTTCCACCACGAGACGGTAGAAGTTACGAACCTGCTGCATGAGCAATCTGCACATATTGCGCAGGGCGTAGATGCGTCGGGTGACAAGGACGAAGGTGCTGGTGATCAGGGCATCATGTTCGGCTATGCTACCACCGAGACACCCGCGCTTATGCCTGCGCCGATCCAGTATTCCCACGCAATCCTGCGCCGTCTGGCCGAGGTGCGCAAGAACGGGACCGAGCCTGCGCTGGGCCCGGATGCGAAATCGCAGCTGTCAGTGATCTACCAGGATGGCAAGCCGGTTGGCGTCAGCTCGATCGTTCTGTCGACCCAGCATCTGGATGAGACGCTGAGCTCGGCTGATATTCGTGCCATTGTTGAGCCGTATATCACCGAAACTCTGCCCGAGGGTTGGCTGACCGATCAGACCGATTGGCACGTCAACCCAACCGGCAAGTTCGTCATTGGCGGTCCGGACGGAGATGCCGGTCTGACCGGTCGTAAGATCATCGTGGACACTTATGGTGGTGCAGCGCCTCATGGTGGCGGAGCGTTTTCGGGTAAAGACCCGACCAAGGTGGACCGTTCGGCGGCTTATGCCGCGCGTTATCTGGCTAAGAATGTCGTAGCCGCGGGGATGGCCGAGCGTTGCACGATCCAGTTGAGCTATGCCATTGGCGTTTCCCGGCCTCTGTCGATCTATGCGGATACGCATGGCACGGGGCAGATCGCGGATGATCGGATTGAAAAAGCCGTCGGCCAGGTGATGGACCTGACCCCACGTGGCATCCGTCAGCATCTGGAGCTGAACAAGCCGATCTATCAGCGCACAGCAGCCTATGGCCATTTTGGCCGCCAGCCGGAAGCGGATGGAGGTTTCAGCTGGGAGCGCACAGATCTAGCAGACGCGTTGAAAGCGGCGGTTTGATCTGACTGTTATTAATAGGTGCGCCCTTGCGGGCGCGCCTATTTCTTGGGAAATGGAAGAGAGGCGGCGGCTATTCTGCTCTGCCGCCGCCCCTTGCCTCTGAGCCGTCCCCGCAGTATGGGCACCGCCATGAGCACCCAGACCCCCCAACGCCCCCGCAGAAACTTTTATGGCCGCTTCAAAGGCAAGACCCTGAAGCAAAGCCAAAAGACGTATCTAAGCGAAGACCTCGATGCGCTGTCTCCGGGTGCTGTGGACTGGGAAAGCAATCCTGAACGCAGTCCGCTGGATCTGAAGGCCCTGTTCGGTGGCAAGGATGTCTGGCTTGAGATCGGCTTTGGCGGCGGCGAGCATCTGGTGCATCAGGCGGCCAGCAATCCCGATATCGGTATCATTGGGGCAGAACCCTATATCAACGGTGTCGCCATGCTGTTGGGCAAGATTCGCAAGGCTGGGGTCGAGAATCTGGCGGTGCATCCCGGCGATGCGCGCGATCTTTTTGATGTCTTGCCCGAAGCCAGCATATCACGCGCCTTTCTTCTGTACCCCGATCCCTGGCCCAAAACCCGGCATCACCGCCGTCGGTTCGTGACCCCAGAGCATCTGGAGCCGTTGGCGCGGTCGTTGAAACCGGGCGCGATCTTTCGCGTTGCCACAGATATTCCCGACTATGTCCGCCAAACGTTGGAAGAGGTGCCGGGCGCTGGTTTCGAATGGTTGGCGGAACGCCCCACCGATTGGCGTGAGCCTTGGGAAGACTGGATTTCCACGCGCTATGAGCAGAAGGCCCTGCGCGAAGGGCGGACACCGCATTACCTGACCTTCCGCCGCAACGACTGATTGCGGCTGGACCAAGCGCCCCCAATTCGCTAATCGGCTTGGGAACTGATAGCGAAAACAGGAGCCCCCATGTCCGGACACGGCACGCCCATCCCGATGACCTCGCACCCTTGCGGTCCGCTGACCGGAGCGGCCGAGGTGCCTGGTGACAAGTCGATCTCGCACCGATCGCTGATCCTGGGCGCGATGGCCGTGGGTGAAACCCGGATCACCGGTCTGTTGGAGGGTGAGGACGTTCTGGACACCGCAAAGGCGATGCGTGCCTTTGGGGCTGAGGTGACAGATCACGGGGGTGGCGAATGGTCAGTCCATGGTGTGGGCGTCGGTGGCTTTGCCGAACCCGATCAGGTTATTGACTGCGGCAACTCGGGCACCGGCGTTCGGTTGATCATGGGTGCGATGGCGACCTCTGCGATTTCCGCGACATTCACGGGGGATGCCAGCCTCAACAAACGCCCTATGGCGCGGGTAACCGATCCTCTGGCGTTGTTTGGTGCGCAATCTGTGGGACGCACCGGGGGGCGCCTACCTATGACGATTGTGGGTGCAGCAGACCCTGTCCCAGTAAAGTACGAGGTTCCTGTTCCCTCCGCACAGGTGAAATCTGCCGTTTTGTTGGCAGGTCTGAACGCACCGGGCAAGACCGTGGTGATTGAGGCCGAAGCGACCCGGGACCATTCCGAGCGGATGCTGGCCGGATTCGGGGCTGAAATCACGGTCGAGGATACCGATGAGGGGCGGGTGATCACCCTGACCGGTCGCCCTGAGTTGAAACCGCAGATCATCGTTGTGCCCCGTGATCCCTCCAGCGCGGCCTTTCCGGTCTGTGCTGCGCTGATCACGCCCGGATCTGATGTTCTGGTTCCGGGCATCGGCCTGAACCCGACCCGCGCGGGTCTGTTTACCACTCTGCGTGAGATGGGTGCTGACTTGACCTATGAAAATGAGCGCGAAGAGGGTGGTGAACCGGTCGCGGATCTACGTGCCCGGTATTCCCCCGATATGAAAGGAATCTCGGTTCCTCCGGAACGAGCGGCCTCGATGATTGACGAATACCCGGTTCTATCTGTGGTCGCGGCAAATGCCACAGGCACCACAATGATGGGTGGCGTAAAAGAACTGCGCGTCAAGGAAAGCGACCGTATTGATGCGATGGCCCGCGGCCTGCGCGTTAATGGCGTCACCGTCGATGAGGGCGATGATTGGTGGTCTGTGGATGGTTTGGGAATTGGCAATGTTCCCGGCGGCGGCACCTGTGAGAGCTTTCTGGATCACCGGATCGCGATGTCCTTTATGGTTATGGGTATGGGGGCGAAAAATCCGGTCGGAGTCGACGATGGCGGCCCGATCGCAACGTCTTTCCCGATCTTCGAACCGTTGATGGCTGGCCTTGGTGCGCGGCTGCAGCGAAACAACCGGTAAATGCGATGGCAGTTGCCAGTTTCACCATAGCAATCGATGGCCCGGCAGCAGCGGGGAAGGGCACGATTTCCAATGCCGTTGCCGCCCATTTCGGGTTTGCGCATCTCGATACCGGCCTGCTTTACCGTGCGGTTGGCCGCAGAACGCTGGAAGGTGCCGACCCGGTTAGTGCCGCGCAAACGCTGACTGCCGAGGACCTGGATCAGGGTGATCTGCGCACGGCTGAAATCGCGCAAGCGGCCTCGAAAGTTGCAGTTATCCCCGAGGTGCGGGCTGCATTGGTCGATTTTCAGCGCGCCTTTGCGCGCCGCGCGGGCGGTGCAGTGTTGGACGGTCGTGACATCGGAACCGTTATTTGCCCGCGGGCCGAGGTTAAACTGTTTGTCACCGCCAGCGCCGAAGTGCGCGCTGAGAGACGGTTTCTGGAACTGGACGCCAAGGGCCATGAGGTTACACGCTCACAGGTGTTGGCCGATGTGCGTGAGCGGGACGCTCGGGATGCCGAACGCAGCACGGCACCTATGAAGCCAGCTGAGGATGCGGTCATACTGGATACCTCGGACCTGAGCATTGACGCAGCTCTCGCCCGCGCGATTGAGGTCATCGAACCAGTTCTGCCCTAGGGCCGTTTGCCAGAGCAAACACAACTTTGTTCACTAAGCTTTGTTTGGCCAGCGCCCGAGGCGTCGATTACCTTTGTATCGACATCTGCCGGAGGTAATCGATGTTCCGCCTGATTTTGATTTTTACCTTTCTCGCCAGTGCGCTTTCAGCGCAAGAGGCAGAACCGCCAATGACCTACGAGCGTTTGGGCAAGATATTGTTTGCGCTTGACCCCGAGACAGAGCCTCTTGGGCCAGGCTTTCAGCTTACCATCGCGGAGGTTCCCGTTCTGGTGATTACCGACGTCAATGCGGACCGGATGCGGGCCATGGTGTCGATCCAAAGTGTCGAAGATCTGAGTGCTCAGGACATGCAACGGATGATGCAGGCGAATTTCGACAGTACCCTGGATGCGCGATATGCGATTGCCAATGGCACCTTGTGGGCTGCGTTCATCCACCCCTTGTCGCGGCTAGAAAGGGATCAGTTGATCTCGGGGCTGGCCCAGACGGTGAACATCGCCAACACCTACGGCACCTTGTATTCCAGCGGAGTTGCGGAATTTGGCGGCGGCGATAGCAATGATCTTCAGCGCGCTCTGATCGAAGAGCTTCTGAAAAAAGGCGAGGATATCTGACGCAGGGCCGGTACTTGCGCATTTCCTTTCTCGCAGCATCCACCATCCTAAAGAAAGTCGCGCAGTGGCGAGCGGCCTGTGTTGCCGGGTCTGATGACCCGGCATGTATGCAGGTTCGGCCGTCATAGTGCCTAGCTGGATGCAGGAAAGCTGTTATAGTTTCTCTCAGGCAAAAAGGGAAAGCTGCTTTACAAGCCCCAAAATCAAAAAGGGCAGGCGGCTAAAAAACCCCAAAACCAACAGGGACAGAAAATATGAATAATCGTTTGCGCAAGATCACCATTGTGGGTGGCGGCACGGCAGGTTGGATGACCGCGATGATCCTGGAAATGGTGTTTTCACGCACGTCAGCACCCAAGGATCGCCCGCGTATCTGCCTGATCGAAAGCCCCAATATCTCGACTGTGGGCGTCGGCGAGGCCACGGTTCCACGGATGCCGGTCACGCTGCGCCAGGCCGGCATTTCAGAGCGGGATTTCTTCCGTGAGACCAACGCCTCGTTCAAGCTGGGCGTGAAGTTTTGTAATTGGAACAAGGACGCCAAGGGCAATCGCATTGATTACGTGAACCCTTTTGCGCATGGCCAGTTGTTAGAGGGGTTAGAGCCCGCAGAATACTTCCTGCGCTTTGGCAATGGCGATAGGGATTTCACGCAGTCCATCTCGCCCCATGATGATCTGGCGCGCCTGTGCAAAGGTGGGCGGCCACTGGGTCAGCCAGAGTTTGAGCAGCGGTTCGGCTATGCCTATCATCTGGATGCTGTGAAGTTTGCAGGCATGTTGACCAGGGTTTGCACCAAGCGCGGCGTTGAGCACATCCAGGACGAGGTGAAATCGGTCGAGCTGGATGAGCAGGGCAATGTCAGTCATCTGATGCTGGAAAAGAAAGGCCGCCATGACATTGAGATGGTCGTGGATTGCACCGGGTTTCGCGGCTTGATTATCAACAAGGCGCTGGGCGAGCCATTCATGGATTATTCTGACTATCTGCCCAACGACCGCGCCATGGCGTTGCAGATCGAGCACCCGGATCCAGAAAAAATTGAAAGCGTCACACGGTCCACCGCACTTGGTGCGGGGTGGACCTGGCGGGTGCCGCTCTTTAACCGTGTGGGCACGGGCTATGTCTACTCATCCGCGCATCGCACGGATGAACAGGCGGCGGATGAATACCTCGAATGGCTGGGCGATAGCGGCAAAGGTGCGACGCCGCGTGTGATCCCGATGCGTATCGGACGAGTGCGCAATGCCTGGGTCAAGAATTGTGTGGCGATCGGACTGGCCGGAGGGTTCATCGAACCGCTGGAAAGTACAGCGATCCACATGATTGATCATGCGGTGCGCTGGTTCGCCGAGCATCTGCCCACGCGGGACATCGAACCGTCGCTGCGGGCGAGATATAACAAGCAAATGGACAAGCTCTATGACGAGGTTCTGGATTTCATTTGTCTGCACTACCGCTTGGGCAACCGCACGGATGATCAATATTGGATCGACGCGCGGACCGAAATGAAGATACCGGATCGGCTGGCCGAGAACCTTGAGCTGTGGCAGCACCGCCTGCCTTTGGAACGAGATATCGAGTTTGCAACGCTTTTCGATTTCCGCGTCTATCAAACGGTTCTTTTGGGTAAGCAGGTCTATGATACGGGCTATGGTGCCGGCATCCGCGATCGCTTGCGGCCGTTGAAGAAACCGATCTGGTTCCAGTGGTGGAAAGGCGCGAAAGTGGATCTTGCGCAGATACTCAGATCAATGCCTGATCACAAAACCCTGCTGCGCGATATCCGGGGTGAGCTAGAGCGCCCAGCCTTTGGAAAGGCCGCAGCAGCGAAGCCAACAGTCGCGATGCCGGGCGCGGCCCCGGTACCTTTGGCGGTCCAGAACATGCCGAATTTCGCCGAAATCCAAAGCGGTTCAAAAGACCTGCAACTGTTTTAGGCGCTCTGTCCTTTCGGAGCTGAAGAAGAATACAAATCGACCCGACCTCAGCCATGCAAGGCTGGGGTTTGCGTGTTATTTTGTGATATGCACGGTAAAACTTGCAGCGCCTGTGCGAACCCGTTATAGAGCGCGCGTCGACAAGGCGATTTGAGCCATAAAACAATGAGACGAGCAGGGTCGGACCAACCGGCCCTCTTTGTTTTGCGGTATATGTCAGATCGTCTGACCAATCCACTAAGACCGGCGGAGACAACCGCTCGGCCAGCAAAAACGTTATGTAAAGGAAAACACTGCCAGATGGCTGATACAACCATGGAGGAATTCGAAGCCCTCCTTAATGAAAGCTTCGAAATGGACACGCCCGAAGAGGGTTCTGTTGTCAAAGGTAAGGTTCTGGCGATCGAAGCCGGCCAAGCCATCATCGACGTCGGCTACAAAATGGAAGGCCGCGTTGATCTGAAAGAATTCGCAAATCCTGGCGAAGCCCCTGAAATTACTGTTGGTGACGAGGTTGAAGTTTACCTGCGCGCCGCAGAAAACGCCCGTGGCGAAGCTGTCATCTCACGTGAGATGGCCCGCCGTGAAGAGGCATGGGACCGTCTGGAAAAAGCATATGCCGACGACCAGCGCGTCGAAGGTGCAATCTTTGGTCGTGTCAAAGGTGGCTTCACCGTCGATCTGGGTGGTGCAGTTGCGTTCCTGCCCGGCTCGCAGGTTGACGTGCGCCCCGTACGCGACGCTGGCCCTCTGATGGGTCTGAAGCAGCCGTTCCAGATTCTGAAAATGGACCGTCGCCGTGGCAACATCGTTGTTTCGCGCCGCGCAATCCTGGAAGAATCGCGTGCCGAACAGCGCGCCGAGGTTATCGGCAACCTGACCGAAGGTCAGACCGTCGAAGGCGTCGTCAAGAACATCACCGAATACGGTGCGTTTGTTGACCTGGGCGGCGTTGACGGCCTTCTGCACGTCACCGACATGGCATGGCGCCGTGTGAACCACCCGTCCGAGATCCTGACGATCGGCGAGACCATCAACGTTCAGGTCATCAAGATCAACAAAGAGACCCACCGCATCAGCCTGGGCATGAAGCAGCTGCAGGAAGATCCGTGGGATCTGGTTGCAGCCAAGTATCCGCTGAGCTCGGTTCATCAGGGTCGCGTCACCAACATCACCGACTACGGCGCGTTCGTCGAGCTGGAAGCCGGTGTCGAAGGTCTGGTGCACGTGTCCGAGATGTCCTGGACCAAGAAAAACGTCCACCCCGGCAAGATCGTTTCGACCAGCCAGGAAGTCGACGTCATGGTTCTGGAAATCGATGGCGCCAAGCGTCGCGTGTCTCTGGGCCTGAAGCAGACTCAGCGCAACCCGTGGGAAGTGTTTGCAGAAACACACCCCGAGGGCACCGAAGTCGAAGGCGAAGTCAAGAACATCACCGAATTCGGTCTGTTCATTGGCCTCGAAGGCGACATCGACGGCATGGTTCATCTCAGCGATCTGTCCTGGGACGAGCGTGGCGAGGATGCCATCCAGAACTACCACAAGAACGACGTGGTACAGGCCGTTGTGTCTGAAGTGGATGTCGAGAAAGAGCGTATCTCGCTGTCGATCAAAGCCCTGGGCGGTGACAAGTTCGCCGAAGCCGTGGGCGGCGTGAAGCGTGGCTCGATCATCACCGTTGAGGTCACCGCGATCGAAGATGGCGGCATCGAGGTCGAGTACGAAGGTATGAAGTCGTTCATCCGTCGTTCCGACCTGAGCCGTGACCGTGCCGAACAGCGCCCAGAGCGTTTCTCGGTCGGTAACAAGGTCGACGTCCGCGTCACCAATGTCGACAGCAAGACCCGTCGTCTGGGTCTGTCGATCAAGGCACGTGAGATCGCCGAAGAGAAAGAGGCCGTGGAACAGTACGGTTCTTCCGACTCGGGCGCATCGCTGGGCGATATCCTGGGTGCAGCGCTGAAGTCGGGCGACTAAGTCCGAGCCTCAGTCAAGCCGAATTTACGGCCCCGTGTGAAAGCGCGGGGCCGTTTTTGTTGCGAATCAACATGTTCGCATTTTCAGGCTAATTGGGTCTTAAGTTCATACATTTGTCAGGCAAATTACATGAACTGGCAAAAAATCGCGTTACTTAACTGTAATTTTCAACCTTTGCCCGCAGAGTTTACGTTCCCCCGAACCCAGTTTTTTCCTATACTGTTCAGAATAATAGGCAAGGTTAACCGGTCGCCTGGGAGGGTAACGCACATGATCCGTTCAGAACTGATTCAGAAAATCGCCGACGAGAACCCGCATCTTTATCAGCGTGACGTCGAGCGAATCGTGAATACCGTGTTCGAAGAAGTAACGAATGCGATGGCGCGAGGGGATCGGGTTGAACTGAGAGGCTTTGGGGCGTTTTCAGTGAAACAGCGCGATGCCCGTGTGGGTCGTAACCCGCGTACCGGCGAAACTGTGCAGGTCGAAGAAAAATGTGTTCCGTTTTTCAAAACTGGCAAGTTGCTAAGGGACCGGTTGAACGGTAAAGCCTAGGCCATGATGCGCTACCTTCGATATGCTTTTCTCGCGGTCCTCGGGATCGTCTTGATTTCAGTCTCTCTGGCCAACCGCGAAGCGGTTGAGCTGACGCTTATTCCCTCGGCTATAGCCGATTTGCTTGGCTTCAATTTCAGCGCCTCGTTGCCGCTGTTCGTGGTGGTTCTGGGTGGCATCGTCGCTGGCTTGGTCATTGGCTTTCTTTGGGAATGGCTGCGCGAACACAAGCACCGCCGCGATGCTACCGCCAGCAAAGGTGAAGTGCGCAAGCTTGAGCGTGAGGTCAAGAAGCTCAAGAAAGCGCAGAACGAAGGACAGGACGAAGTTCTCGCCCTGTTGGATGAGGCCAGCTGAGGCCCGGAATGTCGGATGTATCGGTTAAAATCTGCGGCCTGACTGCACCAGATCACGTGCGCGCAGCAGCTGATGCGGGTGCACGGTATCTTGGTTTCAACTTCTTTCCGAAATCGCCTCGATATGTTTCGCCTCAACAGGCAGCAGCTTTGTTCGAGCATGTCCCCGTTGGGGTTGCAAAGGTCGCCTTGGTTGTGAACGCCACGGATGAGTTGTTGGACAGTATTACCGCAGTCGCCCCTTTTGACATGTTGCAGCTGCATGGCTCAGAATCTGTCGAGCGGGTGCAGGAAATCAAGGCGCGCTATGGGTTGCCTGTTATCAAGGTGGTTGGTGTTGCAGATGCCGAAGACCTGGCCGCCATTGATACTTATTGCGATGTTGCCGATCAGTTGCTGATAGATGCCAAGGCGCCAAAGAGCTCGGTTCTGCCGGGTGGAAACGGGCTGGCGTTTGACTGGCGTTTGCTGGCTGGGCGCAAATACTGGCGCAAGCCCTGGATGCTGGCCGGTGGGTTGAACCCCGGAAATGTGGCCGAGGCCATCCGTATGACGGGCGCGCGTCAGGTCGATGTCGCCTCGGGCGTGGAAAGTGCACCGGGCATCAAGGATGCCGCGATGGTTCGTGCGTTTGTAGACGCTGCAATTCGGGCCGGTTAAGGTATCACATCTAAGGATTCCCATGTGCGTTTTGCCATGGCAAATCCCGCCGCTACCTCCTATGAACAACGGGTACGACGATGGAGACACCCATGGCCAACGATCTTTTCAATTCCTTCATGTCCGGCCCAGACGAGCAGGGCCGTTTCGGCATTTTCGGCGGGCGTTTTGTCAGCGAAACGCTGATGCCGCTGATCCTGGCGCTGGAAGAGGAATATGAAAAGGCCAAGGACGATGCCTCATTTTGGGCCGAGATGGATGATCTGTGGGCCAACTATGTGGGACGCCCCTCGCCACTATATTATGCCGAGCGCCTGTCCGAGCATCTGGGTGGCGCCAAAATCTATCTGAAGCGCGATGAGCTGAACCACACCGGCGCGCACAAGATCAATAACGTATTGGGCCAGATCATTCTGGCGCGGCGCATGGGCAAGACCCGGATCATTGCCGAGACCGGCGCCGGACAGCATGGCGTGGCCACAGCCACCGTTTGCGCCAAGTTCGGTTTGAAATGCGTGGTCTATATGGGCGCGCATGATGTGCAGCGACAGGCCCCGAACGTGTTCCGCATGCGCCTGCTAGGGGCCGAAGTGATCCCTGTGACGTCAGGTCGTGGCACATTGAAAGACGCGATGAACGATGCGTTACGTGACTGGGTGACCAACGTGCGCGATACGTTTTATTGCATCGGTACAGTTGCTGGCCCGCACCCGTATCCGGCGATGGTGCGCGACTTTCAGTCGATTATCGGCAAGGAAGCAAAGGAACAGATGCACAAGGCTGAGGGCCGTTTACCCGACACGCTCATCGCCGCCATCGGTGGTGGATCGAACGCAATGGGTCTGTTCTACCCGTTCCTGGATGATAAATCCGTCAACATCATCGGTGTCGAAGCCGGTGGTAAGGGCGTGAACGACAAGATGGAACATTGCGCCTCGCTGACCGGCGGCCGCCCGGGTGTTCTGCATGGCAACCGCACCTATCTGCTGCAGGATGATGACGGGCAAATCCTCGAAGGATACTCGATCTCGGCTGGTCTGGATTACCCGGGCATTGGCCCTGAACATTCATGGCTGAATGATATCGGCCGCGCGCAATATGTGTCGATCACCGACAAAGAGGCGCTTGAGGCGTTCCAGCTTTGCTGTGCAACCGAAGGCATCATCCCGGCGCTTGAACCTAGCCATGCGCTGGCTCATGTGATGAAGATCGCACCGGATCTGCCCAAGGATCACCTGATCTGCATGAATATGTGTGGACGTGGTGACAAGGATGTTCAGACTGTGGCGAAATATCTGAACTTCGACATGTCGGATACCGAAGGCCGCAGCGCCGATTGACCAGGCGGTAAAATTTGAAATTTCTGACAAAAGCTGTGTGCCTTTGAACGGTGTGCAGCTTTGGTTTCCAGCCTGCGGCTTTTCGAATGTTGCGCAGCTGGGTAATTTTGTTGCGCACCCGCCACAGGTGCATTTCCACCTCTCAGAATATCATTGAGCGAATCCTGCCCCTTCGCCTAAACCCGCCGTTACCGGTCAAAACGGGCCGGACCCTAGCGAGCAGAGGTGATCACTCTCTCGGTGCGGACGGCGCTGCCGAAACCGTATGCCAGGGCCGAAACCGGGGATTGGTACATGCTTTGTAGCTCAGGTGGAAGAGCGGCAGATGGCAAGTCTGTGAGCGAAGGTTCGACACCTTCCAAAGCTCCAAATGTAGCTCATTTTGGTTAGAGCAATCGACTGTTAATCGATGTGTAGCGGGTTCGAGTCCCGCCATTTGAACAAACGCTGTTAGGTCAGCACCGGCCTTCAACGCCGGTCCGTGAAAACGGTCCAAATCATTAAGGTCCGGGTGTTCCCCAGCAGGGGTGGCACCGCGCTACGTCAGGCTTTGGCCGGGCGGGGCAGGGGTCTTCGCTGCTCTGGTCTTGGGCCGGAGGGCAGATGACGGTGTCGCCGGATTGGCGCCCCGCTTGATCCCTTGGGAACAGGCGGCGCATTGGTCCCGTGCCCCTCTCTCTGACCCTCTCGCAAAAGGGCACGGCGCGGGGGATGCCCGGTCTTTCACAGCCTTTATCCGAAGGCTTCACACCTGTCACCCAATCGGGGTGCAACCCACTGAAAACATGAAAAGGAGTTCGCTTTTGCGACGACGATAGAGCGAGACGAAAAGGAGAAATGAAATGACACTATTCCAAGATCTGATCGACCGGCTGACCGGTCATCAACGGCTGACCCTGACCGAGACCCGGCGGATGCTGGTTTTGCGCAAGGGGGTAATTGACACCATCCTCGGCCCCGGGAAACACCGGCTGCCACGCAGGGATGTGCTGACCGAGCTGCACGATCTGGAGGCTCTCTTTTTCGTGTCGCCCTATGAGCGGGCGCTGATGCAGAACCGGCCCGAACTGGCCGAGGCGCACCTGACCGAGTTTCGGGCAGGGCCCGACGAGGTTCTGGTTCTGCTTCGGGATGGCGTGCCCGCTCGAGTGCTGATTCCCGAAGTACGGGCGCTAGTTTGGAAGGATGCCGGCCCCTGGGCCGTTGAGCAACACGCGCTGACCGAGTCCATGGTTGTGCACAAAGCGGTCGCGCAGCGGCTGGTTCGGGTGGGGCTGCAGATGCACCTGACGCGGGTCGAGATTGCCGAAGGGCATGTCGGTTTGCTGACCGTGGATGGCGTACTGGTGGATCGGCTGAACCCCGGCGCCCATGCCTTCTGGAAGGTGGGCCGGTACGTCGAGGTCAAGCAGATCGACCTGCGGCAACGAACCCATGAGGTAACGGGTCAAGAGATTCTGACCAAGGACCGGGTGACCATCCGGGTCAACCTCAGCGCCGATTACCGGGTCGTCGATCCGGTCAAGGCGATGGGGGCGGTGAAGGATTTTGATCAGGCCCTGCACCGGGCCCTGCAACTGGCGTTCCGGAAGACCCTTGGGTCGATGACGCTTGACCGGCTACTTGCCGAGAAGGTGGGCGTTGACGCCGAGGCTGCGGATCGGGTGCGGACACAAATGGCCGGGATCGGCATCGAAGTGGGTGAGATCGCGTTGAAAGACGTCATCCTGCCCGGCGAGATGCGCGAAATCCTGACCGCCGTAGTCGCTGCCGAGAAACAGGCCGAGGCCAACGTCATCCGGCGGAGGGAAGAAACCAACGCCACGCGGTCTTTGCTGAACACCGCGAAAGTGATGGCGGAAAACCCGGTGATGCTGCGACTGAAAGAGCTGGAAGCGCTGGAAACCATCGCCGGCAAGGTCGAGCGGCTGACGGTTCATAACGGAACCGAGGGTCTGATGTCTGATCTTGTGAAATTGCGGGATTGATCCCGAATAAGGGCTGGTCCGGGTGATCCCGGGCCGGTCTGCCTAGTCCTGAACCGCGTGTTGGTTGAGAATGCGCAGAGGCACGATGTCCAGCGCCCGTTGATGTGTCGCCTCAAGATGAACCTTGGGCGCGCATCCTTCGTCATGGGCTTGCAGGAAGCGACCCGCACATAGACACCAGCTGTCACCGGCACGCAGCCCGGGAAAATTAAACTCGGGGCGCGGCGTGCTGAGGTCATTGCCGACATATTTCGAATAGGCCAGAAACTCGACCGTCATTACCGCGCAAACCGTGTGGCTGCCCTGATCCTCGGGGCAGGTATTGCAGGCGCCATCGCGAAAGAACCCGGTCAGCGGATCGCGGGAGCAAGGGGAGAGCACGCCCCCCAGAACATTTATGCTTTCCTGTTTCTGCATAAGAGCATCTTACAGGCTTTGCGCAATCTTGCGGAACATTTCTATGTTGATCTCATTCACGCCAGGGTCTCGAAACTTGCGATCGGCTCCGGTGGACACGATCAGCACCCCGCGCGGCTGGTCGAAATAGATATACTGACCATAGACGCCGCGGGCCATGAACTCGCCCTCATGCGCGCCCACGGGAATCCACCACTGATATCCATAGCCGATCTTGCCCGATGCGGTCGGGGCACTGGGCAGGACCGAAGCGGCGATCCATTCAGCCGGTACCAGTTGCTGCCCATCATGAACCCCGTTTTGCAGGATCATCTGACCGAAACGCGCATAATCGCGGGTGGTGAAATTCAAGCCCCCCAGAACAAAGGCAACTCCGGCCCCGTCGGTCACGTAATAGCCATCCCGCTCCAGCCCAAGTGGCTGTACAATGCGCTCTGTAAGCAGTTCGGCCACGCTGCGACCGGTTGCTCCTCGGACCACCATACCGATAACATGGGTGTCGATTGACACGTATTTCCAGATTTCTCCGGGTGTTGCGAAACTGTCCTGCAGCGAGGCGGCAAAATCGTCCAGTTCTCGGCCTAAGGCGACCACTCGACCCATCCGGTTGATGTCAGAATTGTAATCCAGATAATCCTCGTTGAAGGTCACACCGCTGGCCATGTTCAGCACGTTGCGGATCGTCGTACCATCATAGGCCGTGCCTTGCAGTTTGGGTACGTATTGCACGACAGGATCGTCCAATGAGGCGATTGCGCCTTCGTCCAGCAATATGCCGAACAATGCAGAAAGATAGCTTTTGGCAACCGACCACGAAATGCGTCGATCGTCTGGTGTGGTGCCCAGATAGTATTCCTCAAACCGGATCTGCCCGCCCTGCATCACAAGCAGGGATGTGACCGACCGGTCTTCGATCCATTGATCCGTGCCTGCTGGCAGGTCAAACCCGGGCCCGTAAGGCAATTCCCATGTGGCCCCATCCCCGCGCGGCAAGTTGACGGTTTTGAAAGCTGCATCCATATGCGAGAAATTGTGAACGATCTTTTCGGGGGAAAACAATGAGTTCACCGCCATCAAGCGTTGTATTTCCTCGCGTTTCCAGAACCCGACAACGGCGGCTGCCAGCACAAGCATCAGCGCGATACGCAGCACCCATTTAAACAAAGCTCTCATTTGTCGCCTCCCATGATTGCCGGTATTGGAGCCTGCCCGGGAAAATTCCGCAATCCGGACGTAGGGGCAACGGCAAAGGGCGCTATCTGAACTTGTCCATCAGCTTCTGCATGGCTGACCTGCTGTCCCCGGCGGGTTCGGTAATGGTCTGAGCCGTTGGTTTTGGGTGCTCGGACGGTGACTTGGACGAACGCGGCGGTGCCGTTCGCAGGGCAACGGCGTTCATGAACTTACCGCCATCGCCATTGGCCAGGTGCCTTGCGCCATCTGCAACGCCGCGCAGGACATCTTCCAACCAGTCGCTGTCAGCCTTTGCGAAATCGCCCAAGACATATGGCGAAACCAATTCTTTCCGCCCGGGATGACCGATCCCAAGGCGCACCCGATCATAGGCTGGGCTGATATGTTCGTGGATCGACCGAAGCCCGTTGTGACCGGCATGGCCTCCGCCTGCCTTGACGCGGACCTTACCCGGCGCCAGATCCAATTCATCATGTAGGACAGTGACGTCGGTCGAATCCAACTTGTAAAACCGCATGGCCTCGCCCACCGATTGACCGGACCGGTTCATGAAGGTCTGAGGCTTGATAAGCAAAACCTTTTCTTGACCAAGCCGCCCTTCGGCGATTTCGGCCTGAAATTTGGATTTCCAAGGACCAAAGCCGCAATCCTCGGCGATCCGGTCAACGGCCATAAAGCCAATATTGTGCCGGTTTCGAGCATATTTTGATCCGGGATTTCCCAGGCCGACAAACAGCTTCATCGTCATGTCCTTGTCTCAAGCGCGATATCGCAACTGGTTGATGGCACGGATCGGGGCCGATTTTCCAGCCCAACGGGCAAAAGAAAACGGGA
The DNA here is from genome assembly GCF_059610185.1 of Ruegeria sp. YTSA108. Taxonomy (NCBI): domain Bacteria; kingdom Pseudomonadati; phylum Pseudomonadota; class Alphaproteobacteria; order Rhodobacterales; family Roseobacteraceae; genus Ruegeria; species Ruegeria sp. YTSA108. Next base: position 14,446 of record NZ_JBXWND010000007.1, on the reverse strand, counting down.
CCCCAATGGGGCCCCGTCACAAAAACCGAAACTTTGGGTCCGGCCTTATTCTTCTTCGCTTCCGACGACTTCGACTTCATCGGGTGCGACATCACCCTCTTCGCCCTCTTCGTCATCGCTTGTGGCCAGGCCGGTTGGGGCCGAGATGTTGGCGATCACAAAGTCACGGTCGATGGTCGGCTTGGTGCCAGCAGGCAGATCGACCGACGAAATGGTGACAACGTCGTTGATGTTCAGACCGGTCAGATCAACGGTGATCTTCTCAGGAATCTCACCAGCGGTACACATCAGCTCGACCTCAGGACGGACAACGGTCAGAACGCCGCCTTTCTTGATGCCGGGGGCCTCTTCCTCGTTGATGAAATCAACCGGAATAAACAGTGCGATCTTGGTGGTCCGACGCAGGCGCATCAGGTCCAGGTGGGTCGGCAGGTCTTTGACAACGTCACGCTGAACGTCGCGGCAGATGACGCGAACGTCTTCCTGGCCTTCAACCTTCAGGTTCCACAATGTCGACTTGAACCGGCCCGCTTTCAGGCGCTTGAACAGTTCGTTGAACGGGATCTGGATCGGCAGCGGCTCTTTGTCGCCACCAAAAACAATGCCCGGAACCATGCCGTCGCGGCGTGCCTGACGAGCGGCGCCCTTGCCTGTCCCCGTCCGTTCCAGAGCTACGAGATCAGGAATCTCTCCAGCCATGATATTTCTCCAATGTTAGGGCGGGTATCCTCCAAGGCTGTATACCCGCGTGAAGCCGCGTCCTTAGCTTGATTCATTGAGTTTGGAAAGGGGTTTTTGCAGCTCGTCTATTTTGCGAGGCTCTGTCCCGCGCTCCGAGGTATTTTCGGCCAGATGAAGCAGGGAATCCTTTCTTCAACTGGCTCTAAGTATCTCGGGGGAGGCGGCCAATCGGCGACAAGGACAGAGCCCCCATGCGCGCGATCAATCTGTCCAGCTCCCTCCGAAGTCTTTCGGGACAAGCAAATTGTGCCGGCCTAGATCGCTCACATTGCGTTCACCGCAAAGCGCCATGGTCGTATCAAGTTCTTTCTGAATGATCTCAAGTGCCGTGGTCACGCCTTTCTGGCCCATTGCGCCAAGACCGTAAACAAAGGCGCGCCCGATAAAGGTGCCCTTCGCGCCAAGTGCCAGTGCTTTCAGAACGTCCTGGCCAGATCGGATGCCACTGTCCAGATGCACTTCGATGTCGTTTCCGACAGCGTCCATAATCTCGGGCAGGACACGAATGGAGCTGAGCGCCCCGTCCAACTGGCGTCCGCCGTGGTTTGAAACCACGATGGCATCGGCGCCCAGCTTGGCGGCCATCTTGGCATCCTCGGAATCCAGGATACCCTTGAGGATCACCTTGCCGCCCCATTGGTCCATCAGCTTTTCAACCTTGCCCCAATCCAGGCTGGGGTCGAATTGTTCCGCCGTCCATGTGCCCAGCGATCTTGTATCAGTGATATTATCAACGTGGCCAACAATATTGCCGAAGTTCCGCCGTTTGGCGCCTAACATTTCAATGCCCCAGGCCCATTTTGTCATCAGATTGGCGATGGTCCTAGGCGTCAGCTTTGGCGGCGCGGACAGACCATTCTTTAGGTCTTTGTGGCGCTGCCCGAGTATTTGCAAGTCCAGGGTGATCACAAGGGCCGAACATTTTGCATCCTTGGCGCGTTGGATCAGTCGAGAGACATAGTCCTGGTCCTTCATGGTGTAGAGTTGGAACCAGAAGGGCGCAGTGGTGTTCTCGGCCACCTCCTCGATAGAATTGATTGACATCGTGGACAGGGTAAAGGGGACGCCAAAAGCCTCGGCTGCTTTGGCGGCTTTGATCTCACCATCCGCGTGCTGCATGCCGGTCAGACCAACGGGGGCAAGGGCAACAGGCATGGTAACATCCTGTCCGATCATCTGCGACGCCGTCGTGCGCCCGGTCATATCAACCGCTACTCGCTGGCGCAGGCGGATATCTTCGAAATCCGAGCTGTTATCGCGAAAGGTCTGCTCGGTCCAGCTGCCGCTTTCGGTATAGTCAAAGAACATGCGCGGGACGCGTCGTTCATAGATGTGTTTGAGGTCTTGGATATTGGTGATGACGGGCATGAGATGCGGCTTTCGAAAGATTGGTCCTTTTTCTTTACCAATTTTTCGAAAGCCTCGCAACGCCACGTTTCTGTGCGCAACGTTAGGTGCAATAGAAAAACCGCAGCCGGGTTGCGCCGACTGCGGTCAAGATTGCGAAACCGGTCGTTGGATCAGGACGAATGTGCCCCATCTGCCAGCGATTTGACAAAATCCAGAACTTCACCAACCGACTTCCCGGCGGCGATCTGGCTGACAATGGCCGAGCCGACCACAGCGCCATCGGCAACAGTTGCGATTGCCCGCGATTTTTCCGGGGTATTGATTCCAAAGCCCACGATCACTGGCAAATCCGTGGCGGATTTGATCCGAGAGACCTCGGGGCCTACATTCGTGGCCTGGGCTTCGGCTGCACCTGTGATCCCCGTGATCGAGACGTAATACACAAATCCCGAAGTGTTCTGAAGAACGCGCGGAAGCCGTTTGTCATCCGTTGTCGGCGTGGCGAGGCGGATAAAATTCAATCCAGCCGCCTGTGCAGGCAGACAAAGTTCGTCATCTTCTTCGGGGGGCAGGTCAACGACGATCAGGCCGTCGATGCCAGCCTCAGTAGCGTCCGCCAGAAACCTTTCCACGCCGCGGCTGTAGATGGGATTGTAATACCCCATTAGCACAATAGGCGTTGTATCATCCGTTTCCCGAAAAGCACGTGCAAGATCCAGTGTGCGTTGCAGGGTCATCCCGCCCTCTAGGGCGCGTTGTCCTGCTGCCTGGATGGTCGGACCATCCGCCATCGGGTCGGTGAACGGCAGCCCAAGTTCGATCACGTCGACACCGGCACCGGGCAAGCCCCTGACGATCTCAAGCGAGGTGTCGAAATCGGGGTCACCGGCCATGATGTAGGATACGAAGGCCTTTTTGCCCTCGGCCTTGAGGGCGGCGAACTTGGCGTCGATACGGGTCATCTGCGGTCCTTGCATACGGATTTGAACCTGATGTGCAGAAACTTTGCCCGGAAATCAATCCCGCTGGGCCAGATTGCTTCAGAACCCGTAGTGATAACGCATGAACACTGAGTTGACGCCGGGATTGAAACTGTCCGTGCTCGCGTTCGAATTATGGGTGATGGCCAGCGAGAGCTTGTTTCCGTTTTCCAGGGCATATCCAATTCCGAAAAGGCTGCGGATCTGGAAATTTCCGCCGAGATCATTGTCATCATTTGAGGCGTTGTAGTAGCCAGGCATCACGCTGGCCTCTGCGAACCACCGGTCAGAGATCGTATAGAGACCGACCAAACCGGCGCCAATATGCGTGTCGGCATCTGCATCCACCGTCAGAGCCACACCCCAGCCAGCACTGAGGCGCGTGGCTTCGTGAAACGGGCTGTGCTGGTATTCCAGTGACACGACCGACTGATCATTGCTGCTGGTGTGGGTGAAATCCGCATATCCTGCTCCCAATACGATGGACCGCCCGTGTGCCATGGTCGTGGTGGCCAGCAAAGTGCTCATTAAGAAAAGTGTTTTCATCTCGGTACTTCTTGGTTTTCTCAACTCCCTGTCAGTTGGTGACGTGGCAGTGGCAGAATCAAGTATTCGAAGTACACGTTTGATTAACAGATAAGTGATGTTGCAACTGGGACTCGACCTGTTGCCGCCGTCCGGGTTGCGCATTTGCCCGGACGTGAATAGAAGACGCCGTCGTATCGCTTCAGGAGGCCGAGATGGGCTTTAAAATGGGAATCGTGGGTTTGCCGAATGTGGGCAAGTCGACTCTCTTCAATGCGCTGACCAAGACAGCGGCTGCTCAGGCGGCGAATTTCCCGTTCTGCACCATTGAACCCAATGTGGGTGATGTGGCGGTGCCCGATGACCGGCTGGACAAGCTGGCGGCGATTGCAAGTTCAAAGCAGATCATCCCGACGCGAATGACGTTTGTGGATATCGCGGGCCTGGTAAAGGGCGCGTCAAAGGGCGAGGGGTTGGGCAACCAGTTTCTGGCCAACATCCGTGAGACTGACGCCATCGCTCATGTGTTGCGCTGCTTCGAAGATGGTGATGTGACCCATGTCGATGGCCGCGTCGATCCCGTGGCGGATGCCGATACGATTGAGACCGAACTGATGCTGGCCGATCTGGAAAGTATCGAAAAGCGCCGTGCCAATCTGGTGCGCAAGCTGAAGGGCAACGACAAAGAGGCACAGCAACAGGAACGTTTGCTTGCCGAAGCGCAGGCCATGCTGGAAGACGGCAAACCCGCGCGTCTGGTCGAAGTTAGCGACGAAGACGACAAGGCGTGGAAAATGCTGCAACTGCTGACCACCAAACCGGTTCTCTATGTCTGCAACGTCTCGGAAGAAGAGGCCGCCGAGGGCAATGAATATTCAGCCCGTGTGGCTGAAATGGCCGCAGCGCAAGGCAACTCGCACGTCATTATCAGTGCCAAGATCGAAGAAGAGATTAGCCTGCTGGAAGAGGACGAAGCGCAGATGTTCCTCGAGGAAATGGGGCTGGAAGAGCCCGGTCTCGACCGTCTGATCCGCGCAGGCTACGACCTGCTGAAGCTGGAAACCTATTTCACCGTCGGCCCGAAAGAGGCCCGCGCCTGGACCATCCGCACCGGCACCGCCGCGCCGCAGGCTGCTGGCGTGATCCATGGCGATTTCGAAAAGGGTTTCATCCGCGCTGAAACGATCGCGTATGACGACTATATTACGGCAAACGGAGAGCAAGGCGCCAAAGAAGCGGGCAAGATGCGGGCCGAAGGCAAGGGCTATGTCGTCAAGGATGGCGATGTGATGCACTTCTTGTTTAATACCTAAGCGCCTTGGCATTGCGAACTGCAGAAAAGTCAGATGCGTCCAGTATCGCTGCCATCTCGATTGAAGTATGGATCGGAACCTACCTCAAACATGGTGTCAGTGGGATTTTTGCAGATTTCGCCTTGTCGGAATTCACAACAAGCAAAGTATTAGAACAGATTCAAAACCCGGATGAATTCATTCTGGTGTCCGACAATAATCAGGGGATTGACGGGTTCATCCGTGTTTCCCCTGCACGCATCGCCCCTGTTTCCGGGTGGTGGGGCATGGAGATATCGACATTCTACGTCCAGCCGCGCCATCACGGGAAAGGTATCGGAAGGCGTCTTTTGGCAGCCGCGCTGGAACATTGCCGGGATCAGGGGGCAGATGTGGTCTGGCTGATGACCAATGCTGAGAACGCCTCGGCCATCAAGTTCTATCTGGCCAAGGGTTTTGAGTTCATTGGAGAGACCCACTTTCAGATCGACGATCAGAAGTATTTGAACAACGTCTATGCGTTGCACTTTTCCTGATCAGGGAATGAGGCCACTTTCCAGACCAAATATTCTGTAAGATGGTCTTCTTTCCCTCTGCTTCAAGCGTTCATGCGCTTTGTGGCATCTTCCAGAATGAGGTCCGCGCCGCGCGCGGCCAGCATCATCACAGGCGCATTGGTGTTGCCTGAGGTGATGCTTGGAAACGAGGAGGCGTCGACCACCCGAAGGCCTGCCACCCCATGCACCCGCAGTCGAGAATCCAGAACTGAATCCTGTTCCGATGTCCCCATGCGACATGTACAGCTTGGATGAAATATAGTTCCGGCGTTGGCGCGGAAATTTTCCAACAGCTGGTCGTCATTCATCCGCGTAACATCTGGTTCTATCCGGGTCCGCGTAACACTGCGGATCGTCTCAGTCTGCGCCAGCTTCTGTAACACCCGACCCGCTTTGATAGCCATGTCGCAGTCATGGTTTGTGGAGAGAGAGTTTGGTTGGATGGCGGGTGCATCCATGGGATCTGCCGAACGGATGTTGATCTCCCCTCTGCTTGTCGGCCTGCAGGGCTGGGCGCACAGAAGAAAGCCTGCTTCGGTATCAACGCCCGGTTGTCCTTTGGTGTCGGTCTTATAGGACATCGGATTGCAATAGATTTGCATATCAGCAAATTCGGCGGTTTCGTCCGAACGCACAAAGCCGCTGACCTGGTTGACGGGGACGCTGAGTGGCCCGCTGCGGGTCAACAGATAACGAATACCGGACAACATCTGTCCCAACCGATTGCCAAGCGTATTATTCAATGTCGGCTCGGTCGCATGAAAGAAATGGGATATGCCAAGATGATCCTGCAATCCCTGTCCAACCTGCGACAGGTTATGGCGCACTTTGATGCCGTGCCTTTTCAACAGGTTCGCAGGCCCGATCCCCGAAAGCTGCAAGAGCTGTGGCGAGTTTACGGCTCCCGCAGACAGGATGACTTCACGGATCGCGAAGGACGTAACCACCTGACCCCCAACGTGATAGCGGACACCGGTGGCTTTGCCCTGATCCAGAATGACGTTCTGCACCAGAGCATTGGATACTACCCGCAGATTGCTGCGTTTCAGCGCAGGGCGCAGGAACGCGGCTGCTGATGACCAGCGGCGGCCGTTTTTGACGGTGCTGCGCAGGTTCATCATCCCTTCGGCGTCCTGACCGTTCAGATTGTCCGAAACATGCCAGCCCATCTGCCGTGAGGCCTCCAGAAAGTGGCGCGAAAACGGGTGCATGCCCTCACTGACATCACTGACCACAAGGGGTCCGTCCGTTGACGAAGGTGTTTGGCCTCTTTCGACATGGGTCTCGATCGCCTCATATGTCTGGCGAACCGTTTCCCAGTTCCAACCCTCTGCGCCTGCCTTGGCCCAGTCATCAAAATCATGCGAGAGGCCTCGCAAATATGCCATGGCGTTGATCGAGCTTGATCCGCCAATAACCCGCCCGCGCGGCCAATAGGCCTGACGGTTGTTCAACCCGGGATCAGCCTGGGCAGAGTAACACCAGTTCACCTTGGGATCGTTGAAGGTTTTGCCGTATCCCAGCGGTACATTGATCCAGAAACGGCGATCGGTTCCACCGGCTTCTATCAGCAACACTTTATGGCTGCCACACGCGCTCAGCTTGTTTGCCAGCACGCAGCCGGCAGATCCGGCGCCCACGATGATATAGTCGAAGGTCTGCGTCATCTCGAACCGTTTTGGGTAATAGGCCCCATGATTTGCACGCAAAGATTGTCAATTCAAACAATGTATATTACCCATTAGGCATAATTTTCATTGAAGGTAAGAAATGGCGAAATTGCCCCATGTCACCTGGTTGCGGGCTTTTGAAGTTGCCGCGCGTCACAACAGTTTCTCTGCGGCAGCAGAAGAGCTGGGGCTGACATCAGCCGCCGTCAGTCAGCAGATACGGTTGTTAGAGAAGCACCTAAACGTATCCCTGTTCGAACGCTTGCCGCGCGGGGTTGCCCTGACCGAAATCGGGCGGGCCTATGCGATGCCGGTTCAAAAGACGTTTTCCGAGTTAAGAGACGCAACCAGCGGCCTTTTCACCAATTCCCGCAGGCGGGTGGTCAAAATACGGGCCTCCATCTCATGTGCGGGGCTGGTAATCGCACCAAGACTGTTTGAGTTTGAAAACCTGCACCCCGACATCAAAGTGGACCTCTCCACCTTCGTCTGGGCGAACCGGTTTGGAGAGGAAGAAAGCGATATTGATATCCGGTTCGGCTATGGTGACTGGGATGACGGGATCGTCTCGCATCTGGGCCATGAATGTGCGGTGCCGGTCTGCCATCCCGATTATGCGGCATCTTTTGGCGCAGATCTGAGCATTCAAAATCTGGCCCAGGGCCGGGTCGTCGCAATCAAAGGGTCCGAGAATGACTGGATGAGATTGTCCGATCAATACACGCTCAATTTGGGCGCGCCCTCCAGAACGCTTCGAATGGATTCGTCACTTTTGGCTTTGCAGGCCGTCACGGCGGGGCAGGGCGCGGCCATGGTATTAGAGAGCTTTGCCCATGAGTACATTAAGCAGGGTTTGCTGGTGGCACCCTTTGATTACCGTCTACCCATTCAGCCTTCGCACTATCTGGTTAAACGCAAAGGCGCTGAAGACCGCATCGAGGTACAGGTTTTCGCAAGTTGGGTGACGTCACTCTATTAGCGGGCTATTCCAGTGATACCCAAAGCACACGGGCATCTTCGGTACTGGTTGAAATACAGCCGTGCCCCATTCCACTGTCATAATAGAGCGAGTCCCCGGCTTTCATCGGCAGCGGTCGGTAGTGTTCCGACACAAAAGTCAGCTCTCCGCTGAGGACAAACATGAACTCTTCTCCAGAATGGCGAATCCAGTTTTCAAATTCGGAAATGTCGCGCGCCTTGATTGTCGCGATATAGGGCAGCATCCGTTTGCTGGTCAGCTCTGAACACAGCAATTCATGGATATATGTGGAGGTGTCCTTGATCTCACCGTCGCCCTTGGGCGTATAATCGCGACGGCCTGATATACCCGATTGACCGGACTGTAGAAACAGCTGCGGTGTGCTGAGGTCAAGCGCCTGTGTGAGCCGCCGAACAATATCAAAGCTGGGCTTTGTCTGGTTGTTTTCGATTTTTGACAGGGTTGATCGACCGATCCCGGCAGCACGACCGGCTTCTTCCAAAGTCCAGCCTTTTGCACGGCGCGCGTCGCGGATCGAGCGGCCCAGAGCCATACCCTCGTCCTGTTCGTCCATTCCGGAAACATCCGTTAAATTCTCTTCTGCCACGTGAAATCCCCCTGTTTTATCGATGCTTGCATAATTTCCAATCAAAATCAAATTCACCATTGTAAGAAAAATGTTGCCTTAAGGATGAAAATTCCACTATAGGAAACAAAGTTTCGCGAATTGGATTCGGAACCTTGGGAGGAGACCATGTTTAAAACGTCGCTGGCTGAGGCCGATCCGGTAATCTCTGCGTCGATTTCCCGTGAGGGTGCCCGTCAGGCGGATCAGATCGAACTGATCGCATCTGAAAACATCGTCTCGCAGGCGGTGATTGATGCGCAGGGGTCTGTGCTGACCAACAAATACGCCGAAGGGTATCCCGGTCGCCGGTATTACGGTGGCTGCGAATATGTCGACGAGGTCGAATCAGAAGCTATCGAGCGGTTGAAGAAACTGTTTGGGTGCGAATACGCAAACGTTCAACCTCATTCCGGCGCTCAGGCGAATGGAGCGGTCAAGCTGGCGCTGCTTAGCCCCGGTGACACGATATTGGGAATGTCGCTGGATGCTGGCGGGCACCTGACCCACGGCGCGAAACCCGCGCAATCGGGCAAATGGTTCCGTCCGGTGCAATACGGTCTGAACGATGCCGGGCTGATTGATTATGATCAGGTCGAGGCATTGGCAGAAGCTGAGAAGCCCAAGCTGATCATCGCGGGCGCATCGGCCTATTCGCAAAAAATCGACTTTGCGCGCTTTCGGGCAATCGCTGACAAGGTTGGGGCCTGGCTGCTGGCAGATATGGCGCATATCGCGGGGCTGGTGGCGACTGGGCTGCATCCGTCGCCTATTGGGCACGCTCATGTGGTGACGTCGACCACTCATAAGACCCTACGTGGACCACGCGGTGGGATCATCCTGACCAATGATGAAACACTCGCCAAAAAGATCAACTCGGCAGTGTTTCCGGGTCTGCAAGGTGGCCCGCTGATGCATGTGATCGCGGGCAAGGCTGTAGCCTTTGGTGAAGCTTTGAAGCCTGAGTTCAAAACCTACATGCAGCGCGTAGTCGACAGCGCGGCGGCTTTGGCGAATGTGATGATGGCGCGAGGCTGTGACATCGTTTCCGGCGGAACTGAGAACCATCTGATGTTGGTCGATCTGCGCCCCATCGGCGTGACTGGCAAAGATGCCGAGGCCGCGCTTGAGCGTGCAGGTTTTACTTGCAACAAAAACAGTGTTCCCGGCGATCCGCAAAAGCCAACGATTACCAGTGGTATTCGTCTGGGCACCGCTGCCGGATGCAGCCGTGGATTTGGCCCCGAAGAGTTTACAACGATCGGTCATCTGATTGGCAACGTGCTGGACGCTTTGGCTCAGTCGTCTGACGGGGATGCGACCGTCGAAAAAGAAACTCGTGAAAAAGTCCGCGCCCTGTGCGCGAGCCATCCGATCTACTGAGGTTAAATCATGAGCACCTATGACCTGATCGTTATTGGCGGTGGCCCCGGCGGATATGTAGCGGCCATTCGTGCCGCTCAGCTGGGCATGAATGTCGCTTGCGTCGAGGGGCGGGGTGCTCTTGGCGGGACCTGTCTGAATGTGGGGTGCATACCCTCCAAAGCGTTGCTGACCTCCTCGGCCAAATATGCCGAGATCAGCCATCTCTCCTCCCATGGCATAGAGGTCGAGGGGGCCAGCATCGACATCGGCGCGATGATGGGGCGCAAGGACAAGATCGTTGGTGACCTGACCAAAGGGATCGGATTCCTGTTCAAAAAGAACGGTATCGACCTGTTCGAAGGTTGGGCCAGCATTCCGGCTGCAGGGCAGGTTCAGGTCGGCGACACGATCCATGAGGCAAAGAATATCCTGATCGCCACCGGATCCGAGCCGACCTCGCTGCCGGGGATCGAGATTGACGAGCAAGATATCCTCAGCTCGACCGGGGCGATTGCGCTGGACACCGTGCCGGATCATCTGGTGGTGATCGGTGCCGGTGTCATCGGATTGGAACTGGGTCAGGTCTGGGCGCGTCTGGGTGCCAAAGTCACGGTGGTTGAATATCTCGACCGTGTTCTGCCCGGCATTGATGGAGAGATCGCCAAGCTGGCACAGCGCGCCCTGTCAAAGCGCGGGCTGAAATTCCAACTGGGCAGGGCGCTGAAATCGGTCGGGAAAACCGACGCGGGCCTGTCCCTGATCGTGGACCGGGTTGGCAAGGACAAGGAAGAAGTGATCGAGGCCGACAAGGTCCTGATCGCCGTAGGCCGTCGCCCTGTGACGCGCGGACTGGGGTTGGATGATCTGGGCGTTGCCATCAACCAACGCGGTTTTATCGAGGTCGATGGAGCGTTCCAGACCTCGGTGCCCGGTATCTATGCGATTGGTGATTGTGTGCCAGGGCCAATGCTGGCGCATAAGGCCGAAGAAGATGGCGTCGCCTGTGTTGAAATACTGGCCGGACAGGCTGGACATGTGGATTACAACACTGTTCCGGGCGTGGTTTATACTGACCCCGAAGTTGCCTCGGTCGGATTGACCGAAGAAGCGCTTAAAGAAGCGGGGGCAGAATATTCCGTGGGCAAGTTCGCCTTCATGGCCAATTCTCGGGCGCGTTCGACTGGTGAAACGGATGGTGCGGTCAAGGTTCTGGTTGGCGATGACGGTCAAATTCTGGGCGCGCATATCTGCGGCGCGCATGGCGGCGACCTGATTGCCGAGCTGGTTCTGGCCATGACGAAAGGCGCAACAGTTGCTGAAGTTGCCGCAACCTGTCATGCGCACCCTGCCATGGGCGAGGCGGTCAAAGAGGCCTGCCTTGACGCCCTGGGCCGTGCGATTCACGCTTAACGAGGATCAGCCAGATGACCATCCAGCTTCGCCCTCGTCACCCGGAAAAAGCCAAAAAGGCTGACAGTGTCATTCCGCGTAAACCGAAATGGATTCGGAAGAAACGGGTTGAAAGCGCAGAATTTTACGAAACCCGCCGCCTGATGCGTGACCATAATCTGGCGACCGTTTGCGAAGAGGCGGCTTGCCCAAATATCGGCGAATGCTGGTCCAAGCGCCACGCCACCATGATGATCATGGGCGAGGTCTGTACCCGCGGCTGTTCCTTCTGCAACGTTGCCACTGGCCGCCCCGACGCTCTGGACCAGTTCGAACCCGGCCGTGTGGCCGTTGCGGTGAAAAAGCTGGGCCTGCGTCATGTCGTGATCACCTCGGTTGACCGGGATGATCTGGCTGATGGCGGCGCTGAACATATTGCCCAAACCATCCGTGCTGTGCGCCACCAGAATCCCGGCACAACGGTAGAAGTTCTGACCCCCGACTTTCTGGGCAAAGGGGACGCGGCCGATCTGGTATTTGCGGCCGCCCCCGACGTATTCAATCACAATCTCGAAACGGTTCCGCATCTGTATCCCACGGTGCGTCCGGGCGCGCGGTATTACACTTCGCTGCGTCTGTTGGACGATGCCAAGCGCACCAACCCCGAGATCTTTACCAAATCCGGCCTGATGGTCGGGCTGGGTGAAAGCCTTGTCGATGTGCGGCAGGTGATGGATGACCTGCGCGCAGCGAATGTCGATTTTCTGACAGTGGGGCAATACCTACAGCCGACCGCAAAACATCACCCGATTGACCGGTTCTGGACACCGGAAGAATTCGCCCAGCTTGAGCAGATCGCACGCTCAAAGGGCTTTCTGCACGTGTCAGCCACGCCGCTGACCCGTTCGTCGTTCCACGCGGACGAAGACTTTGCCGCCCTCAAGCAAGCTCGCCAAAGGGCGATTGCTGCCGGGGCATAATCCAAACGCGCTAGGGAGGAATACCATGGAAGCGTTAAATTCAATCGTAGGGGCCATCAATGGCGTCGTGTGGGGCCCGCTGATGCTGGTCCTCATTCTTGGCGTTGGCTTCTTCCTGCAGGTGGGGCTGAAATTCATGCCGATCCTGCGTATCGGCACGGGCTTTAAGCTGCTGTTTGCCGGTCGAGAAAGTCAGGGCGATGGGCAGATCAGCCCGTTCAACGCACTGATGACGTCGCTGTCGGCGACCATTGGTACGGGTAACATCGCCGGTGTTGCTACTGCTGTCTTCCTGGGCGGTCCGGGCGCTTTGTTCTGGATGTGGATGACCGCCCTGGTGGGCATGGCCACCAAATATGCCGAGGCTGTTCTGGCGGTGAAATACCGTGAGAAGGACGAGCTGGGCAACTTTGTCGGTGGTCCGATGTACTACATCAAGAACGGTCTGGGTGCGAAATGGGCCTGGCTGGGTGTTGCATTTGCCCTGTTCGGCGCAGTTGCAGCCTTTGGTATCGGCAACGGTGTGCAAGCCAATGGTGTTGCACAGGTTCTCGAAGCCAATTTCGGCCTGAATACTTCGGTCACCGGTATCGTGCTGATGGTCCTGACCGCAGCCGTAATCCTGGGCGGTATCACGCGTATCGGTGCCGTTGCCGGTAAACTGGTTCCGTTCATGGCGATTGCCTATATCATCGCGGGTCTGCTGGTTCTGCTGATCAATATCGGTGAAATCGGCAATGCTGTGTCGTTGGTCTTCACCTACGCCTTCACACCCTCGGCCGCCGAAGGTGGTTTTGCGGGCGCAGCCGTTTGGGCCGCCATCCGCTTTGGTGTGGCGCGCGGTGTCTTCTCGAACGAAGCCGGTCTGGGTTCCGCCCCGATCGCGCACGCAGCAGCAGAAACCAAAGGTCCGGTAAACCAGGGCCTGATCGCGATGCTGGGAACGTTCATCGACACTATCATCGTCTGCTCGATCACCGGTTTGGCAATCATCGCCTCAGGTGCATGGACCACGGGTGAATCCGGTGCCGCGTTGACTTCGGCCGCCTTCGAAATGTCGTTGCCGGGCATTGGTGGCTATTTGATCGCCATCGCGCTGTCGATCTTTGCCTTTACCACCATCCTCGGTTGGTCGTTCTATGGCGAAAAATGCGTCGAGTTCCTGTTGGGTGTGAAATCTTTGGTGCCGTACCGCGTCTTGTGGATTATCATGATCTACTTCGGCGCAACCGCGGATCTGGGCTTTATCTGGCTGCTTGCAGATACGCTGAACGCCATGATGGCTATCCCGAACCTGATCGCCTTGGCATTGCTGAGCCCAATCGTCTTCAAATTGACGAAAGAGTTCTTTGCCTCCGGTGGCAAGTCAGAAGAGCCGGGCGGCACGCCTGCCGAATAAACCGGGCACTGAAAACCTACGGGGGGCCATTCCGGCCCCCCGACTTGAAACAGAATTCCTATCTCGAGGAGAGGCGTGATGGCCACGAAAATCCTGCTGCCGATTGATCACTCTGACGACCGTTCCTGGAAACAGGCATTGCCGGTCGCATTGGAACAGGCGAAATTCTACGGTGCCGAGCTGCATGCGGTCGCCGTCATCCCCGAGATCATCCAGCTGCCGAACCTGCCCGCCAATTATGGCGCCGGTGCCAAAGAGCATGTGCGCAACGCGGTTCAGGCCATCTTGGATAATGGTGACGCCGCGGGCGTTGCTGTCCATGTCCAAGAGGGCAGCGTCTACCGCGAAATTCTGAAGCTCGCTCACAAAGAGGGCTTCGACATGATCGTCATGGCGTCGACCAAGGGCGATTTCCCGAATTATGAAATTGGTCCGAACCTGGCACGTGTGGTGCGCAATGCGCATTGCACCGTCATGGTTGTTCGTGACCAATCCCGCTGATCGAAAGGTACCTGAAATGACGGATATTAGGCGCACGCCTTTGCATGGTTTGCATGTTGAGTTGGGTGGGAAGTTGGTTGATTTTGCGGGCTG
>NZ_JBXWND010000006.1:0-223674 GCF_059610185.1 Ruegeria sp. YTSA108 | reverse complement strand
TCATCTGCACATGCCCACCAATGGACGCTTACGAAGAAGCCGCAGAGTAAACAGACGACAACCAGATCAGCCCCCGCTCTGGCCAGGGGCTGATCCATCCTGGGTCATATGCCTTTGCCTGTGGCCCAGGCATTTCAGCGGGGGAGACATGAAGCATTGCATCTTCGAAAATGACCTAGCCTATCTGGCTGAGCCAACCTCTGCTGCCTTCGTGCGAACCCACAACATCGATGTGATCGTGCGCGATAGTAGTGCATTTGCCTCGGCCGAGATGATCAGGGAATTTTATCATGCCCTGAGCGATCTGACCGGCGACCATTCCTATGTCGTTAATCTGCGTTTGGCTGGTGCGGGGTCTGTAGGAGGACCGCAGTACTGGACCGGAAGAGCGGCTGTTTTCTGGGGCGATTTTTCGGATTGTTGGACGTTGTCCGACGCCGAAAGAACATGGGTCTCACAAGTTCTGAATCTTTCGCCACGGACCGTTCTTGTCGGTGGTGCCGTGCTTGTGCTGGCCCAGATTAGATTGTCGGAAAAAACAGTCGCGGCCATTCACCCCAACTTCGATGCAGCAGCGCGTGAAGCAGGTTTGACCAACTGTGGTACAGGCACATATCTGGCGGCGCGCGGGCGCACGCATAGCGCGACGACACGTCTGAGTACGCTGCGTTTGTTGGCGGATTTTGTTTCGTTGGACCATGGTGAGAACATGGCAGATAACCTGCGCGGGTTTATCGGCCTGTCCGAACCCAAGCGGGACTGCGAAAGCCAGCTTGCCAATCGCTTGATCCATCGTGCGGGCGGGGATCACCTGGTTATGTCAGCGGTTGAGGCAATGCTGAACCATGTCGAAGAGCCACTCAGGATCACGGATCTTTCGAACATGGTCGGCACTTCAACCCGGCAGCTTCAGAGACGGTTTCTGAACAAGACGGGGGCAAAACTTTTGGCCACATACCGAGAATTGCGTCTGGAACGTGCGCATAGCCTGCTGCGGTTTACGGATTTGCCACAAATCGAGATTGCCACCGCCACAGGGTTTTCGTCTACAACGTCACTGAAACGTGCTTTTCGAGACCAGTACAAGACGATGCCGGAAGATATCCGCAGCCTCCGCTTTACCGGTGGAATAGCGGATCGGGGGCTGGTGAACTGACAGCTCGTGCAGTGTGCCGATTAGGGCGCACGCATTTGAAATCTAAATCCGCTGTGGTTGGCGAATCGAAAAAAGCCTGATCAGACCGAATGCAGGGCAGACCGATATTCGGGCTCAGTATGATCCTTTAAGTCTTTGAAACGCGGATTTCTGCATCCGGATTCTGATTCTGTTCTGCAACATTCTCGTGATTGCTGCAATTCCGTCCCTTTTCTGCCGGAATCGTCACTGATAAACCCTTGGCCATCGGGCAGTGATTTGTTGAGGGGTACGGGCGGTAAAATGAATACCGGGGTAAACGGTCGTGTTGCCATTTCATGGTCGCAGACAGAGATTGATGGGCTAGAGGCGGCGCCTCTGGCATTTTTAAATGTAGGGTCGGCCTGGTCCTGGCGCGGTCAGGCATCGATGCTAGCAGGCAGCGCTGAAGTTGTCGGGCGTAAAAACGCATTTGCATCAGGTACAATCGGGCGCGTTATTTCTGCCACGACTTTTTCGGATAATGTCGTCGGAACGCTCGAGCTTATGAACGGGGCGCAACGGTTTTCAGCGTTACTGGTCGTTTCCGATGATGATGAAAGCCCGTCGCTGGTGTTTGAAAGCGGCTGTCCTTCACGCGATCAGGAATTCTGGATCAGCGCATATACTCAGATCAAGCATCAGAGTGGTGAAGTTGCAGAGCAGGACGGAACTGTCGTCGCGTTTCATCGCAAGGCCACTCAGTTCCAGTACACTGGTGTCGCGAACCTACGCGCAACTGTAAACGGTGCCACTTTAGCGGACTAAATCCCGTTAGTGGTGCCGTCTTTGAATCGAATTTCAGAAAGTTTCGGTTCCTTCCGTTCGGCATGTTGACTCTGCCAGCGCTGCGGATATAAGCGCGGCTTCATTGGTGTTGGTGGCCCCCGCAAGGGGAGGCCTGTCATGAGGGAAACCTCAAGAGGACAACGCCCTTCATAGTGGCCTATTAGGGCCTCGACCTTAAGAAGGAGATCAGCCGTGACCAAACGCACGTCTGCCAAGTACAAAATCGACCGCCGGATGGGCGAAAACATCTGGGGTCGTCCGAAATCCCCGGTCAACCGTCGTGAATACGGCCCTGGTCAGCACGGTCAGCGCCGGAAAGGCAAACTGTCTGACTTCGGTCTGCAGCTGCGCGCCAAGCAGAAGCTGAAGGGCTACTATGGCGACCTGACCGAAAAGCAGTTCCGCCGCATCTATGCCGAAGCTGTTCGTGTCAACGGCGATACCGGTGAAAACCTGATTGGTCTGCTGGAACGCCGTCTGGACGCCGTCGTCTATCGCGCCAAATTCGTCGCGACCGTGTTCGCCGCGCGTCAGTTCGTGAACCACGGCCACGTCACAGTGAACGGCAAGCGGGTCAACATCCCCAGCTACCGTGTCAAAGAAGGCGACGTCATCGAAGTACGTGACAAGTCCAAGCAACTGGCCGTTGTTCTTGAAGCTGCTGCTCTGGCCGAGCGTGACGTTCCTGATTACATCGACGCCGACCACTCGAAAATGACCGCGACTTTCGTGCGCGCACCGGGTCTGGGCGATGTGCCTTACCCTGTCATGATGGAACCGAACCTGGTTGTCGAATTCTACGCGAAGAACTAATCTTCGCCGAAATCGAAATTCGAAAGGCCGCGCGGTTGCGCGGCCTTTTTCGTTTTAGGGGGCTCTGCCCCCAATCACGACCAGCCGCGATGCCCCCCGAGCAATTTTTTTGACCAAATAAAGAGCGGATCAGATTGGCAAGGGTCGTCCTTCTGCAATTGCCTCCATCGCGAAATATGAAGTTACGCTGTCCAGCTCGACTTTTTCGATGAGGCGTTGATAGACCTTGTCGTACGAAGCCATATCCTGCGTAACAACCTTGAGCTGATAGTCGTAGTCGCCGCCAATGCGGTGGAAGTCCACGACCTCTGGTATCGTCAGAACATGCCTGCGAAAGGCCTGTAACCACTCGGCCGAGTGGTGCCGCGTACGCAGCATGACGAAGACCACAAGGCTCAGCCCTAGTTTTTCGCGCGCGATTTGCGCTGTCGATCCGATGATGACGCCCTGATCATTCAGGGCCTTCAGCCGACGCCAGCAGGCGTTTTGCGACAGCCCGATGCGGTCGGCCAGTTCACGTTGGGACAGCGTAGCGTCGGTTTGCAGTTCACGCAGCAGGCGGTGGTCAATATGATCTAGATTTTTGGACATTCCAAATCATATGACACAAGATTTATGAAAACCATCTAAAAATATGCATTATATACACAACACATATCAATCATATTTATTGGGAAACTTCGGAGTCCGTATAATGACACTTTCCCAATTTCGTTCTGACATTGAAGCTGCTGTTCGTAGCGACACGTTGCGCGATGGCTTAATCGGCGAGAATGTTATGATCCCGGGGCTGCGCGGGGACATACCTTTGGTTTACGCGGATTATGTCGCGTCGGGTCGCGCATTGAAGCAGGTCGAGGATTTTGTGGCCGCGCATGTGTTGCCGTTTTATGCCAACAGCCACACCGAGGCGTCTTATTGCGGGGCCTACATGACCCGACTGCGCCGCGAGGCCCGTGCGGAAATCTCCCGGATTGTTGGCGCCGGGGAAAATGATGCGGTGATCTTTACGGGATCGGGCGCTACAGCGGGTCTCAACCGGCTGGTCAATCTGTTGGGGATCGAGGCTGCTGCACGACCAGTGGTAATGATCGGCCCATATGAGCACCATTCGAACATCCTGCCGTGGCGGGAAAGCAAAGCGCTGGTGATTGAAATCCCCGAAGCACCCGAAGGGGGTGTCGATCTGTCGGCTTTAGAGCGTGCCTTGGTTGAAAACGCGGATGCGGATCTGATCGTCGGATCATTTTCGGCCGCTTCGAATGTGACGGGCATAATCACTGATCCCGACCCGGTTACGCGGCTGCTCAAGGCTAATGGCGCTGTAGCGGTTTGGGATTATGCGGGCGGTGGGCCTTATCTGCCAATGGAAATGGGCCCGGCGGATGCGCGCAAGGATGCGATCGTGGTCTCTCCTCATAAATTTGCCGGTGGGCCCGGCGCGTCTGGTGTATTGATCGTCAATCAAAACGTTGTGCAGCGCACATGCCCCAGCTGGCCCGGTGGTGGCACTGTGAGTTTCGTGTCCCCTTGGGGGCATGACTACAGCGCCGATCTTGCAACGCGCGAAGAGGCGGGAACGCCGAATGTCATAGGCGACATCCGTGCCGCGTTGGCTTTCATGGTCAAAGATGCAGTTGGCGCAGACGAAATCGCAAGGCGCGAGGCGCTTTACAACCAGATGGCATTGGAAGGGTGGGGAGATAACCCAGGTCTGACCTTGTTGGGCGCGGACAATCCACATCGGTTGCCTATTTTTTCCTTTCTTGTTCATGACAGTAAAGGTCAGCCGGTGCACCAGCAGTTATTCACCCGGATGCTGAGTGATGTTTATGGCATTCAAGCCCGGGGTGGGTGTGCTTGTGCCGGGCCCTATGCCCATCGGTTGCTGGGTATTGATCGTGCAGCCTCGGAGCAGTTGCATGCGGCGCTTGGTGCTGGAGAAGAGTTGAAAAAACCCGGTTGGGTGCGTCTGAACTTTTCATATCTGATGTCCCAAGAGACTGTCCGCTTCATCATCGACAGCGTCAATGACCTGTCCCGGCGGACCGAAGAGTTTACTCCCTTTTACGACGCCGACCCGGCGACAGCCCGCTTCAAGGCGGCATAAGGGAATTGCCGCTTTTCTCAACGCTTTGAGACGGGTATGAGGGGCTTCTAAATACGGAGCCTCTTATGACCCAGATCACCCCTCAACCCGGCATTATGGACATCGCGCTTTATCAGGGCGGCCAGTCGAAGGTGGCGGGGGTCGACCATGTGATCAAGTTGAGCTCGAACGAAAACCCCTTTGGCCCCAGCCCCAAAGCGATCGAGGCAGTACGGGACAGTGCGGCCACCCTGAATCGGTATCCCAGTACAGATCACGCCAGTCTGCGTAAGGCCATTGGCGAACGCCACGGGCTGGACCCAGTGCGCATTATCTGCGGCGTGGGCAGTGACGAGGTGCTGCAATTCGTGGCACAGGCTTATGCCGGTCCGGGGGATGAGGTTATCTATACCGAACACGGATTTTCGATGTACCCGATCATCGCTCGGATGGCGGGGGCAACTCCGGTGATGGTGCCTGAAACCGATCGTCACGTGGATGTGGACAACATTCTTGCCGCTGTGACTGACCAGACCCGGATCGTGTTCGTGACCAATCCGGGCAATCCGACATCGACCATGATCCCCGAGGCTGATCTTATCCGACTGGCCGAAAGCTTGCCGCAGACTTGTCTGATGGTGATTGATGGCGCCTATGCCGAGTTTGTCGAAGGGTTCGACGGAGGCCGCGCTCTGGTGGATCGGTTCGAGAATGTGATCATGACGCGGACCTTTTCCAAGATCTATGGACTGGGCGGGATGCGGGTCGGTTGGGGCTATGCGGCGCAAGAGATCATTGATGTGCTGAACCGGGTGCGCCAGCCCTTCAACCTGTCGCTGACTGCGTTGGCCGCTGCCGAAGCCGCCATAAAGGACGAAGAGTACCTGACCTTTTGCCACAGCGAAAATGCACGCTTGCGGGTTTGGCTTTCGGCCCAGTTGTCCAAAATCGGCGTATCTTCGGATGCGTCCAGCACCAATTTTATTCTCGCCCGCTTTAAGGATCAGGCCGAGGCCGAAGCGTGCGACGATTACCTCAAGACACAGGGTTTGATCGTGCGCCGCGTCGCGGGATATAACCTGCCAAATGCTCTTCGGATCACGGTTGGGGACGAGGAGGCTTGTCGCCGTGTCGTTGCGGCCATAACCGCTTTCAAAGGGGGCGCCGCATGAGCCAGGTTTATGACCGCGTTGCGCTGATCGGGTTGGGCCTGATCGCATCGTCGATGTTCTGGGCGATTAAACGTGCTGGATTGGCCGCCGAAGTAACCGGCTATGCCCGGTCCGAGGCCACGCGCGACACCGCGCGCAAGATTGGCCTATGCGACCGGATCTGCGACACCGCGCAAGAGGCCGTTGAGGGCGCAGACCTTGTGGTTCTATGCGTGCCGGTCGGAGCGATGGGCGCAGTTGCGCAAGAGATTGCCCCTGTCCTGAAACCGGGCGCGACCGTCTCAGACGTGGGCTCGGTCAAGCGGCATGTCATTCAGGATGTCTCGCCTCATATCCCGCAGGGTGTACATTTTATCCCAGCGCATCCGCTGGCCGGGACCGAGCATTCCGGCCCTGAATCCGGATTTGCCGAGCTGTTCGACAATCGGTGGTGCCTCTTGGTCCCGGTTGAGGGCTCGGACCCGGAGGCCGTCGCGCGCCTGCGCTCATTGTGGACGGGGTTGGGGTCGAATGTTGATGAGATGGATGCCGACCACCATGATCTGGTTCTGGCGGTTACATCCCATGCGCCACACCTTATCGCCTATACGATGGTCGGCGTAGCGGATGATCTGCGCCGTGTGACCGATAGCGAGGTCATCAAATACTCGGCCGCGGGCTTTCGGGATTTCACCCGGATCGCGGCCTCGGACCCGACTATGTGGCGCGATGTGTTTCTGACCAACAAGGATGCGACGCTAGAGATATTGGGGCGTTTCACTGAAGAACTGTTTGCGCTGCAGCGGGCCATTCGTACAGGTGACGGCGATCAGCTGTTCGATTATTTTACCCGCACACGTGCGATCCGGCGCGGGATCATTGATGCCGGGCAGGATACGGACGCGCCGGATTTTGGTCGCGGGAAAACCAACCCATGAGGCGCGGCTGGAGCGTTCTGTCGATTGGGTGGTTGGTACTTGGTGCCACAATGGGGAATGCAACGCCATCTGAACACCTGTTGACCCTCGATGACCAACCGGTTCTGGCCTTTGCCGCTCCGGTCGGGATGCAGCCAGAGTTGCAACCGAATACGCTGGTACAGCAGGTGCTGTTCAAAAAGCGTAAGCTGCGCAAAACATCGGTCTGCGGGAATATCGAAATTCAGGGCAAGCCGGTGGGTAATGTTCCCGGCAAGATCAAAGCCTGCGGGATCAAGGAAGCGGTACAGATCACCTCAGTTTCTGGTGTGGCGCTTAGCCGTCCGTCCACCATGGATTGCGGCACAGCAATTGCGCTGAACCAATGGGTCGAGAAAAGCGTGAAGCCCACCTTCAAAAGGCGCGGTCCCGTTGTCGAACTGCAGGTCGCGGCCCACTACGCATGCCGAACGCGCAACAACCGCAAGGGTGCGCGGATATCGGAACACGGTAAGGGCCGGGCCATAGACATATCAGGTTTCAAGATGGCGAATGGCGAGGTTGTGACCGTTCTGAACGGTTGGCGCAAGAACCCGTCAAAGAAGCAACTGACCAAGATCTGGCGCGCCGCCTGCGGGCCGTTCGGAACGGTACTTGGCCCGAATGCGGACCGGTATCACCGGGATCATTTTCACTTGGACACAGCCCGGTATCGCCGTGGCCCGTACTGCCGTTAACGCAGGATCAACCGCGGGGCCGGACCAAGGGGTAGCGGGCCAAGCGCCACATAGCCCTCACGGAAGTTCAACTGCAGATCCAGCGAATCGGGATTGCCCCCCAAGCCAGCCATGAATTTCAGGGCACGTGTCACAGGGTCTACCGCCTGATCGGGCAGGGCCCCTGCGGCGTTGGCCATGGCAACCATCTCACGCCAATTTTCGGCCTTGATCGAAATCTCTCCGGTAGGAATACCCTGATCGTCTACGTCCAGCTCTCCGGCAGCGAACAGGCGCAATGCACCCCATTTCATCTCAGCCAGACGCAGGTCGATCCGGGTGGGCTGAGGTCGGCTTTGTTCCAGTGCAGATCGATCCCACGGTTTGTCAAAGGTGGCGACCATATCCATTTCCAGCGCATCGAATGTCTGGGGCAGTGTGGTGGCGGAATGCATCATGGCGCGCAGATCATCGCCGGGGGAAAAGCCATCGATCCGCGCGCTGATCGCATAGGCTTGAGGATTTTCGGTTTGCTCCATCACCAGACCAAGCGTGGTTCCCGCTGCTAGCAAATCAGCATCATTGGCAACGGACCATGGTCCGGCAGTCAGAGACATTTTCTCTAGCACCAGCGCGACACCAGGTTGCAACTGCAGCTCGGCCTGCAGGTCAGCTGCAACGATGGTCGACGTTTGATCGAAATAGGACAGCAGCTGCGGCGTTTCCGCGAAACGCAGAACCTGTCGACCCGGCCAGATCGCGGGGCTTTGGAATTCGATCCAGTCGGCGCTCCAGGCGGTGCCGTTGACCGGGTCGGCCAGAGCGGGGCTGTTCAGTCGGGTGACGTGGTTGAATGGATAGCCTGCTGTGGCTACGTCCGAAAAATCGGCCAGCCAGCCTCTTTCTTGTTGGTTGTCGAACCAAGTTGTGATCGCGTTGCGCAATCCATATCCGGCGACGAACCAATAGGCGCTCCAGATCGCAGTGATGAAAATGACTACTCGTATTAGCCCGCGCATTGCTAATGGCCCTTTTTCCCGCCTTGAAATTGATGTTTATAGGCGCAAACGGGCAAGGACCAGTGCTATGACGATGTGGGTTTTCGGATATGGGTCGCTGCTGTGGAATCCCGGCTTTCCCGTGTCCCGCAGCGAACGCGCAACCCTGAATGGATATGCGCGGTCTTTCTGCATGAGTTCGATTCATCACCGCGGAACCGAAGAGAAACCCGGCCTTGTTCTGGCGTTGGATGAACAGCGTGACACCCTGTGCAAAGGTCTGGCCCTCGCCGTCGAGGCAGGCCACGAAGAGCGTACCTTGCATGAACTGCGCGAGCGCGAGCTGATCTCGTCGGCCTATGTCGAAAAGATGCTTGATGTGCATTTGGAAACGGACGAGGTCGTAACGGCTGTCACCTATGTTATCGACGCAGATCACGTGCAGTATTGCGGGGGCATGCCGTTGGAAGACCAGGCGCAGATCATTGCCCATGCTGTCGGCGGGCGCGGTCCAAATACCGAATACCTTTATAACACAGCTGAACATCTGACCGAGATTGGTCTGCGTGATCCCGATCTTGAGTGGTTAGCGCAACGGGTGCGAAGCATTACCTCATAAACCCTTGGCGTCACCGGCAGATTTTCGGTAGATTCGCGTCAGAGCAGAAAAGAACCGGGAAAAACGCGCATGGCGCAGGCACAACAGGGCGCGAGACCGCATTTCTCGCAACCCATTCGTCAGATCGTAACGATGCTTGTGGCGATCGGCCTGGCTGGTATGGGCATCTTCATGGCGCTGCCTTACGTTTTGCCGGTTTTCTATGCAAACCCGTATCTGAACGGTTTTATCCTTCTGGTATTTTTCGTCGGCGTAATTGCCTGTTTTTATCAGGTGACACAGTTGATCGGTTCGGTGCGCTGGATCGAGTCCTTCGTTGGTGGCGTTGTTCATGAGGACGCGCGCACGCCTCAGCTTTTGGCACCGCTGGCGTCGCTGCTGCGGGACCGGGGTGCGCGGTCGCAGATCAGTTCCAGTTCGACCCGGTCTATTTTGGATTCGGTGGCCGAACGGGTCGAGGAAGAGCGTGAGATCACGCGTTATATCACCAATGTTCTGATCTATCTTGGGCTTTTGGGAACGTTTTTTGGCTTGGCCACGACGGTCCCCGCTATTGTCGACACGATCCGCAGTCTCAATCCGCAGGATGGCGAAGAAGGGCTGGCCGTGTTCAATCGCCTGATGGTTGGCCTTGAAACCCAACTGCAGGGAATGGGCGTGGCCTTTGGGTCTTCGTTGCTGGGTCTTGCCGGATCACTGATTGTGGGGTTGCTGGAACTGTTCGCGGGCCACGGGCAGAACCGGTTTTATCGAGAGCTCGAAGAATGGTTGTCCTCGATCACCCGTGTCGGCTTTGCAGCAGGCGATGACGGCAGCAGCACCGAACTGGCGGTTCTGACACCGGTTCTGGATGCAATGTCCGAACAGATGAACGCCCTGCAGGACCTGTTTTCGGCGCAGGAAGCCGACCGGGCCGAGCTGTCGGGCAAGCTGGGGCATCTTGTCGGCGCAATCGGAGATATGAACCAGCGTCAGTCTGAGACCGAGAATGTCACCGCTGCGCTGGAACGTGTCGCACTGGGGCAGGACGCTCTGCTGGATCATCTGCGGGAACAGGGGACCAGCGAAGGAATAGACGCAGAAAGCCGCATGCGCCTGCGCTCGATGGATGTTCAGTTGCTGCGTATCCTCGAAGAAATTTCAGCAGGCCGCCAAGAAAGCATGAGCGAGCTGCGCAAGGACATCGAACTTTTGGTCAAAGCTCTTACATTGCCCCGAGGCGCCGTTCGAACCGCTCCGGAAGGAGAGTAATCCATGGCTCTGTCCCGTCGCACAGGTCAGCGGTTTCAGGGGTCGGTCTGGCCGGGTTTCGTGGATGCGATGACCGGGCTGTTGATGGTGCTGACCTTTGTGTTGACCATCTTCATGGTGGTGCAATTCGTGCTGCGCGAGACGATTTCGGGGCAAGAGGATGAACTGACCGCCCTGTCCGGCGAAGTGGCGGCCCTTGCTGGTGCGCTTGGGTTGGAAGAAAGGGAAAACAGCCGCCTTCAGGCCCGGTTAGGGGCGCTGAATGCGACCCTGACGCAGGCCGAGGAAGATCTGGCGCAGGCAGAAACCAGGATCACGTCATTCGAAGCACAGGTCGCATCTCTGTTGGCCGATCAGGAGCGGTCGCTGGGGGTTATCGCCTCACTGGAATCTGAGCGTTCGGAATTGCTGAATGAACAAGAGGCCCTGAACCTGGCCCTTGCCCAAAGCCGTGCCGAGGTCGATGCCCAGGCCGAGGCCGCCCGGCTTGATGCTGCCCGCCGCGAAGCGCTTGAAGCGTTGGTGGCGGATCTGGAACAAAATGAGGCCGCGCAGGCCGCATTGGTCACCGAGCTTGAAGGCCAGCTTGACGCCGAAGAGGCCGCGCGCCTGGCCGAAGCTGCGGCGGCCGAAAACCTGCGCAATCGTCTGCAGGATGCGGATGCGGAACTGACCGCTATGACGCTGGCTCTGGAAGCGCAACGCAAGCAAGCCGAAGAAACCCTGACCCTGTTGGCCGCTGCGCAAGCTGCTAAGGCCGAACTGGAGCGGCAGTTTGGTGAGCTTGATAGTCAGGAGTTGCAGGCCCAGCTGCAAGCGGCATTGGCCGCCCAAACCGACGCTCTGACAGCGGAACAGATACAGCGCACATTGGCCGAAGAACGCGCAGCCTTGCTGGCCGTTGCGCGTGAGGCAATCTCTGCCGAGAAAGCCGTTTCAGCAAAGGCGCAGCGTCAGACTGCCTTGCTGAACCAGCAGATGGCAGCCCTGCGCGAGCAGTTGGGTGGATTGCAGGCTTTGCTGGACGATTACGAAGACCGCAACGCCGCCGCTGATATTCGTATTCAAACATTGGGTCAGGATCTGAACGCCGCACTCGCCCGCGCCGCCTCGGAAGAGCGTCGCCGCCGTTTGTTGGAAGAGGCCGAGCGCGCCCGGCTTGAGGCCGAGGCCGAGGCCCTTTCGGGCCAGAACCAAGAACTTACGGCGCAGGCCGAGGATCTTCAGCGATATCGCTCGGAATTCTTCGGTCGGTTGCGCGATGTGCTGGGTAATCAGGAAGGCGTTCGGATCGAAGGCGATCGGTTTGTGTTCTCGTCCGAAGTACTGTTCGATACAGGATCAGCAGTGCTGTCGCCCAAGGGTCAGCTTGAGATCGCCAAGGTGGCCAATATACTGCGCGGTGTCGCGGCTGAAATTCCCGAAGGCCTGAACTGGGTTATTCGCGTGGACGGCCATACCGACAATGTCCCGCTGGCCGGAACTGGCCGCTATCGGGACAACTGGGAGCTTAGCCAGGGACGCGCCTTGTCGGTTGTCCGTTATATGGTCGATGCGCTGGGTATTCCACCGCAACGTCTGGCGGCCAATGGCTTTGGTGAATTCCAACCCTTCAACCCCGCAAACACCCCAGAAGCGCGCGCTCAGAATCGCCGGATCGAATTGAAGCTGACCGAGCGCTAATTGCAGCAAGGAAGGCCCATTGTCAGAGTTGGGTGGTTTTCCGGGCGCCCCTGAGGTTTTCTTTTGAGACAGGTGACACGGCTTAGGCAAGAAAAAAGCCCGGCGTAGAAGCCGGGCTTTGATTTGATGCGCTGCTTTTAATCTGCAGTCAGAAGCGGGGGTTTGTCGCCAGGGATGCGCGGTTGATCGGGGCCAAAAATGTCCAGATCCAGCTCTCCCTTCTTGACCGAGACGCGAACGACACCGCCCTTGGCCAGCTTACCGAACAGCAGCTCCTCGGCCAGAGGTTTCTTGATGTGTTCCTGAATGACGCGTCCCAATGGGCGTGCGCCCATCTTGTCGTCATAGCCTTTGTCGGCCAGCCATTCGGCGGCTTTTGGCGTCAGGTCGATGGTCACATTGCGGTCCAGTAGCTGTGCTTCAAGCTGCAGCACGAACTTCTCGACCACCTGCAGGATGACCTCTTTCGGCAGCGGCGCGAAGGAAATGACAGCATCCAGACGGTTGCGGAATTCCGGTGTGAACATACGTTCGATCGCGGCGGTATCCTCACCTTCGCGGCGGTCGCGGGCAAAGCCGATGGCCGCCTTTGCCTGTTCTTGCGCCCCTGCATTCGAGGTCATGATCAGCACCACGTTGCGGAAGTTCACCGTGCGACCATTGTGGTCGGTCAGCTCTCCGTGGTCCATCACTTGCAGCAGGATGTTGAACACGTCCGGGTGGGCTTTTTCAATCTCATCCAGCAGCAGAACGCAATGCGGATGCTGGTCGACGCCATCAGTCAGCAAACCGCCTTGGTCGAACCCGACATAGCCCGGAGGCGCACCGATCAGGCGGCTGACCGCGTGTTTCTCCATGTATTCCGACATATCAAAACGCAGCAGTTCCACTCCCAGCGTATCCGCCAGCTGTTTCGCGACTTCGGTCTTTCCCACACCGGTTGGGCCAGCAAACAGATAGTTGCCGATGGGCTTTTCCGGCTCGCGCAGACCGGCGCGCGCCAGTTTGATGGCGCTGGACAGCGCCTCAATCGCCACGTCTTGTCCGAAGACCACCCGTTTGAGCGACTTTTCAAGGTCTTTCAGAACCTCGGCATCGTCCTTGGTGACGTTCTTGGGTGGAATGCGGGCGATCTTGGCAACAACGGCCTCAATCTCTTTGACGCCGATGGTCTTGCGGCGCTTGCTTTCAGCAACTAGATGCTGGGCTGCACCGGCTTCGTCAATCACGTCGATCGCCTTGTCGGGCAGCTTGCGGTCATTGATGTAGCGTGCTGACAACTCGACCGCGGTTTTAATCGCGTCGGCTGTATATTTGATCTCGTGATGCTTTTCGAAATAGGGCTTCAGACCGCGCAGGATTTTTACGCTGTCCTCGACCGAAGGTTCGTTCACGTCAATCTTCTGGAACCGGCGGCTGAGCGCGCGATCCTTTTCGAAATGCTGGCGAAACTCTTTGTAGGTGGTCGAACCCATAGTGCGCAGTTTTCCACCCTGAAGGGCCGGTTTCAGCAGGTTCGAGGCATCCATTGCCCCGCCCGAGGTGGCACCGGCACCGATGACGGTGTGGATTTCATCAATGAACAGAACCGCGTCTGGGTGATCCTCAAGCTCGGTCACGACCGCTTTCAGGCGTTCTTCGAAATCACCGCGATAGCGGGTGCCCGCCAGCAATGCACCCATATCCAGCGAATAGATGGTGGTTTCTGACAGGACATCGGGGGCCTCGCCAGAGATGATCTTAAATGCCAGTCCCTCTGCGATTGCGGTTTTGCCAACGCCCGGATCACCGACCAGAAGCGGGTTGTTCTTGCGCCGGCGGCATAGCACCTGAATGCAGCGCTCAACCTCATCGGCACGACCGATCAGCGGGTCGATATCGCCCGCGCGCGATTTCGCGTTCAGGTCGATGCAGTATTTCCCCAGCGCGCTTTCTTTTTGCTCGCCATCGGCGGTGCTGGCCGGAGTTTCCTCTTCTGCCTGATCCGCGCCCGATACCGAACGGCTTTCGCCGTAGGCCGGGTCCTTGGCCACACCATGGGCGATGAAATTCACCGCATCGTACCGGGTCATATCCTGTTCCTGCAGGAAATAGGCTGCGTTGCTTTCGCGTTCGGCAAAGATCGCGACCAGAACATTCGCCCCGGTCACTTCGGTCCGGCCCGAACTTTGAACATGGATCGCAGCGCGCTGGATCACACGTTGGAAAGCGGCTGTCGGTACAGCCTCGGACCCGTCAATATCGGTGACAAGGTTCGATAGGTCTTCGTCGATGAATTCCACCAGAGTGCTGCGCAATTCGTCAAGATCGACGCTGCAGGCTTTCATCACGCGGATCGCATCGGGCTCTTCCAACAATGCCAGAAGCAGATGCTCCAGCGTTGCGAATTCATGTCGCCGTTCATTCGCAGCCGCCAGGGCCGCGTGGATGGCTTGTTCTAGTGTGCTCGAGAATGAAGGCACGCGGGTGCTCCTCTGTCTTGGGTCAGAAGGGGGCGGGCTGAAGGCCGGATCCCCATCCCAACCATGTCCTCATACTATTAGAGTTTGGTTGATCAGAGCCCGGCTTCAAGGGTTTTCTTGCTCTTGACAGTCACATTTGTTGTGACCGTGGCTGTGAAGTAGGTGAAATAGGTATCAAAACCGATCTTTTCTAGCCCTGATTTCAGCAAAAATTTTGGCTGGTTCGGCGCCTGCCATACCCAGGTGCGCCTGAATCGCCGGGTCAGCAGCGCGCAGGAAGGGGTTAGTGGCCTTTTCCAACGCCAGAGTGGAGGGAACCGTAGGCTGTTGGGCGGCTCGGGTGCTGTCAATTTCTGCGACGCGTTTCTGCAGCGCAGAATTTCCTGGATCGACGGTGAGAGCGAATTTGGCGTTGGACTGCGTGTATTCGTGCCCTGAACAAACCAGCGTGTCATCCGGCAAGGCGCTCAGTTTACACAGCGATTCCCACATCTGCGGTGCGGTGCCTTCAAACAGGCGTCCACAACCCATTGCCATCAGGCTGTCGGCGGTAAAGACCACCGCGCTTTGCGGCATGTGAAAGGCGATGTGACCAAGAGTATGGCCCGAAACGTCCAGAACAAGGACGGGTTCCCCGCCGATTTCAAAACTGTCGCCGTCATTGACCTGTTGATCCAAAGGTGGCAGGCGATGTGCGTCGGCTGCCGCGCCGATCACCGTCGCCGGGTGCTGTTCCAAAATGGCCGGCAACCCGTCGACATGGTCGAAATGGTGATGCGTGAGCAACACATGAGACAAGCCCCAGCCACGTCGTTCCAGTTCTGACAGAATCGGGCCACTTTCAGGCGCGTCGATTAATGCGGTGTTGCCGCTAACCGCGTCATGCGCCAGAAATGCGTAGTTATCGCTGAGACATGGGATGGTGACGATCTCAAGAGGCATGGCCTTTTGCCCTTTCGTTGCTAGACTGCGCTCAGCTAATCCGATTGGCCAGGTGTCCGCAATGCATCTTGATGTGCAGGATCTGAGGAATTTCTACTACCGCAGCACTCTTGGTCGTGCAGCGCAGGCGGCCATTCGTGGGCGAATGATTGATCTGTGGCCCGAGGCCAAAGGTCAAACCGTCGTAGGGTTTGGCTTTGCTGTGCCGTTGTTGCGGCCATACCTGAAAGATGCGCGCCGCGTCATCGGGCTGATGCCCGGGCCGCAGGGGGTGATGCCCTGGCCTGCGGGAATGCCCAACGTATCTGTTTTGACGGAAGAGACCTTGTGGCCTATTGAAACGGGCCATGTGGACAAGCTGGTGGTGATGCATGGACTTGAAACGTCACAACGTCCCGCCGAATTGCTGGCGGAATGCTGGCGTGTGCTTGGTCCCGGTGGACGGGCGCTTTTTATCGTACCGAACCGTGCGGGGCTGTGGTCACGGACCGATCGAACGCCATTTGGATTCGGGCGCCCTTATTCTGCCTCGCAGTTGGAAAGTCAGCTTAGAGCGCATCACTTTATGACGGATAACTATTGTTCCGCCTTGTATTTGCCTCCGTCCTTCCGTCGGTTCTGGTTGAAATCCGGCAGCCTGATAGAGAAAACTGGCCAGCGTTTGCCGACGATCATGGCAGGCGGCGTTCTGATGGTTGAGGCGACAAAGCAAATCAGACCACCCAGCGGAACCGTCACCAAAGCGACAGGGCGCCGTCAGATCAAGGCGCTGGATGGCCTGCTCAAGCCAGCCTAGCGCAACGCCTGTACTAGCTTCCATCATAACGCCGAAACACGCGAAAATGGCTGCAGGAATCGCAAAACCTTGCGGTTTGGTAACATTTTTCACCCTCATCAGCCGTATAAAAGGGTCGCACCCAAGCTAAGTATCTGAAATAGAACGCTTTGTGGATAAGGTGCCCATGGTGATAATATGTTGCTAGCTGGGTTTACCTCTGCTACATCCCCGTTGATTTTGATCCCCGGCCTTATGGACGGGGTTTCTTCACGCCCCCGGGTAGCTGCCGCAACGCGAATTCGGGGCCCAAAATATCGGAAGGGTGGACGTGTCCGAACCAGCTTCGATTTCCACAGGCATCGCCGAGCGCTATGCCACAGCGATTTTTGAGATCGCTAAAGAGAATAAAGACCTGGCAGGTCTGGAAACCGGAATCAACGATCTGGCAGCAGCATTGGGCGACAGTGCCGATCTGCGCGACCTGATCGCCTCGCCTCTGGTATCGCGCGCTGAACAAGAAGGCGCGATTACAGCGATTGCCGACAAGATGGGTCTGAACGCCATCCTGCGCAACACGCTGGGTCTGATGGCGCAGAAACGCCGTCTGTTCGTTGTGCCGCAACTGGTGCAGGTTTTGCGCGACATGCTGGCCGAAGAGCGTGGCGAAGTGACCGCCGATGTCGCCTCGGCCAAGGCGCTGACTAAGACACAGATGGATAAACTGTCCAAAACGCTGTCCGAGCGTGTGGGCAAGACCGTGACAATAAATGCGACCGTTGATGAAAGCCTCATCGGCGGTCTTGTCGTTAAAGTGGGCTCGAAGATGATCGACAGCTCGATCCGCTCCAAGCTCAACTCCCTACAGAATGCAATGAAAGAGGTCGGATAAATGGGAATCCAAGCTGCAGAGATTTCTGCAATCCTGAAGGACCAGATCAAGAATTTTGGTCAGGAAGCCGAAGTGGCCGAAATCGGTCGCGTGCTGAGCGTCGGTGACGGGATTGCCCGTGTATACGGCCTGGACAATGTGCAAGCCGGTGAGATGGTCGAATTCCCCGGTGGCATCATGGGCATGGCGCTGAACCTGGAAAGCGACAACGTCGGTGTTGTTATCTTTGGTTCTGACCGTGACATCAAAGAAGGTGACACTGTTAAGCGCACCAACTCGATCGTGGACGTGCCAATCGGCAACGGTCTGCTGGGTCGTGTTGTTGACGGCCTGGGCAACCCGCTGGACGGCAAGGGCCCGATCGAATCCACCGAGCGCGGCGTTGCAGACGTCAAAGCGCCGGGCATCATCCCGCGTAAATCGGTTCACGAGCCGATGGCAACCGGCCTGAAATCGGTCGACGCGATGATCCCGATTGGCCGTGGCCAGCGAGAGTTGATCATTGGTGACCGTCAGACCGGTAAAACTGCCGTTGCTCTAGACGCGATCCTGAACCAGAAAGTGTACAACGAAGCAGCAGGCGACGACGAGTCCAAGAAGCTGTACTGCGTTTATGTGGCCATCGGCCAAAAGCGTTCGACCGTTGCTCAGCTGGTGAAGAAACTGGAAGAATCCGGTGCGATTGAATATTCGATCGTTGTGGCCGCAACCGCGTCCGATCCGGCGCCGATGCAGTTCCTGGCACCCTATGCCGCGACCGCGATGGCTGAGTTCTTCCGTGACAATGGCCGCCACGCGCTGATCATCTATGATGACCTGTCGAAACAGGCCGTGTCCTATCGTCAGATGTCGCTGCTGCTGCGTCGTCCGCCCGGACGTGAAGCCTATCCTGGCGACGTTTTCTACCTCCACTCCCGCCTGCTGGAGCGTTCGGCGAAGCTGAACGAAGATTTTGGCGCGGGCTCGCTGACGGCTCTGCCGGTTATCGAAACCCAGGGTGGCGACGTTTCGGCGTTTATTCCGACCAACGTGATCTCGATCACCGACGGCCAGATCTTCCTGGAAACCGAGCTGTTCTATCAGGGTATCCGTCCTGCTGTGAACACCGGTCTGTCGGTTTCGCGTGTGGGCTCCTCGGCTCAAACCAACTCGATGAAGTCGGTTGCCGGCCCGGTTAAGCTGGAACTGGCTCAGTACCGTGAAATGGCTGCCTTTGCGCAGTTCGGTTCCGACCTTGACGCCGCAACCCAGCAGCTGCTGAACCGTGGTGCGCGTCTGACCGAGCTGATGAAACAGCCGCAGTACTCACCGCTGACCAACGCTGAAATCGTATGCGTCATCTTTGCCGGCACCAACGGTTACCTCGACAAGATCGACGTATCCGACGTTGGCCGCTATGAAGCTGGCCTGCTGTCGCATCTGCGTGGCAAGCACGCGGATCTGCTTCAGTGGATCACGGACGAGGACCCCAAGATCAAGGGCGACGCTTCCGACAAGATCAAGGCTGCGCTGGACGAATACGCCGCAACCTTCGCTTAAGGGAGAGGCGGGCACATGCCAAATCTTAAGGATCTAAAAAACAGGATCGAGTCGGTCAAATCGACCCGCAAGATCACCAAGGCCATGCAGATGGTCGCGGCTGCAAAACTGCGCCGCGCCCAGGAATCTGCCGAAGCCTCGCGCCCCTATGCCGCACGGTTCAATGCCGTGATGGCGGGGTTGGCGGCATCGGTCGGGGGCAGCGACAGCGCCCCCAAGCTGCTCCGGGGTACGGGCAGTGATGATGTCCATCTGCTGGTTGTCATGACAGCTGAACGCGGCCTGTGTGGCGGCTTCAATTCGAACATCGCCAAGCTGGCCCGCGCCAAAGCATATGAGCTGAAGGCCAAGGGCAAAACGGTCAAGATACTGACCGTCGGCAAGAAAGGTCGCGACGCAATCAAGCGCGACTATGGCGATCTGTTCGTTGGACATGTCGACCTGAGCGAGGTCAAGCGGCTGGGTTACACCAACGCGCAGGACATTGCGAAGGACGTTTTGTCCCGTTTCGACGCGGGTGAGTTCGACGTAGCCACGATCTTCTACTCGAAGTTCGTCAACGTCGTAAGCCAGACCCCGACGGCACAGCAGATCATCCCTGCCTCGTTCGAGGATGTCGAAGGGGACGACAGCGGCGCGGTCTTTGATTACGAGCCCAGCGAAGAGGCCATCCTGGCCGATCTGCTGCCCAAGGCGGTTGCGACTGCGATCTTCTCGGGACTGCTCGAAAACGGGGCCTCGGAACAGGGTGCACGGATGTCCGCGATGGACAACGCGACACGCAACGCGGGTGAGATGATCGACAAGCTGACGATCCAGTTCAACCGTTCGCGTCAGGCCGTGATCACCAACGAGCTGATTGAAATTATTTCCGGCGCCGAAGCGCTGTAGAGACAAACCGGAGACGAAACATGGCGAATGCAAAAGGCAAAGTCACTCAGATTATCGGGGCCGTCGTCGACGTGCAGTTCGATGACGCACTGCCTGAAATTCTGAACGCGCTGGACACCACCAACAACGGCAAGAAGCTGGTTTTGGAAGTGGCACAGCACCTGGGCGAAAACACTGTCCGCACCATTGCGATGGACGCGACAGAAGGTCTTGTACGTGGTGCCGAAGTCACGGACACCGGCGCACCCATCGCGGTTCCGGTCGGCAACGCCACCCTGGGCCGTATCCTGAACGTTGTGGGCGAGCCCATCGACGAAAAAGGTCCCGTGGAAACCACCGAAACGCGCTCCATCCACCAGGACGCGCCGGATTTCGCGGATCAGGCCACTGAATCCGAAGTTCTGGTGACCGGCATCAAGGTTGTTGACCTGCTGGCCCCTTACGCCAAAGGCGGTAAGATCGGCCTGTTCGGCGGCGCCGGTGTTGGCAAAACCGTTCTGATCATGGAACTGATCAACAACATCGCCAAAGTGCACTCTGGCGTGTCCGTGTTCGCCGGTGTTGGTGAGCGGACCCGTGAAGGCAACGACCTGTATCACGAGATGATTGAATCCGGCGTTATCGTTCCCGACAAGCTGGAAGACTCGAAAATCGCGCTGGTTTACGGCCAGATGAACGAGCCTCCGGGAGCCCGTATGCGGATCGCTCTGTCGGGTCTGACCCTGGCGGAACAGTTCCGTGATGCAACCGGTGCCGACGTTCTGTTCTTTGTCGACAACATCTTCCGCTTTACGCAGGCGGGTTCCGAGGTTTCGGCTCTGCTGGGTCGTATTCCTTCGGCGGTGGGCTATCAGCCGACACTGGCGACCGACATGGGCGCGATGCAGGAACGCATCACCTCGACCAAATCCGGGTCGATCACCTCGGTTCAGGCCGTCTATGTTCCTGCGGATGACTTGACCGACCCTGCGCCGGCCACCTCGTTCGCACACTTGGATGCGACCACCGTTCTGAACCGTGCGATCTCGGAAAAGGGTATCTACCCTGCCGTTGACCCGCTCGACTCGACCTCGCGTCTTCTCGACCCGGCCATCGTCGGTGAAGAGCATTATACCGTTGCGACTGACGTTCAGCAGATCCTCCAGCGCTATAAGTCGCTGCAGGACATCATCGCGATCCTCGGCATGGACGAACTGTCGGAAGAAGACAAACTGACCGTGGCCCGTGCCCGTAAGATTGAACGCTTCCTGTCGCAGCCGTTTGACGTGGCCGAAGTCTTCACTGGCTCGCCTGGTGTTCAGGTGCCTCTGGATGTCACCATCGCGTCGTTCAAGGCCGTTGTGGCCGGCGAATACGATCACCTGCCCGAGGCAGCCTTCCTGATGGTTGGCGGCATCGATGAAGTGATCGCCAAAGCGGAAAAGATGGCCGCAGAAGCCGCCTAAGGAGCACACCTGATGGCAAACACGATGCACTTTGACCTCGTCAGCCCCGAGCGGAGCCTTGCTTCGCTCGCGGTGACTGCGGTCCAGCTTCCCGGCGCGGACGGAGACATGACGGCGATGCCCGATCATGCCCCCACCATCACCACGTTGCGCCCCGGTCTGCTAAAGGTCGAGGCACCCGAAGGGTCCAGCGAATACCTGGTCACCGGCGGGTTTGCCCAGATCAATGGCGACAGCATGTCGGTTCTGGCCGAAAAGGCCATTCCGGTCTCTGAAGTGACCCGCGCGCATCTGGACGATCTGATCGCCGAGGCACGTGCGTCGCATGACGCGGCCAAAGGCGGCGACGATCAATCAGTCGTCGACGATGCGGCCAAGCTGCTGGCCGATATGGAAGCTCTTGGGACACATATGAGCCTGTAAGTTTCAGGACATGTAGATTTAGAAACGGCCCTGCCTGTGCGGGGCCGTTTTTTTGTGGTGATTTTGGATGAAGGGCGGTCTAAGGTTCCGTAATTCTTTATAAAAGACGACAAAATGCAGACTTTTAGTACCCATCCGATTGGAATCGACCAAGGCGAAGTTGTGCTGTTCTCCGACTTCGCAGATGGCGGTGACATGTGGACAGGCGAGGGGCCGCGCGAACGACGCTCGGACATAGAATTCAGCCAGCCATTCCGTTCCGCGCCTGTTGTACAGATCAGCGTGTCACTGTGGGATGTTGATACATCTTCGGCATTGCGCGCCGAGGTCAAGGCCGAGGACATCACGCCCGAGGGATTTGCTGCGGTGTTCCGTACCTGGTCGGATACCCGCATCGCGCGCATCCGAATATCTTGGACAGCGTTCGGCGAGGTGCCACATGAGGATGACTGGGATATTCTGTGAAGCCAGCCTTGGGTTTAGGACTCGTCCGATGCCTCTATCATGGCGACCCGGTGTGCATGCCGTCCGCCTTCGAATTCGGCTGACAGGAACGCATCCACTATATCCAGCGCCTGACCCTCACCCACGACCCGGGCGCCGACAGACAGCATGTTGGCGTCGTTATGCTGGCGGATCATGCGTGCGGAAAAGGCATCCGAGCAGACACCGCAGCGAATGCCGGGGACCTTGTTGGCCGCCATCATGATACCTTGACCCGTTCCACACAGAACGATGCCAAGCTGACAATCCCCGGATGCCACTGCTTGGGCGGCGGCCTTGCCATGAACAGGGTAATGGGTGCTCTCAGGTGTCTTGGGGCCGATATCGACGACGTCCCATCCCTGGGCCGCAATATGAGAGGCAACCGCCTGGCGTAATTCGATAGCTGCGTGG
Source organism: Ruegeria sp. YTSA108 (assembly GCF_059610185.1). NCBI lineage: Bacteria > Pseudomonadati > Pseudomonadota > Alphaproteobacteria > Rhodobacterales > Roseobacteraceae > Ruegeria > Ruegeria sp. YTSA108. The sequence continues at coordinate 201,208 of NZ_JBXWND010000006.1, read as the reverse complement.
TCGCTGGATAGAACAATGCGTTTTGAGGCTGTCACGGTAAACTCCGACCTGTATTGCAGAAAGAAAAGAGGCGGCCCTTGGGCCGCCGCGTTCGATCAATCCCTATGATACATCGACTCGTAGATCGGCGTCAGGGTCTTATCCTCGAACAGTGACGATACACTGGTGCCGTTCCAGATATTCAGGATCGCCTGCGTAAAGATCGGGGCTGTGGGCACGATGCGGATGTTCTTGGCCTTGGTAATTTCTTCTGTCGGCTGGATCGTGTCGGTCAGCACCAGAGATTTCATCACCGAATTGGTCACGCGTTCGACCGCAGGGCCGCTCATGACGCCGTGTGTGATGTAGGAATGAACTTCTTTCGCACCATTATCCAGCAGTACTTGCGCCGCTTTGCACAGAGTACCGGCCGTGTCGCACATGTCGTCAACGATCAAACAGATCTTGTCTCTGACATCGCCAATTACGGTCATCTCAGCGACTTCGCCGGCTTTTTCGCGGCGTTTGTCCACGATCGACAGCGGGGCGTTGATCCGCTTGGCCAACTCGCGCGCCCGGGCCACGCCGCCCACATCGGGCGAAACGACCATGATCTCGTCGAGGCTGTCCTTGAACTGATGTTTCACATCCAGCGCAAAGATCGGCGAGGCATAAAGGTTGTCGACAGGCATGTCGAAGAACCCCTGAATCTGCGCTGCGTGCAGATCCATGGTCAGGATGCGCTCGATCCCGGCGCCAGTCAGCATGTTGGCCACCAGCTTGGCGCTGATCGGTGTGCGGGCCTTGGTGCGGCGGTCCTGGCGGGCATAGCCGAAATAGGGGATCACGGCGGTAATCCGTTGGGCCGACGAACGGCGCAGCGCATCAGCAATGATGAGCAGCTCCATCAGATTGTCATTGGCCGGGTTCGAGGTGGGCTGGACGATGAACATATCTTCGCCGCGCACGTTCTCGAACACTTCGACAAAGATTTCACCGTCGTTAAACCGTTCGACCCGGGCATCGACCAGACCCTGATCGACGCCGCGATACAGGCTCATTCGGCGTGCAATGGATTCGGCAAGCGGAAGATTAGCGTTCCCAGCGATTAACTTGGGTTCGTGAAGTGTCGGCATCGGCTGAGGTCCCCGGGCAGCAATGGCAAATGTGACAGATTCGTGATGTTGACACCGCTTAGCATGGCCTTACCGTCCAGCAAAGATAACGCTGCGGAGAAAGTGAACATGGCCCAAATTGACTACTATTTTGCGACACTCTCGCCATACACCTACCTGGCGGGACTGCGCCTGGAAGAGATTGCGGCCAAACATGGTGCGACAATCAACTACAAGCCGCTTGATATCGTCGCCCTGTTCGGACGTACGGGAGGTGTTCCGCCCAAGGACCGCCATATCTCGCGCATCGAATACCGGACGCAAGAAATGCAGCGACAGTCAAAAAAGCTGGGTATGGCGTTCAACCTGCAACCGGCCCATTGGCCCACCAATGCGGCGCCGTCCTCATACGCGATCATCGCCGCCATTCAGGACGAGTCAGGGGATGTGGGGCAGCTGGTGCATTCCTTTGTGCGCGCCTGCTGGGCCGAGGAAAAGGACATCGCGCAAGACGACGTGATCCGCGCTTGCCTGGCTGACGCTGGGTTTTCCCCGGATCTGGCCGATAGCGGCTTGCTGCTCGGGGCTGAGACCTATACCGCCAATCTGGAAGAAGCCGTGGAACGCGGAGTTTTTGGAGCTCCGTTCTATATAACGGAAGACGATCAGCGGTTCTGGGGCCAAGACAGGTTGGACGATCTGGACAGGCATCTGGCCGGGCTGAAGGGATAGGACAACATAATGGCCGTTGCGCAGAACCTGCATGTCACGCAGTTGGGGCAGGGTGATCGCCCTGTGCTGGCCTTGCATTGCACCATTGCTCATTCCGGGGTCTGGGCAGGCCTAGCCGCGGCGATGAAAGGGCAGGCAAGTTTTATTGCACCGGATATGCTGTCCCATGGGCGCAGCCCGGACTGGGATCGCCAGGGGGATCTGTATGACCGGCTGACCGAAGCCACACTTGAACATCTGACCGAGCCGATGGATCTGATCGGGCATTCCTTTGGCGCGGCGATAGCCTTGCGGCTGGCGGTCGAGCACCCAACATTGGTGCGCAGTGTCGTACTGATCGAACCGGTGTATTTTGCCGTGGCACAGCAGGATGCCCCGGACCTTGTGGCGGAATACGCGCATGTTGCCCAACCCTGTATGGACGCGCTTGCATCAGGCGACGAACCTTTGGCGGCAAGGCTGTTCAACCGGTTGTGGGCCGGAGATAGGGGACCGCGTTGGTCAGACATGCCCGAAACTGCACGGGCGGGGATGGTGCGTGGAATTCATCTGGTATCCGAGGTCGAAAACGAACTGATAATGGATTCCAAAGGCTTGCTACGGCCCGAGCGGATCGCACACGCCAATATGCCGGTATTGCTGCTGCATGGCGCGCTCACCCACCCAGTGATGGTCGCGATAAACTCTGGATTGAAATCCCGTCTTCCAATGGCCGAAAGCGCCGTGATCGAAGGGGCAGGGCATATGGCTCCAATCTCTCACCCGACAGAGACCGGCGCTCTGATCGAGGCTTTTTGGAACAGACTGCCTGCCACTGCCTGAAGCTTCGGGCGCGTCGTTACAAGAGCGAGATGAACCGATCAATTTGCGCAGGCTCGATGGACCAGTCACAAACCAGCCGACAGGCCAGAATTTCGCTGTCATCTGCCCCGTCCAGCTCTGCCCCCCACAGGTGGTAAACAGCACCTGCGGCATGCAGTTGCTTGTGTTGGGCGCGTGAAAACTGGGCAAAAATCATATTCGCCTGCGGCGCGTGCAGGAAAGAGGCACCTTTGGCCCGCAATCCCTCGGTCAGACGGGCGCAGTTGTTATTGGCCTGACGGGCCAGTGTCAGCCACAGATCATCCTGCAGATACGCCGCCATTTGAGCGGACAGATAGCGGTGCTTGGAGAACAGGTGCGCCCCGCGCTTGCGGCGCAATTCGAATTCCCAGGCTTTGCTTTCATCAAAGAAGACAACGGCTTCGACGCCCATTAGCCCGTTTTTGGTCCCGCCAAAACTGACCGCATCCACGCCTGCTTTCCACGTCATCTCGGCGGGTGAGCAGTTCAACGCAACGAGGGCGTTGGAAAAACGCGCACCGTCCAAATGGACTGGCAGCCCATACTCTTTGGCCACGGCGCAGAGCGCCTGCAATTCTGACAGGGTGTAAACAGACCCTCGTTCGGTCACCTGCGTAATGGATACAGGTCCGCGCTGCGGTCCATGCACGCCGCGTGTTTCTTCGGCCAGAATCGAGCCGCGCAGCGCGTCCGGCGCCATCTTGTCCGCGCCCGGAACCAGCGTCAGCTTGGCGCCGCTGTAAAACTCGGGCGCGTTGCACTCATCCTCGTGGATATGTGCCACGGGTGAGCAGAACACCGTCTCCCACGGCTGCGCCAGCGTCGCCAACGCCAGCGAATTCGCGGCCGTCCCGGTGGCCACCAGATACACGGCGGCGCCAGGTGCCTCGAACACCCCGCGAATGCGATCCCGGACCTCATTCATCAAGGTGTCGGTTCCATAGGCCATCTGATAGCCCTGATTGGCAGCATTCAGCGCTTCCATGACCGCCGGGTGAACCGGCCCCGAATTGTCAGAGGCAAAGTACATTAGCTGGGCTCCTCGATGATATGATCTTCCCACTCCTCCAGCGGAGTTTCGAATTCGGACACGGTCCGCCCCTGCACCGAGACTCCGGCGGCATGAACGCTGTCCGGTGTGCCCGAAATCAACGGGTGCCAATCGTGTAGGGGTTTGCCCTCCCACAACAGGCGATAGGCACAGGTCTGTGGCAGCCAATAGGCGTGATCGTTGATATTGCCCGGCGTCATCACGATACATTCCGGCACAAATTGGTGGCGGATATCGTATTGGGTGCAGCGGCAACTTTCGTCATCCAGCAGACGGCAGGCGACGCAGGTCAGGGCAACCTCGCCGGTGTCTTCATCTTCCAGTTTGTTCAGACAACATTTGCCGCAGCCATCGCACAAAGCTTCCCATTCGGCTTGGTTCATGCGGGTTAGCGGTTTTCGTTCCCAGAACCTGGGGGCCAGGCCGGTGCGGTCGATCGGATCCGTTGTCATCGGTCCGCCAGCAGGCCGCGGGCCTTGTCGCAGTCGGCATCCATCTGCGCGATCAGGCCGTCCAGACCGTCAAAGGTCATCTCGGGGCGCAGGTATTCTACCAGACCTACCGACAGGGTCGCGCCATAAAGGTCACCCGAGAAGTCGAACAGGAAGGTTTCGATATTGGGGACTTCACCATTGAACATCGGTCGCGTCCCAACCGAGGCTGCGCCCTGATAGCTGCCCAGATGAGGTCCATCCAGAACATCGACCAATACGGCATAGACGCCGAATCTTGGCGGATGCAGCCCCTCAATGGACATGTTTGCGGTGGGAAATCCCAGTTCACGGCCCCGTTGTTCTCCTCCGATCACCTCGCCTTCGATCCGGTGCCAGTGACCCAGCATGGTAGCGGCATCCTGCGGGCGGCCCTCGGTCAGTGCAGTACGGATCGCAGTGGAAGAAACGACATTTTCGGACCGCTCCATCAACGGAGCGATGGTGACACCGAACCCCATCTCTTGCCCAAAGAGCACCAAGTCATCAGCGGTGCCGCTGCGGCCTTTGCCGAAACAGAAATCGGCACCGACGACGACATGCGACAGGCCGAGCCCGTCGCAGATCACGTTGCGGGCGAATTCTCTGGGCGTCAGGCCAGCCAATGCGGCGTTGAACGGCAGCTCATACAGCTTTTCGACCCCCAGTTTTGCTAACCGGTGCGCGCGGGCATTGCCGCGCATCAGGCGAAAGGGCGGGGCGTCCGGGGCGAAATATTCTCTGGGATGCGGCTCGAATGTCAGTACGCCCAAAGGTGCACTCGGCGCGGCGCTGCGGGCCAGTTCGATCACAGATTGGTGGCCGATATGAACGCCGTCGAAATTCCCGATCGCCACGCTGGCGCCGCGATCTTGGGGTTCGATGAATTGGAGGTCACGAATGATGCGCATAGCGACTGCCTAGCGGGACAGGCGCGCTTGTTCAAGGGTCTGAGACCCCCGGAAACGCTCAGTCGAATTTGCGCGACGGGGCCAGCACCATGGCTTCGCCCACCAGCACCTTCTTGCCATCCACTGCGCAGTGACAATCGAGCTTGACCCGACGCTTGGCAAAATCAATGTCGATCACCTTGACCTCGGCATAGACCATGTCACCCGGGCGAACAGGAGCGAGAAACTTCAGCGACTGCCCCATGTAAACTGTGCCGTGGCCCGGCAACTGCTCGCCGATCACGGCCGAGATCAGACCCGCGGTCAGCATCCCATGCGCAATGCGCCCCTCGAAGATCGTGTCGCGGGCGTAATTGTCGTCCAGATGTACGGGGTTTCTGTCGGTCGACACCTGAGCGAACATTTCGATATCCTCGTCCGTCACCACTTTGCGAAGGTGACGGGACATGCCCATCTCGATGTCTTCAATACAGATCGTGCCGCGTGGAAGATTATCCAACATGTTGCCCTCACTCGAATTCATCGGGCAACAAAAAAATCAAAGTCACCCCTGTTGGGAAACTTTATTACTTTGCAACTGCAGAAAATCAAGCCTTTTTTGACTACCTAAGGCGGCCGATCGTATAGGTCGGGTTTATCTTTTCCTTTTGAATATAATCAGTTAGGGATTCATGATGCGGATGTGCCTCGGTTTTTGTCTCGGCTGCGGCTAGCCCGCCCGAGATGAAAAGAGAATCAATGCCTTCCCCCATTCCCCCCAGAATGTCGGTGTGCGGACCGTCTCCGATGACAAGAATGTCCCCATCGGGGATGTCGTGGCCAAGTTCCTGCAACCTGCGGCGGGCAAGATCATAGATCGGCGGATGAGGCTTTCCGAAATATAGGCTTTCGCCACCCATTTCCGTATAAAGCCTGGCCAATGCACCAGCGCACCACTCCCGAACCTCGCCGCGGTCCACCACAATATCGGGATTGGCACAAAGCAGCTTCAGCCCCTTTTGTTTGGCGTACAGGAAATCAGCGCGGTTCACAGACGGATCGGCCATGGGATCGAAGGGGCCACAACAAGCAATGCCCTCTGCCTCGGCCAGCGGCACGCGCTCGATATGAATCGGGTGGTCCAACAACTTCAGCGGTTCAAAGAATCCCGCGTCCCGCTGCCATTCGCCCATGAAATAGACCTTTTCGCCCACTGCGCCACGGAACATGGCCGACCGGGCCGAATCTCCGCTGGTTGCAATCGTGTCATAGGCGTCGTCTGGGACATTGAATTGCGCCAGCTGGGTAGCGACGCCAGCACGCGGCTTGGGTGAGTTTGTCACCAGGACAACAATGCCGCCTTGCGCGCGATAGGCCTGCAGGGCCGCAACCGCTTCGGGGTAAGCCGTGATACCATTGTGAACACAGCCCCAAAGATCGACGAACAGGGCCTTATACCGGCTGGAAACCTCGGGCAATGCGTGGATGATCTGCGTCATGATGGGGCCCCATTGATCTGGAAAGAGTGTCGTTTGAGCCTAAGACAGTGCGTGTGGTGTTTGGCCAGTAAGGGCAATGCCTAGCAAAAAAGGCGCCCGATCAAGGCGCCCTTGGTGATTTTGGGATCAGACCTTGAGGTTCGGAATGATCTGCTTCTTACGGCTCATGATCCCGGGCAGAACGACCGCGTCGCCATCAACCGAAGCGCCAAAGCTTTTCTCGGCCACGGCTTTGACCAGATCGTTGGGAACCAGCAGGGTGGCTTCTTCGTTCAGAATATCGACCACGAACAGCAATACCTGATCGACACCGTCCTCTTTGGCTACGTCGGCCATCGACGCCGCAAGGCTGTCTTTGCGGTCCAGCACGACACCCGGTGCTGTGGTTTCCAGAACCGAAACGCGGAATTTGGTGCCGTCGACTTCGTATTCCTTGCTGTCCATCCGGATCAGCTCGGCGTCCGAGAATGAGGACACATCTGATTTGGCCGCGAACATTTCTGCAGCATAGGCCGAGACGTCCAGACCCAGATCCGCGGCCAGTTTTTCGGCCACCGCGCGGTCATGCGCGGTTGTGGTGGGCGAGCGGAATTCCAACGTGTCCGACAGGATGCAGGTCAGCGCCGCGCCTTTGATGGCATCGGGCATTTTGGCGGCATCGTCGCCGATCATGTCGACCATGATAGTGGCGGTGCAGGCCAGCGGCCGCACGGTGATGTCGATCGGGCCTTTGGTTTCCAGACCGCCGACCAGTTTGTGGTGGTCGATAATGGCGCGGATATCGGCGCCGTTGATGCTGGCGGGCAGCTCGGCGGGGTTGTTCGTGTCGACAATAACAACCGGTGCGTCAGCCTCTACGTCTGTGATGATGCGCGGCTTGGGCAGGTCCCAGTGCTGCAGCATAAAGGCTGCTTCAGTGTTGGGTTCGCCCAGCAGGACAGGCTCGGCCTGTTCGCCTTTGATTTCGTTCATGTACCACGACCACAGGATCGGCGAACCGGTGGAATCAGTGTCGGGGGATTTATGTCCAAATACGAGGGTTGTCATTTCAGCGTCCTGAGGAGAGTAGATTTGGGCGCCTTATAGGGTGGTCTGGCACACTTGTCACCCGCCCCTGCGTAAACAGCGACGAAGGGTAAGGCCGGGCCTAGAAAGCGGCACGTTTCAGCGTGTATCCAGCCTGTTCCAACTGGTTCAACAGACCATGGTCATCGCCCAAATGTCCGGCGCCCACAGCAATGACCACCGTTTGGTCCTGAATGGCCAATATGTGCTGCATCCAGTTGTTGTTGCGCCCGACTAGAAGTTGCTGTTCGAAACTAGACCACTCTTCGTCGAAGACCTCTTGTGACAGACCGGATGTTTCAAGCCCTTGTAGTCTGGCAAATTGGATGATCTCTGCGTGCTTTTCTTCCAGATAGGCATTGACCATAGTCGCCAGCTGATCCTCGCTGCTTTCAAAGGCACTGGCCATGCGGATCAGTGATTGCACCTGCTTTTCGATCGGGTGCTGGTCAAACATCGCCATCAGATCGTCAATCTGCTCTAAAGAGTACTGGGGGATGTCATGGGCTTCGGCCATGTCGGTCAGGCGCGCGTCCATTCCATAGCTGGCTTCCGGATTCTCGGTCATGCATGGGGGGACACCCAGCATCATGCTCAGAAACCAGGGGCGCATTTTTGCAGCCATCCAACTGGGGATGCCACGCTCTGCCAGGCCGCTGGACAGGGCGGCCCAGTCCTCTTCCGGCATCAGCTCAATCAGGGTGGGACCTGAGGTTATCAGAACAGGGCTGAGGTCTTTGGCCAATTCCTGTTCAAATGCAGTCATTTCGTCCTGGGTCACTTCGAAATAGAACGCATCCGCCTGGCTGAGTGTCGGTTCCAGCCTTTCTGTGACGGCGTCCATACGCGGGTCGTTTGTGTGCAGCGTTCCTATCAGATGCAGAACTGTATCGCCTTTTGTCGCGATCCAGTGATTTCCTTCCGGGTACGGGAAGTCGGCCAAAGCCTGCTGCAAATCAGCTTGCGCCTCTGGACTTAGGTCAGACCTCAGGTCGCGCCCCTCGCAGGCCGCTTGGGCCGAGAAAGGTACCAGCAGACAAGCCAAAAAGATCAAAAAACGCATCGTACCATCCTGGTTGGATCAATCCCTATATGGGGTGCGACCTTGCCGGGGCCAAGGCCGGTGTTCAACCTGCCTGGATGGACACTGACCTGATCTGTGTCTGGCATTCCACAGTAATTCGAATAGCATGAGCCACATGGACCGCGAGCAGGATCTCTACCCCCCAATCAAGGCGCTGTTAGAGCGTCAGGGCTATACCGTCAAAGGCGAGGTCGGTGCGGTCGATGTCATGGCTGTTCGTGAGGGTGAAGAGCCTGTGATTGTAGAGTTGAAGTTGCGTTTCTCATTGGCGCTGTTTCACCAGGCAATCACCCGACTGAAGGTTACTGAAAATGTCTATATCTGTGTTCTCAAGCCCCGCGGACGCACGGCCAGGCGGGCGTTGAAGGACAACACGGCGCTATGTCGAAGGTTGGGCCTTGGCCTGATAACTGTTCGGGCGGATGGCGTTGTCGAGGTGCATTGTGATCCTGGGCCCTACGCCCCGCGAAAAGACAAGGCCAAAACAGCGCGGCTGCTGCGCGAGTTTGACAGGCTTGAAGGTGATCCGAACGCAGGCGGCGCCACACGCCACGGCCTCGTCACCGCCTATCGTCAGGATGCTTTGCGCTGTGCGGCGCATCTTGCAGAATGTGGTGCCACAAAAGGGGCAGATGTTGCTAAGGCAACCGGTGTTTCGATTGCGACCCGGCTGATGCGCGAAAACCATTATGGCTGGTTCGACAAAATTGCAAAAGGTGTCTACGCCTTGTCGGAATCCGGACAAGAGGGTCTGAAGCACTGGGCCTATAGCTGGGATCAGCCTGACTGAGTCCCAAGGATAAAAAATTCTTCACGCTTGTTGACTCAGGGATTTCGACCCCCTAGCTATACGCCGTTATCACTCGCAAGGGTCGAGTGCTAACGCCTCACCGCAAGGTGAGGGGAGGATAAATAAACTTTGAGCCCAAGGAGCTGCAAAGATGGCATTGAAACCGCTTCATGACCGCGTGTTGGTTCGCCGTACCGAAAGCGATGAGAAAACCGCTGGTGGTCTGATCATTCCAGACAGCGCAAAAGAAAAGCCCAGCGAAGGCGAAGTTGTTGCGACCGGCGAAGGCGCACGCAAGGACAGCGGCGAGCTGATCGCAATGGCTGTAAAAGCTGGCGACAAGATCCTGTTCGGCAAATGGTCGGGCACTGAGGTTCAGGTCAACGGCGAAGAGCTGCTGATGATGAAAGAAAGCGACATCATGGGGATCATCGAGTAAGCCCACGCGCTTCCTCTGATCTTCATCCCAATACATTTTCTCAAGGAGAAACGACATGGCTGCTAAGGACGTCAAGTTCGACACCGATGCCCGTAACCGCATGCTGGCAGGTGTGAACATCCTGGCCGACGCTGTCAAAGTGACCCTGGGCCCCAAAGGCCGCAACGTGGTTCTGGACAAATCTTTCGGCGCACCGCGCATCACCAAAGACGGTGTTTCGGTTGCCAAGGAAATCGAACTGGAAGACAAGTTCGAAAACATGGGCGCGCAGATGGTGAAAGAAGTCGCCAGCCGCACCAATGACGAGGCCGGCGACGGCACCACCACCGCAACCGTTCTGGCTCAGTCCATCGTCAAAGAAGGTCTGAAGCAGGTTGCAGCGGGCCTGAACCCGATGGACCTGAAGCGCGGCATCGACCTGGCAACTGCCAAGGTTGTTGAAGGCATCAAGAACGCCTCGCGTGAAGTCAAGGACTCGGCTGAAGTTGCTCAGGTTGGCACCATTTCTTCCAACGGTGAAACCGAGATCGGCCAGCAAATCGCAGACGCGATGCAGAAGGTCGGCAACGAAGGTGTTATCACCGTCGAAGAAAACAAAGGCCTGGAAACCCAGACCGATGTTGTCGAAGGCATGCAGTTCGACCGCGGCTACCTGTCGCCTTACTTTGTCACCAACGCTGACAAGATGGTTGCAGACCTCGAAGACTGCATGATCCTGTTGCACGAAAAGAAACTGTCCTCGCTTCAGCCGATGGTTCCGCTGCTCGAGCAAGTGATCCAGTCGCAAAAGCCGCTGCTGATCATTGCAGAAGACGTTGAAGGCGAAGCGCTGGCAACTCTGGTTGTAAACAAACTGCGCGGCGGCCTGAAAATTGCTGCTGTCAAAGCACCGGGCTTCGGCGATCGCCGTAAGGCCATGCTGCAGGACATCGCAATCCTGACCGGCGGTCAGGTCATCAGCGAAGATCTGGGCATGAAGCTTGAGTCCGTGACCATGGACATGCTGGGCACTGCCAAGAAAATCGAAATCACCAAAGACGAAACCACCATCGTCGACGGTGCTGGCGAAAAAGCCGAGATCGAAGCGCGTGTTGCTCAGATCCGCACCCAGATCGAAGAAACCTCGTCGGACTACGACCGTGAAAAGCTGCAAGAGCGCGTTGCCAAACTGGCAGGCGGTGTTGCTGTTATCCGCGTCGGCGGCATGACCGAAGTTGAAGTGAAAGAGCGTAAGGACCGTGTGGACGATGCTCTGAACGCGACCCGCGCTGCTGTTCAAGAAGGCGTTGTCGTGGGCGGCGGTGTTGCTCTGGTTCAGGCCGGTAAAGCACTGGACACTCTGCAAGGCGCAAACGCTGATCAGGACGCAGGCATCAACATCGTTCGTAAGGCAATCGAAGCGCCTCTGCGCCAGATCGCTGAAAACGCAGGTGTCGACGGTGCGGTTGTTGCGGGCAAAGTTCGCGAAAGCGACGATGTGGCATTTGGCTTCAATGCGCAGACTGAAGAATATGGTGACATGTTCGCATTCGGCGTGATTGACCCGGCCAAAGTTGTCCGTACCGCATTGGAAGATGCAGCGTCGGTTGCCGGCTTGCTGATCACTACCGAAGCAATGGTTGCTGACAAGCCGCAGAAAGATGGACCTGCTGGCGGCGGCATGCCCGACATGGGCGGCATGGGCGGCATGATGTAAAACGTCGAATTCGCTTAGGCGAATTCCGGCGGCCCCACAGGCGCTTGGCAGTATAGCCAAACTGCCCAGAGGGGAGCTGCAGAGCTAAGGAACGGGGTCGCCTTCGGGCGGCCCCGTTTCGTTTTGGCACGCCGCTTATAACTGAAACTGTGGCTCAAACTGTTCCGAGGTCGACGGTCTAACCGGTCCCTTCAGGAAAGTGAGTACCCAAACCGGTGTGAAACCGATATCGGGTTGATATGCGACTGTTCCTTCTGACCGCCCTCACCATGTGCGCCTTTGCAGCGAACTCCATTCTGAACCGGATGGCCGTTGAAGGCGGCGATAGCGACCCGGCGGGGTTTGCGGTTATGCGCGTTCTGGCAGGGGCGCTGATGCTGGCGGTGCTGGTTCTGATACGTGGCGGCAGCCTGCCGTTGCGCAGCCCTCGCCGGTTCATTGGCGCTGGCGCCTTGTCGCTTTACATGATCGGGTTCTCGATCGCCTATCTTACACTGGATGCCGGGCTGGGCGCCTTGATCCTGTTTGGGGTAGTGCAAATCACGATGTTCGTGGCCACTGCCGTGACTGGAAATTCACCGACACGACAGCAACTTCTGGGGGCGGCGATTGCATTGGGTGGCCTCGCCTATGTGCTTTGGCCGTCGGGCACGGTTCGCGTGGACCCGGTCGGAGCCGCTCTGATGTGCGCTGCCGGGATTGGCTGGGCAGCATATTCTCTGGCGGGACGGTCCGAGCCAAATGCGCTTGCCGGTACGGCGGCGAATTTCGTCATTGCCCTTCCGGTGACGGCCGGAGCTTTGCTGCTGCTCGGCGGAGGTTGGCAGATGACGGGCACCGGTTTGCTACTGTCGGCAATATCCGGGGCGGTCACTTCGGGGCTGGGATATGCGTTGTGGTACCGTGTTTTGCCCCAACTGGCACCGACCGTTGCAGCTGTGGTGCAGTTGAGCGTGCCCGTGATTGCTATTCTGGGCGGTGTCCTCTTGCTGAGCGAAACAGCAGAGGCCCGGCTTTTGATTGGCGCAGCGCTGGTGTTGGGCGGCATCGCGCTGGCGGTGCTGCGACGTCAGCGGGGGTAGGGCTTTCATCAGCGGCGCTAAGGCATTATCTGGCGCTTATGAAAATTCTGATCGCCCTGCTTATCTTTCTGCTCCCCGCCGCGGCCAGCGCGAAATGCGTGGTCTTGTTGCATGGTCTTGCGCGGACCGAGGCCTCTTTCACCGTGATGGAGCAGCTGTTCAAGTCACATGACTATTCGGTTGTGCGCCCGGGCTATCCCTCGACCGAGATCGGTATTCCCGAACTGGCCGAACAAACCATTCCTGATGCCTTTGCGTCTTGTGGCGATGACACTGTCAATGTGGTGGCACATTCGATGGGCGGCATTTTGTTGCGCTATTGGCTCAAGGATCATAGCCCGGAAAACCTGGGTCGTGTCGTCATGCTGGGGCCGCCCAATCAGGGCAGCCAACTGGTCGATGAACTTAGCGCGTGGGAGGTGTTCGGCTATCTCAACGGACCTGCGGGGCTTCAACTGGGCACAGGTGCCGAAGGGATTCCGGGTCGTCTACCGCCGGTGGATTTTGAACTGGGTGTTATCGCAGGCGAGCACTCATTAAACCCGGTGTTTTCTTCACTGATTGATGGGCCTGATGACGGTAAGGTTTCGGTTGAAAGCACCAAGGTCGAAGGAATGACTGATCACCTGGTTCTGCCGGTGACCCACACGTTCATGATGAACAATCCGCGGGTCATGGCTCAGGCCCTGCACTTCATCGAATTCGGCCAGTTCGACCCGCAGATCACCTGGCTTGACGGGGTGATGGAAGCTATTGACGAGATCTGCATCGGACAGGATTGCTCGGAACCTGACTCGGAGTCCACGCAATGACCGCATTAAGCCTGACCCTGACCGGTGCAGAGGTTCTTCTGCCCGACGAGGGGCTGACGGATGCCGATCTGTCTATTGCCGATGGCGTGGTTCAGACAGGCCCTGCCGGGCGGCAGATCAACCTATCAGGATATCTGGTTCTGCCCGGTATTATCGACCTGCATGGTGATGGGTTTGAACGGCACATCGCGCCCCGTCGCGGTGCCATGAAGCAGATGAACGAAGGGATCCTCTCGGTCGAGGCTGAACTGGCGGCCAATGGCATCACCACAGCCGTTCTGGCCCAGTTTTACAGTTGGGAAGGTGGGGTGCGCGGGCCTGAGTTCGCAGGGCAGGTGTTTGATGCCATTGCGGCAGTCAAGGACCACACCGTCACCGATCTGATGCCCCAGCTTCGGTTCGAAACGCATATGCTGGACAATTACGCCGGACTGGCAGAAAAGATTGCGGCTTGGCAGGTGCCCTATGTCGTGTTCAACGACCACCTGCCGCATGACCGTCTGGCTGAGGGGCGTAAGCCCCCGCGTCTGACCGGACAGGCGCTCAAGGCCGGTCGCAATCCCGAGGTGCATTTCGAAATGCTGCTGTCGATGCATGCTCGCCGGGATGAGGTGTATACCGCACTGGATGTACTCTGTACTGCTTTGACAAAGCAGGGCGTCCGGATGGGCAGCCACGATGACGCCACAGCCCAAACTCGCGCCGATTGGCGCGCGCGGGGCGCGCGGATTTCAGAGTTCCCTGAAACGCTGGAAGCCGCCGAGGCCGCCCGCACCGCCGGGGATCACATCATCCTGGGATCGCCCAATGTGGTGCGCGGCGGGTCGCATAAAGGGAATGTTAGCGCGCTGGACCTGATTGCGATGGGGCTGTGCGATGCACTGGCCTCGGATTATCACTATCCCAGCCCGCGCCGGGCAGCCTTGATGCTGGCCAAATCCGGCCTTCTGGACATGGCGGGCGCATGGGCGCTGGTGTCGTCAGGGCCAGCCCGCGTACTTGGGTTGCAAGATCGCGGCACGCTCACCCCCGGGCAGCGTGCCGATCTGGTCATTCTGGAGGCAGATACAAACCGTGTCGCGGCAACGCTGGCTGCCGGGCGCGTCAGCTATATGGCCGGGGATATCGCCGCGCGGTTTGTCGGCTGATTTACCGCGTGATGCGGTTAAAATGACCCATCTTGCGGCCTGCCTTCACCTCGGCCTTGCCATAAAGATGCAGCGCAACATCACGTTCGGTCGCGAGTTCAGGTACGCGGTCCATATCGTCGCCGATCAGGTTCTCCATCACCACGTCTGAATGACGCTGCCCGTCGCCCAGAGGCCAGCCTGCCACGGCACGGATATGTTGCTCGAATTGATCCACCGCGCAGCCATTCTGTGTCCAATGGCCCGAGTTATGCACGCGCGGTGCGATCTCGTTCACGATCAGACCCTGCGGGGTCACGAACAACTCGACCCCCATGACGCCGACATAGTCCAAGGCGTTCAGGATATTTGCCGCCAACAGGATCGCATCTGTGCGCTTTGCTGCGGGCAGGCGGGCAGGGACGGAGGTGGTATGCAAAATGCCATCGCGATGCACGTTCTCACCGGGGTCGAAACAGGCGACCTGACCATCCAATCCGCGCGCGGCAATGATCGAAACCTCATGGCTGAAATCGACAAAGCCTTCCAGGATCGCAGGCGCACCCGCCATGTCTGCCAGAGCAGTTTCAGCGTCATCGGGGCTGCGTAGCCGGGCCTGTCCCTTGCCGTCATAGCCAAATCGGCGGGTCTTCAGGATGGCAGGGGTGCCGATCTGGTCAATCGCAGCCTTCAGGCTGTCCAGATCCGTGATATCGGCGAAGGGTGCGGTATTCAGGCCCAGCCCTTGCAAGAAAGCCTTTTCGTTCAGTCGATCCTGACTGACCCGCAGCGCCTCGCGCCCCGGGCGGATGGGGCGGTGGACTTCCAGAATGTCCAGTGCTTCGGTGGGGATGTTCTCGAACTCATAGGTGATGACATCGACTGCTTCGGCAAAGGCCTTGAGGGCCTCGGCATCATCATAAGAGGCGGTGGTCACACGATCCGCCACATGACCCGCAGGCGGGGTCGCACCGGGTTCATAAATATGCGACACAAAACCCAGCCGGGCTGCAGCAACGGACAGCATACGGCCCAGTTGACCGCCGCCCAAAATCCCGATTGTCGCGCCGGGGGCGAGCATTTCCACCATTCTCAACTCTCCAAACGTTTGCCAATAGCGCCAAGTGCTGCGTGCAATACCTTGTGCGCGCCCTGATCTTGCAGGGTCTGTGTCATTTGCAGGCTCAGCGTGCCGTCAGTGGCCAGCGCATCGCGTTCGGCCTCTAGGCGGCCTGCGGCCTTCTTATCCATCGCGTGCAGAAAGCCCGATACCAACTGGGTGGTGTAGAATTCGGCCCCGGCTGCGTCTCCGGTTGTGTCTCCCAGCCAAGTTGCTCCGGTCGCCATCAGGTCCAGAAGGCCAGGGACCATGGCGCAAATGGCGAAATGTGCGTTTAGTGCCGCCTCATCTGCGACCTTGATCACCGGGTTTTCCGGTGCGAACAAATCGACCAGCAGTTGATCGTTGCCGAAAGCGACAAGCGGGCAACCACCGGCTTCCAAAAATCCCAGCGGAATGGTTTGCACGATTGCCGGCGCCGGAGAGCAGAGCTCGGTTAGTTCATCTTTCGAAACTGCTGCCATGACCGAGACGATCTGATGGTCGGATCGAAACGTTAAGGCGGCCAGAACGTCCGCAGCGATATGTGGGCGCAGGCACAGGAACACGATCTCGGATGCATCAATCACGGCCTGTGGCGTCGTGACAGACACACCCAGTTCAGCCTTTAGCGCGGTTGAAACCTGGTCATTGCGTTCTGTCACGGAGATCTCGTGCCCTTTACGGGCCAAAAAACGCACCATCGGGGCCGCAATATGGCCCGTGCCGATGAATCCGATCCGGCTCATCCCTCGGGTTCTTCGGGGATTGAGGCCGATAGCGCGTCGCGCCAGGCATCCAGCCGGTCGGCCAGAGCGTTATCCTGCAGCGCCAGAATGCCAGCGGCCATCAATCCCGCATTGGCACCGCCTGCCGACCCGATCGCCATAGTCGCAACCGGAAACCCTTTGGGCATCTGAACAATGGAATAGAGCGAATCGACGCCAGACAGTGCCCGCGTCTGCACCGGAACGCCGATCACAGGAACGCGTGTTTTCGAGGCCATCATACCCGGTAAATGCGCGGCCCCGCCGGCCCCTGCAATGATCACCTGCAATCCGCGCGAGACAGCAGTCTTGCCATAGTCCCACAAGCGATCTGGGGTGCGGTGCGCTGAAACGATGCGTTTTTCATAGGCTACGCCCAGCTCATCCAGAATATCTGCGGCTTCTTTCATCGTGGACCAGTCTGACTGGCTTCCCATGATGATCCCCACTTTAACGTCGCTCATCCGCTTGCGTCCCTGCCTTCCAAAAGAGCGCGAACTATAGCCAAATCCGCCTTTGTGGCAATGCGGTTCAGATGTCTCAGGCGATGATATCCGGGGTCAGGCGGTCTTCGATCAGGCGAATGATGTCTTTCAGGCGCAGTTTCTGCTTTTTCAATCGTTTGATCGTCAGTTGATCCGAGGTGCCAGTGGCCTGAAGCGCCTCGATTGCTTCGTCAAGATCACGGTGTTGACGGCGAAAAACTTCCAGCTCTACCCGCAGAACCTCATCAGTTTTCATCGAAAGATCGGTGGGCGCGTTCATTGGCGACTCAGAGTTGTTGTGGTGCTTGTCACACAAGATAGTGTGTCAGGCTTGATCCGGCCAGACCTTGTGGACATCGCTGTATATTCCCATATTCTATTATACGCGGTTGCCAGAATGGGGCCGCACAACACGTCGCTTTGGCAATAAAGGACGAAAATACGTGTCTAAACTTACTCTGGGCTCATACCCGCATCTTTTGGGGTTCGAGCAGTTGGAACGCCTTCTGGAGCGGTCTGCAAAGGCCGGAAATGAGGGGTATCCGCCCTATAATATTGAACAGACCTCGAATTTTTCCTACCGCATCACCCTGGCTGTGGCTGGGTTTGCAGAAGAGGACCTGTCGATTACCATCGAAGATCGACAGTTAGTGATCCGGGGACGTCAGCGCGACGACAGCGAAGGACGTATCTTTCTACACCGTGGGATCGCGGCACGTCAGTTTCAGCGCATGTTCGTGTTGGCCGATGGGGTCGAGGTTGGCGAAGCGATCATTGAAAATGGCCTGCTGCATGTGGATCTGACCCGCGCCGTGCCCGAAACCGTGGTGCAAACGATCAACATAAGAAAGGGGTAAGAGCAATGAATACACCGTTTGAAATCAACGCCGAAGGCGATCGGATCGTCTATGTCAAAACAGTTGAAGTCGCCGATCTACCTCGGGAAGTTCGCGAACAGGCCGGAGATCTGAGCCTGCTATATGCGGTACACGATGCTGATGGCCAGCAACTGGCACTGGTTGCTGATCGCAAGCTGGCGTTTAACCTGGCGCGCGAGCATGATTTTTCGCCGGTGGCCGTGCACTAAAGCGACCTCCGTACGTTTTCCTCGTGACATCCATGGCCTGTCGGGCGAGACAGTCGAACCTATGATGGTTCGAATATCGGAGTGCACGATACATGAATTGGTTCGACTTTGACTGGGTAGACGCCTTCAGCGATCGCGCCTTTGGTGGCAATGGGTGCGCTGTTGTTCATGGTGGGGCAGCTCTGTCCGAAGACGTCTGCATGGCCTATGTGCGCGAGACGTCCTTGGTTGAATGCACCTTTACTGGCCCGTCCGATGTGGCCGATTTCCGGGTTCGTTATTTTCTGGCCAGTCGCGAAATCCCCTTTGCCGGGCATCCCACGATCGCAACCGTAGCTGCAATGCAGTCCAGAGGAATGCTGCAAGGCAATACCCTGACGCTTGAAACCGGTGCGGGGATCGTTTCGATCTGCATCAGCGGTGATGAAATCGAGATGACGCAGATTGCACCACAATTCGGCGCCTATGTTCCCGCCGAGCTGGTCGCCTCTGCCATCAGCCTGCCCAAAGAGGCGATCATCTCGCCGCCGCAATTTGTTTCTACCGGGCTGCCCTTCTGTGTCACTGTTCTTCGTGATCACGACGCCCTGCGCGCGGCAAAACTGGTCGAAAGGCCTTTGCGCGAGATTGCCGAAAAGGCGGGCTTTTCCGGCTCCGATATGGCCGAACCTTTTCTTGTAACGCTCAAAGGCGCGACCAAAGCAGGCGATACATTCTCAAGATTGCTGTTGGCCCCGCCCAGCCCGCCCGAGGATCCGTTTACCGGATCTGCCACTGGTGCGATGGCGGCGTATCTCTGGAAACATGGGCTGATGCCAAAGGACGTTTTTATTGCCGAGCAAGGCCATGATATGGGGCGCCCCGGTCAGGCGACTGTTACCCGAGCTGGTCCATCGGATGCGATGACAGGCATCAAGGTCGCCGGTCGCGGGCATATCCTGATGCGGGGTCAGGTTAATTTGCCAGATGCCGGATGATGACAGAACCTGCAATCGCCATATTGCCCTATGGGCATCGGTTAGGGCCGAAACTGGCCACGGTTCCTTTGTCGGAACTGACCTGGCCCGAAGGTTGCCCGGATCGTCTGATCGGAAAAACAGTGGGCGATCTTGCGCACACGGACCATCTGATCATGTACCCCAATTCCACCGTACATTTGCGTCTTCGTCGGGGAACACGTGCGCGGATATCTTTGATGATGGGAGAACCTTCGGCCATCCATGCTAAACATGATCGCATGTTGCGCTATACGTGGCGGCGGTTCTTCCGGGTGCTGACCTTTCATGATGTTTTGTTGCAAGGTATCCCAAACGCCGTGTTTCTGCCTTATGGCGTGACGATGGTTCCTGATTGGCAAGAACTTTTGGTTGAGAAATCTAAATCCTGTTCTCTGATCGCCTCGGCCAAACGTGATCTCGAAGGACATCAGCTGCGCCATTCCGTGATCGACTGGGTTCGTGAATCCGGGGCAGATGTCGATATTATGGGGCGTGGCTATACTCCGTTTGACTTGAAGTCTGACGGGCTGGCCCCATATCGCTATTCGGTGGTGATCGAGAATGTGCGGGAGCGGAATTACTTTTCGGAAAAGCTGACAGACGCGATTTTGTGCTCGACTGTGCCGATCTATTGGGGCTGTCCCAATATTGGTGATTTCTTCGACACATCCGGGATGGTCCTGTGCGATTCCGAGGCCGACATTCGGAGTGCGATTCAAGCCGCTTCGGTCGATGACTATGCCGCGTGTCTAGATGCCCTGCGGGCCAGCCAGTCCAAAGCGGCGGAATTTGGTGATTTCGAAGGACGCGCTGTCGCCGCCATTCGGGCAGAACTATAATCCAATAGAAAAAGGCCCCCGGAAACCGAGGGCCTTTTGCTTGATTCTTTGCGCAGGTTACGATCCGGCGATCAAACCCATGCTTTCCAGCTTGAGCAGAACCTGGTGGGCACAGTTGTCTACGTCCACATTCTCGGTCTCGACGCTCAACTCAGGATTGGCAGGTACGTCGTAGGGATCGGAAATTCCGGTGAATTCCTTGATCTTGCCTTCACGCGCCAGCTTGTACAGGCCCTTGCGGTCGCGGCGTTCGCATTCTTCGATGCTGGTGGCCACATGAACCTCGCAGAAAGCGCCAAACGCTTCGACATCTTCGCGGACGGCGCGGCGGGTCGTGGCGTAGGGTGCGATTGGGGCACAGATAGCGATGCCGCCGTTCTTGGTGATCTCGCTGGCCACATAGCCGATGCGGCGGATGTTCAGGTCGCGGTGCTCTTTCGAGAAGCCCAGTTCCGATGACAGGTTCTTACGAACAATGTCACCATCCAGCAGGGTCACCGGACGACCGCCCATCTCCATCAGCTTTACCATAAGCGCGTTGGCGATGGTCGATTTGCCCGAGCCGGAGAAACCGGTGAAGAATACGGTAAAACCCTGCTGACTGCGCGGCGGTTTGGTCTTGCGCAGTTCGGTCACAACCTCAGGGAAGCTGAACCATTCGGGGATTTCCAGGCCTTCGGCCAGACGGCGGCGCAGTTCTGTGCCGGAGATGTTCAGGATCGTGACGTTGTCTTTGTCGGCGATCTCGTCATTCGGTTCGTATTGAGCGCGTTCCTGCACAAAGACCATGTGCTTGAAATCGACCATTTCGACGCCGATTTCATCCTGGAACTGGCGGAACAAATCCTGTGCGTCGTAGGGGCCATAGAAATCTTCGCCGGCTGAGTTCTTGCCGGGGCCTGCGTGGTCACGGCCGACAATGAAATGCGTGCAGCCGTGGTTGGCGCGGATCAACCCGTGCCACACCGCCTCGCGCGGGCCTGCCATACGCATCGCCAGGTTCAGCAGTGACATCGAAGTTGTCGAGGCCGGGTACTTGTCCAGAACAGCCTCATAGCAACGTACGCGGGTAAAGTGGTCCACGTCGCCCGGCTTGGTCATACCAACAACCGGATGGATCAGCAGGTTGGCCTGCGCCTCTTTGGCGGCGCGGAAGGTCAGTTCCTGATGCGCGCGGTGCAGCGGGTTGCGGGTTTGGAACGCAACAATACGGCGCCAACCCAGCTTGCGGAAATAGGCGCGCAGCTCGTTCGGTGTGTCGCGGCGAGCGCGGAAGTCATAGTGAACGGGCTGTTGGATACCAACAACAGGACCGCCCAAGTAAACCTTGCCCGCAGTGTTGTGCAGGTAGTTGACCGCCGGGTGAGCATCGTCATCTGCGCCAAAGACCTTTTCCGCCTCGCGCGCCTTGTTCGGCGTCCAGCGGTCGGTCACAGTCATGGTGCCCAAAATGACACCTTCTTGGTCGCGCAGTGCAATGTCCTGACCCAGTTTGATGCCCTCAGCGAAGTCTTCGCTGACATCCAACGTGATTGGCATCGGCCAAAGGGTGCCGTCGGCCAGGCGCATGTTTTCGACGACATTGTCGTAATCGGCCTCGCTTAGGAACCCTTTCAGCGGGTTGAACCCGCCATTCATCAGCAGTTCCAGATCACAGATCTGACGAGGGCTCAGGTCCCAGCTTGTCAGGTCGGCAGCTTCTACTTTCAGTTTCTGTGCGGACTCGTACGAAACATAAAGTTCAGAGATCGGCGCCAGATTGCTTAACATCGTCATGGGAATTCTCTTGTCGAAGGATGGATTGGCCAGTGATTCAGGGGCGTTTGCCGGGCATGTGCCCCGGCGGCCGGGTGAAGTCCAGATGGATTTATGAAACAAAGGACGATATGCGCGGTTTTTCTCCGGATTGGAAGGATTTTCCACATTTTGACGCGAAACCCGACGACAATCCCTTGGATCAAGGCCAAATAGACCGGTTTGAATGAGTGTGTTCTCAGGCGGCAATCTTGGGGCTGAGGTCGGATGCACGTTCGACCGGCAGGGCAGAAATTGGCCTTGTTACCCCACGCAACTGGAAGGGGCGCAGATCGTTCTGCCAACCGTCATGCCCCGCTGCCTTCAGCAGATCGCCCGAAACCAAAAGCTCGACACCCAACCCCTTGGTCTCGGCCTCCAATCGGCTGGCGACATTCACGGCGTCGCCGATAATCGTGCGGCTTGCAGTGCCCACGGCGCCGATTTCGCCCAGAACCAGATCGCCCAGATGTAACCCCATTCCAATGCGGATAAGCGGGCTGCCCTCGGTTTCGAGTTGCTCGTTGAACCGTTGCAATGCGCGGCTGACATTGGCTGCAGCTTTCATCCCGGCCCGTGCTGAACTTGCAGCATCGGTGGTTTCAAACACTGCCAGCAGCCCGTCACCCATATACTTGTCGACCACACCCCCATCCGAGGTGATGGCTGGTACGATGGCGTCAAAGAACCGGTTGAGCAGGAAAACGATGTCATAGGGCAACTGCCCGGTGGTCAGTGCCGTGAACCCACGCATGTCCAGAAACAGCACCGCCAGTTTACGTTCCTGCCCCTGACTGGCATGGGCGCGATTGCGACCGCTACCGGGATTGTACATCCGAAAGGCCGTGATTGGCTCGGTCGGGCGGATCTGACAGGCCAGGCGTGCGCCTTCGGGTGCTTTTACGGCAGCCAAGCTGCGGGCCTCGATCTCACTGGGGACGGGGAGCTGATCTGCACCATTCTCGACAATAACGCGACAGGTGGTGCAGCGCCCCTTGCCACCACATAGCGCAGTGTGGGGAATGCCGTTGGCCTGAGAAATCTCAAGCAGAGTCATGCCTTTTTCGGCCACAATTTCGGGGCCTTCCACATATTTGATGCGCACCGAATGCCGGCGTCGCAAAATTTTGCGCACCAGAAACACAAGCAATGTAGCGCCAACCGCCAGCCCGAATGCAAGCAGCGTATCTTGCCTCACACCCATCAGAGCCTGAAATGCCTCGGGCGATGGCCAGTTGTAATGTTCTATATACTGATCGCGCAGAAACGGGTCGGCGAAATCAGCCCAGATGCGTCGGCCCTCTGTCAAAAGACCTGCCAGAGCGAAAGACGGAATGAACACGGCGAGCCCGATCAAATAAGGTAGCGTCCTTTGCCACCAGGATGTCAGGCGCAGCCACATGTGAAGACCGATGCAACTGTGGACCCAAACCACCAGCAAAAGTAGGCTTTGTGTCCAGATTGCATAGCTGGGCCACATTAGCGCGATGATATAACCCATCTCATCATTAACCCCGAAAACTGAATGTGCGTATCGGGTGTGAACAAGGTGCGAGATCAGTTGCAGTGGAATCACAAATCCAAGCACCACCTGTAGCCCCAGACTGAAAGGCATTCGCATGGTTCTGCGCTGAGCTAACGAATACAGCGCCAGCCCAAAATGCACGAGCAAGGCCAGATATAGAATCGCGCTGCCGATGTTATTGCGCGTAATGACATGGCGGCCTTTCTGCATTCCGTGGAGATAATCAGTATGAAACAGTCCCAGACCGATATTGATGAAGTGAAAGAAGGCAAAGATGAACAGGATCAGGCCGCTCATGATCCTCAGCCGGGTAGCCCACCCGCCTTGCCATAGTACGCTTTTCACTCGGTTCACCTGTGTTCGTTTTGCTCGCATCTCAGAGTCTGTAACGGCGCAGAGCGGGGGTCAAGCGAAGCCTCTATGCCCCGGCAACCAGGGATGCGGATCCCCATCCAGGCACACTACCTCTGGCGAGGTGCTAAACAAAACCGCATGACTGAGTTCTGGCCGGGATCGCGAGCTGTATAGCAAGCCGTCGGCGCCTTTGGCGCGGGCGTCATCCGAAAATAGCCAGGTGGGTGAGGCGCCTTCTTTTTCGTGGGTATCCTGCCACACGACCGAGGCTTCGCTGCGCCCCCGCAGATCTACCAGCCGAGCGCCGGTGATCCGGCATTTTTGAAGAATGCGTGGTGGATCGGATGGGCAGACATAGCGTTTGATGGCTACTTCGGCACCCTCAGCGCTCAGCGAAGAATAAAGCGCGAATTGGCCCGTATAATGAAAACGCCCCTCTGGCGCCCGTGCTGGGGCCAAAGGGGCGTCTATCTGTGAGAGGAACAGAATTCTCCAGATCGGGCCGGAGAATTCGATCACCTGATTAATCCTGCTCGGCCAGGAACCGTTCAGCATCCAGCGCGGCCATACAGCCCATCCCGGCGCTGGTAACGGCTTGACGGTAGATGTGATCTGTCAGGTCTCCGGCAGCAAAGACACCTGGAATGGAGGTTTCTGTGGAGCCCGGTTTGGTGATCACATAGCCGCCCATATGGGTTTCCAGCGAGTCCTTGACCAGCTCATTCGCGGGTGCGTGGCCGATGGCGATGAAAACACCTTTACAGGGGATTTCGCGAATCTCACCGGTTTTCACATTCTTGACGCGCACGCCTTCGACACCCAAAGGCGCATCGGTTCCGATGACCTCGTCCAGTTCGTGGAACCACAGGGGCTCGATCTTGTCGTTCTTCATCAGCCGATCCTGCAGGATCTTTTCGGCGCGCAATTCATCGCGGCGATGGATCAGGGTGACCTTGCTGGCAAAGTTGGTCAGAAACAGCGCCTCTTCCACGGCGGTATTGCCGCCGCCGATTACAACGATCTCCTGCCCGCGATAGAAGAACCCGTCGCATGTGGCGCAGGCGGAAACGCCAAAGCCTTTGAACTTCTCTTCCGAGGGCAATCCCAGCCATTTCGCCCGCGCGCCAGTGGCCAGAATGACCGCATCGGCAGTGTAGATGGTGCCGCTGTCGCCCTTGGCGGTGAACGGGCGTTTCGAGACATCCAGATCGCTGATGATGTCGCCGATGATTTCGCACCCCATCGCGGCGGCGTGCTCCTGCATCTTGATCATCAGATCAGGACCCTGAACCTCGGTAAAGCCGGGATAGTTCTCGACCTCGGTGGTGGTCGTCAGCTGCCCGCCCGGTTCGATGCCCTGAACCAGTATCGGTTCCAGCATCGCACGGCTGGCATATACGCCCGCAGTATAACCGGCAGGTCCTGATCCGATTATCAGAACCCTGGTGTGTTTTGTTTCGGCCATGATACCCCCGACTCGATCTGCCTGATACGGGCCTGCGGCCCCTTGGCGAATGGATATAGCGACCCCCTTGAGGCGCTTAAAGCCCCTTCGTGCCGTATCGGAGAATCCGTTTCACAACTCGCGCTAGAAAAATACCTGGAAAACCAAAGAATATTGCGCAAACGCGAAACATTATTGCGCATCCCTTGGGTGCTGATATAACAACCGAAAATTCAGGAGCTTTTTATGGTCGCGACACGGCTGGACGAGATTGACCGCAAGATTCTGGCAGAATTGCAGGCAGACGGTCGCATGACCAATGTAGAGCTCGCGAAACGTGTGGGAATTTCCGCGCCTCCGTGCCTGCGGCGCGTGCGCACATTGGAAGACTCGGGCCTTATCCGCGGATACCATGCGGAAGTGAATGCGCGTGAGTTGGGTTTTGAGGTTCAGGTCTTTGCAAGCGTCGGATTGGAAAGCCAAGCCGAAGCCGAACTCAGCGCATTCGAGGAACGCTGCCGCGAGTGGCCACTTGTCCGTGAATGTCACATGCTGAACGGCGAAGTGGATTTTATTCTGAAATGCGTCGCTCCTGATCTCAGCAGCTTTCAGCAGTTTTTAACAGGCGAGTTGCTGACCACGCCAAACGTGGCCAGCGTTAAAACCTCACTTGTGATACGCGGCGCTAAGGACGAGCCCGGTGTACCGTTTGACGTCCTGGAAGAACGAATGAACCGGACGGCGTAAAGCGCATCCTTTTGTGACGGCTGGTGCACGGCGGCAAAATCGCCGTGACAACCAGAAACAACACCCAACTAATTAAAATCTGCATAAAGCCCCCACTTTGCAGTACTGGTTAAAACTCAGGCAGTGATTGCGTCCACCTCTCCATCTCCGGCACGCGGTAACTGCAGCGGGCCAAAGTCATTCAGCGATTCTACATGCTCGAACAAGTTCAAATAGATTGAGCGAAGCGAATGGCTGATCATCCGAACCGCATTTACGCCTGGATGATATGATTCAAACTGTAATCCGTCTACCTTGATAACCGAATGGCGTTTCAGACAGATGTGAAACAATTCGATTGGGGTAGGCGGTAGCATCTCGATGACGCCCATCCCGTCTTGAAACTCGTGTGCGGGCGTCAAAACAGGAGATCCGCCATACAAGTGCCGCAGATGTGCTGGGGTGCCTAACAGACGCGCAGCCGGACCGACAGTCACGCCTGACATCGGTTTTTGCATTCCGAAGGTATCCGCCATGATGCGTGTCAGCGGGCGCGTGCGACCACGCGAGTCTTCGCGCCCGGGGATCAAAGTAACCGAGCCCTTCCAGACCACGGTTTCCGAAGTTCCATTCTGGGTCAAAACCGTATCGCCAGGTAAAAGATCTTCGATCGCTATCGGCCCGTTTTCGGTTTCGACAAGCGAACCCCGCGTAAAGGCACAAAACGCATCCTCGAACATGGGCAGCGCTGGCGCGATGTGGCGGGTTTGGGATACCTCGCCATTGCTCAACAATGAACTGACCTCATAGCGCCGCAGCTGCGCTTTTTGTTTTGTTGTATTTCTTGGAATCTCGCGCAGCATTGTCGACGTATCGACGGCGTTTCTGGCGGCGCGGGCCAAAGAATGTGGAATAGTCATACTAATTCCGTCCCCTCAAACATCCGCTCAGGAAGGCTGAACCCCCGTACAGGCCCGCCTGATCGGTTTTCTTTGTCTTGAATGCTATGGCGACTTCGAGACGTCGGCTGTAACGGCCGCGCGGTGCGATGGAATTTCGCAAACTCTTGGTCAACACATTGACCCCCCAGACAAACTCACAACTCGCAGACGAAAATTGTCTACGCACACAAACTCCTAAACACATTCACAGAAAGCGTCTGTGAAGCGCCACACACCGGATCGGAGCACCCCCGCTGTGTGTCTTGACCCTCAAAGCCGGCAGAATGGCTTTGGTAGGCCTGTCTAATCAGCGTCGCGAAGCCAAACGGCGCGCCACACTGGCAGAACGGCTGGAAACCCGCTTCCACGGCATCTCCAGTTTTTGCTCTCTGGACGCTTTCAGAACAGCGCTGAGAAAGCGGGATCTTTGTTTCATCCTGTTGTCCTACTCGTTCAAGGCTTAGTGCCTAACGACCCAATCTGAGCCTAACGTGTCGCCATATTGAGGCGGCCATAAGGCTGACGCGGGTTGAATCTGGGACAAAAGAAAGTTGGTTGTTTCCTTTTCTTAATCTAGCCGCGCTCACATTCGGAAATATGCAGATAACCATCTGAGAGAGGGCAATAAAACCTAATTTTGGCGACTCATATAGACACAACAAATGTGGCGAAAAAGCGGCGATTTCGCCACAATCAGGACGCGCGTCACAGTTTGATTGCGGAAATCAGGCGGCCGTAGTCGGCTTCTTTTGCATGAACCGATCGGCGGTACGAATAGAATCTGTTCGGGTCCGAATAGGTGCAATGACGAATCCACTCTGCATGCCCGACACCAGCCTGACGTAACCGGTGCAGCCCATAGGACGGGAGGTCAAATTGCATCCGATCACCCGTTCCATTTGCGAAGAATCGCAGGTTTTCTGATGATTCAGTGGCAAATTCTTCTAGGAACTCGGGTCCGACCTCATACGCAGTTTGAGAGATTGTGGGCCCTATGACAGCCACTGTATTCTCGCGCCGTGCTCCTAGCGCCTCCATGGAGTCCAACGTGGCCTCAAGCACACCGTCTAGCGCGCCGCGCCAACCCGCATGTGCAGCTCCTATCACTTTTGCGTGGGTGTCGGCAAAAAGAACAGGTTGGCAATCCGCCGTGAGGATGGTCAGCGCCAGCCCGGGATAGGCCGTAACCAACGCGTCTGCTTTAGGCTTTTCCCCGTCGATTGGACCATCAACAGTTATGACCGTCGGTGAATGCACCTGATGCACCCCGATAAGGGATCCGGGATCGACCTCCATCGCATCCGCTACGCGGTTACGGTTTATCGCGACAGCCTCGGTCTGGTCAGATGATCCATGACCGCAGTTGAGCCCTGCAAATATCCCGGATGAGGCCCCGCCTCGGCGGCAGAAAAAACCATGGCGTACGGATGACAAGAGATCCGAAGTCAGAATTTCCAGCGTCATGATTCCAGTCCCGGTGGTAATGCGGCATAAGATGGGTACAGGCCCAGTACTTTGAACAGGTTTCCCATTTCCTCTGGGTGCGTCAACCGGCGATGTGCGGCTACTAACGCCTCAAGCTTGGACCCGCTGAGTGGTTTCGCCAATGCTTGCGCCCGCGCAGTGATGCCCAGCCGTTCCAGAAAAACGCCTTGGGGTGTCAGGCGCGAATGGGCGCAGCCTGCCGCTCGCGCTGCGCTCGCTAGAGGTTCGAAGTCCACATGGGCGGTCAGATCAGCTTGTCCGGGGCTGGAAAGCGGGTCTATCGGCTTGTGGGCATGTAGCGCCTGAAAAGTATCCCCAAGCGAATGCCAGTCGCCATAATCCAGGATCAGTCCGGCCCCGCCATGTGTCGCGATCCGTCCGGCGATCACAGTGATGATCGGTATGGCCGAAGGGCAAAGCTCGACCAGATCCCCATCCTGCGTGTCCTCAAGCCGGTTCTTCAAAGCGATCTGTGGCGACCGCGGCCCCAGGCCAAAAGCCAGTGATTCGTCCTTCATCCCGATCAAACGTTCCCGCCAATCGCTGTCATCGCGGATGAATTGGCGAATGGGCAGGGCGTCAAAGAACTCGTTTGCCACCAGAAAAAGCGGGGAATCGGGTAGATCGGTGACCGATGTAATCCAGCGTGGAGCATAGGCATCCAGCGTCTTTGCCTGAATGGCGCGCAGGGTTGGTGAGGCCTCAAGCAGTACAATATCTGCCGCCGGGTGAAAGCCATCCACGCCCTGTGTTGCACGCAGCATGTCAGCCATCAGCGTTCCGCGCCCGGGACCCAGCTCCGCTAGCGTGAAACGGCCCGGACGCCCCTGGTCAATCCAGCATTGCGCAAGGCTGAGCCCGATTAGTTCGCCAAACATCTGGCTGATTTCCGGGGCGGTGATGAAATCGCCCTGCGGGCCAAGGGGGTCGCGGGTGGAGTAATATCCCAGTGTCGGGTGCAGCAGGCATTCGGTCATATAGTCGGCTACACTCATCGGGCCGTCTTGTGCGATACGTGCCTGTAAGAGGTTGGCGAGGGTCATCACTTGGCCTTAGCGCGTGATGCCAGCCAAAGGCCAAAGGCAATCATTGGCAAAGACAGTAACTGGCCCATGGTCAGGCCGTAGCCGCCCATTTGCCAGGCAAGTCCAAGCGGATTTCCGGCCGAAACAAACTGTGCATCGGGTTGCCGGAAAAACTCGACAATGAAACGCGATGCGCCATAGCCCGCCATAAACACGCCTGTGACCAGACCGGGCCGTAGGAAAGCGTGGCGCCGATAGGCCAACCACAAGAGCAAGGCACCCAGCAGCAACCCCTCAAGCGCGGCTTCGTAAAGCTGAGAGGGGTGGCGGGCGCAAAGACCAATAACCGTCGGGCAGTTTTGGGCGGCAGGACCAGGGAATACAAAGGCCCAGGGCAGGTCGCTGGGCCTTCCCCACAGTTCGGCGTTGATGAAATTCGCGACACGACCCAATAACAGCCCAGGCGGCACGGTATGCGCGATCAGATCAGCAAGCGGCAAAATCGAAATTTGGTGACGTCTTGCATAGATATATGAGGCCACGACGACGCCTAGCAATCCACCGTGGAAGGCCATGCCGCCCTGCCAGACCATCAGAATTTCGATCGGGTTCGAAAGGTAATAGGCTGGTTGATAAAACAGCACGAACCCAAGTCGCCCGCCCAGAATCACGCCCAGAATGATCCAGGTGATCAGATCCTCAAGCTGGGCGGGTTGCATAGGTGGCGCCTTGTCGGGCCACAGGGCGGGGCGCTTTAGGGCGATCACCCCCAGGCGCCATGCAATCACAATCCCAGCGATATAGGCGAGGGCGTACCATCTAAGTGCGAACTCCATCCCGAACAGCGAGATCGAGAAAAGTTCGGGCGACAGATCGGGGAAATTCAGAACAGCCTGCATGTGCGTCTCATTGCCCGGGCTTTGAGGGTTAAGTCAACCTTGAGCCTGCGCCAATCATTCCCCATATAGAGACCAACCGCCAAATCGGAGGATAACCATGCAAACCCGCAACAAGATTCTGGATGATGTTTCCCAACTCATGACCAACGCCATGGGTGTTGCCCAAGGCGCAAAGGACGAGGCGGAGAACGCCATGAAGTCGATGATCGACCGTTGGCTGGCTGATCGCGATTTCGTCACACGCGAAGAATTCGACGCTGTCCGTGCCATGGCTCAGAAAGCGCGCGAGGAAAACACAGCGCTCGAGGCGCGCATTGCAGCGTTGGAAGCCAAGCTGGGCGAATAATCCCCCGCGAAATTTTCGAAAAAAGACAAACGCCGCGCAATCCGGTTCTGGGTTGTGCGGTGTTGTGCATCATGCCGTCTTGCGGGAATTAATCAAGACAAAGCTGCATCTGATGCCAATATTTTGATCCCCGTTGCCAGCTATCCACAACTTATTGCTGTTATCCCCAAAAATGGGGGTTGTCAGGCCACCACCCACAGCGCACCATATTTAGTACAGGCCTATGGGGGAAGCCCGGCTTGTAGAGCAGGCAACTAGCGCTGGGGCGCTGCCAGCCCCGAAGTGCTAGAAATTAGTGAGGTGGCATTATGGCCCTTTCCGAGCAGTTTCTTGAAGAAGACCTTCATCCAATCGACATTGTTGAACATCTTGCCGAACATCACGATTGGGACTTTGATCGGATCGGGGATGATCAGATCGCAATGGCTGTCGAAGGACAGTGGCGCACCTACTCGATTACGCTAGCCTGGTCGAATTATGACGAAACGCTGCGTATGGTATGCTCGTTCGAGATGGAGCCACCTGAGGCGCGCGAGACCGAGCTTTATGAACTGCTGAACAAGATGAACGATCAGTGCTGGGCCGGGGCCTTCACATACTGGGCCAATCAGAAGCTGATGGTTTACCGGTACGGTCTGGTTCTTGCGGGTGGTCAGATGGCCAGCCCGGAACAGATTGATACGATGATCACTGCAGCGGTCCTGAGCGCCGAGCGTTATTATCCCGCGATCCAACTGGTCACATGGGGCAACCGTACCCCGGAAGACGCGATGCAAGTCGCCATTGCAGAGGCCTACGGCCGCGCGTAAAGCTTTGCCCCGAGCCAAATAAGCGGAGGGGCAATCATGGACATGTCACGCGTCGCCGAACAGGGGCTGGTGCTTTTGGGATGCGGAAAGATGGGATCGGCCATGCTTGCCGGGTGGTTAGAGCATGGCCTTCCTGCCTCGTCAGTCTGGGTGATTGATCCTTTCCCGTCGGATTGGCTGAAATCGTCGGACGTCAACATCAATACCCCGCTACCCGAAGCGCCTGCGGTAGTGCTGGTCGCGGTAAAGCCACAGATGATGGGCGATGCACTGCCCGCAATTACAGCCCTGGGCGGTGGGCGCAGCCTGTTCGTGTCGGTGGCGGCGGGCACCTCGATCTCAACATTCGAAGAGGTGTTGGGCCAGAAAACACCAATCGTGCGTGCCATGCCGAACACCCCGGCGGCGATCCGACAGGGAATCACGGCGTTGATTGGAAATTCTGCTGTTTCGGATGCGGATCTGGCCCTAGCCGAAAACCTGCTATCTGCGGTCGGTGAGACGGTCAGATTGCAGGATGAGGCGCAGATTGATGCCGTTACCGGGCTGAGCGGGTCCGGCCCTGCCTATGTATTCCACCTTATAGAAACGCTCGCTGCTGCGGGTCAGGCTCAGGGCCTGCCACATGATTTGGCGATGAGGCTGGCCAAGTCCACGGTCGCCGGGGCAGGGGCCTTGGCCATGGCGTCTGACGAGGACCCTTCGCAACTGCGCGTCAATGTCACTTCGCCTAATGGAACCACGCAGGCCGCGCTTGAGGTCCTGATGCACGACGAATTCGGTTTTCCCGACCTGCTGCACCGCGCTGTTAAAGCCGCAACTGATCGGTCCAAGGAGCTGTCTCGTGAGTGAAATTACATTCGACGATTTTCTCAAGGTCGACATTCGCGTCGGCGAGGTTATCCGCGCCGAGCCCTTCCCCGAAGCGCGCAAGCCAGCGATCAAGATGTGGATCGATTTTGGACGAGATATCGGCGAGCGGAAAACCTCGGCCCAGATCACTGCGCATTATGATCCCGCCTCATTGGTGGGCAAGCAGGTGATGGCGGTGGTAAATTTCCCTCCACGCCAGATCGGCAAGTTCCTGTCCGAAGTGCTTGTTTTAGGATTGCCCGATGAGACTGGTGAGATCGTCCTGATCGGGCCGGATGGCAAGGTTCCAACCGGTGGGCGGATGCACTGATGCGTGTGTTCATTGCCCGACCGATGACCGCCTCTGTCGCAGCACGTGCACGCGCAGAGTTTGACGCAGAGATGCGCAGTGAAACCTTGCCGATGTCACTCAAGGAAATGGGGCATGCGCTGTCCGAATTCGATGTGGTGGTGCCGACCTTGGGCGACCTGTTTTCTGCCCAGATCTTTGCTGAGGTGCCGGAACCGCGGTGCAAACTGCTGGCAAACTTTGGGGTTGGGTATAATCACATAGATGTGGAGGCGGCCCGTCAGGCCGGAATCGCGGTGACCAATACGCCGGGTGCTGTCACAGATGCGACTGCCGATATTGCCATGACATTGCTGCTGTCCACGGCCCGCCGCGCCGGAGAAGGCGAACGGCTGGTACGTTCAAACCTTTGGCAGGGCTGGCACCCGACACAGATGTTGGGCCATCACGTGACCGGCAAACGGGTCGGCATTGTGGGCATGGGGCGCATTGGGCAAGCCATCGCGCGACGTTGCCACTATGGGTTTGGTATGCACGTCGCCTATCAATCGCGCAGTCCAAAGGAGTTAGAGTTTCCGGCGGATTATGTCTCAGACCTCAAAGCTTTGGCTGCCGGTGTCGATTTCCTGATCCTGGCTGTGCCGGGCGGTGCCGAAACCCGGCATCTGATCAATGCGCAGGTGCTGCAGGCGATGAACGCTGCTGCCATCCTGATCAATATTTCTCGGGGAGAGGTATTGGATGAATCGGCCCTGATTTCGGCGTTGCAAGAAAAGCAAATCGCGGGTGCGGGTCTGGATGTCTACGAATTCGAACCCGCAGTGCCGCAAGCTCTGATAGATTTGCAGAACGTGACCCTGTTGCCCCACCTGGGTACCGCGACTGAGGAGGTCCGCAGCGCTATGGGGCACATGGCGCTAGATAATGTTGCGGCCTTTGTTCAGGGGCGCCCGCTGCCAAATCCGGTTTAGGTGCCCACGGCCTCGCGCCAATGCCTGCGGCACAGCGAGACATAGGTTTCGTTGCCACCAATTTGGACCTGAGCACCTTGGGTGATGGGATTTCCATTCTCGTCCTGACGAATCACCATTGTTGCCTTGCGGCCGCATTCGCAGATCGTGCGAACCTCACGCATCTCATCCGCCAGCGCCAGCAAGGCGGCCGATCCGGGAAACAGCCGGCCCTGAAAATCGACCCGCAACCCATAAGCCAGCACCGGCACGTTCAGGTCATCTACGGCGCGGGCCAGTTGCCAGACCTGATCTTCGGTCAGGAACTGGGCTTCGTCGATAAAGACACATGCAATTTTGCCTTGCGCCAGACGGGCTTCGATCATGGCGAAAACATCATCATCGGTGTCAAAAGTATCAGCCTCGGATGATATCCCAATCCGCGAGGCAATTTTCCCAGCACCGGCGCGCCCATCCAATGCAGCCGTCATCAGGTAAGTATCCATGCCGCGCTCGCGATAATTATGCGAGGCCTGCAGCAACACGGTCGATTTGCCCGCGTTCATAGTCGAGTAGTTGAAGTAAAGTTTTGCCATGGCTCGGGTCTAATTCGCCAGCCCCGCCTGGGCAAGCCATCTCATGTGGCGAAATGAGCGACGCCGCCGTTGTCCAGTTAGGGGATGAGCTCACGCTCTTTGGGGATGGAGCCCCTGCACTCACAACAGCGACGCCTTCGGCCTATAAGCGGCCTAAACGAAGCGGGGCTAATATGTGCCCCGCTATCACTCGCTACCGGCATTATTGCCGCCACTCACTCACAAAACCCTCGCATATCTGAGGGATAGCCAACATATCGCATTTCAATTATGAATCAGGTATGGGAAATTTCATTTCCCTTTCCCCCGCAATGGCAGATGTAGTGGGGAAGGCAGGTAGCAAAGGTAAAAACATGGCAGATATCGGGGCCTATCTCAAAAAGCACACCGAAGCGTTGGTCAAGGACGTTGGAATTGAGTCCGCGTGCGAGATCACGGGTAAATCCAAAGCCACGCTTGGCCGATATTATTCAGATAATGCAGAGCATGCTGATCGGTTCATGCCGGTTGATGCGGTTGCACGCCTTGAAGCGGTGGCCAACTTTCCGCATGTGACGTCGGCGTTGGCCGACCTCAAGAACATTACGCTGTCATATGATGGCCGCAACACGGACGCTCCTCGCACCGGAGGTGTGAATTCGGATGTCATCGCGTTGAGCCAACGCTTTGCCATGCTTATGACCGAATATCAGTCAGCTATCGAAGACGGTATCATCACGGTGAACGAGGCCAAACGCCTGTTGAAGGAAACCAGCCTGCTGCAGCATGTTCTGATCGAGATGAAGCTGCACCTGGAAGAAGAAAGCGTGAGCTGAGGCAAGGGAAGTTGCGTGTCTTGATCCAGTTTGGTGTGCGTACCGATACTCATGACATGCTAGGTCAAACTTGACCCGATCTGAACGCTCGCATGCTGGGGCTTTTGCCGCTTGCCGCCGGACGGGGTGATGCCAGTGCTGAAACAAGGATCAAACAACCAAGCAGGGTAGAATAAGCCCGGCTTTCTTGTACGAATTTGTGGTTGCGCGGAGTGTTGTCTTAACCGTGCCGTTTCACGATTACCGAACCCACGGAATACCCTGCTCCGAAGGAACAGATAAGGCCGATCTCGCCATCGGTGAAATCGTCAGAGTATTTCGAAAATGCGATGATCGACCCAGCCGAGGACGTGTTCGCATAGTCTTGCAGGATGTTTGGCTGTTCTCCGGGGGCGGGTTCGCGGCCCATGACTTTTTTACCGATGAAATCATTCATCGTTTTGTTCGCCTGATGCAGCCAAAGACGTTTGAGATCGGCGTTGCTGATCCCTTCGGCGTCCATGTGATCGGCAATGTGCTTGCTGACCATTGGAAGAACCTCTTTGAACACTTTACGGCCGTTTTGCATGAACTGCATATCGCGGCGGTCGGTCAATCCCTCTGGCCGAGTGCGACGCAGGAAGCCATTATTGTTTCGGATGTTGTTGGAAAAATCCGTGGCGCAGCTGGTCGACAAAATCTCGAAATGCGGTCCGGTCGCATCCTCGATCCGTTCGATCACGGTGGCCGTTGCCACGTCACCAAAAATAAAGTGGCAATCTCGGTCACGCCATTCCAGGTGGCCCGTGCAAATCTCGGGGTTTACCACAAGCGCACATTTTACCGAACCGGACCTGACCATATCCGCCGCCGCCTGAATGCCGAACGTGGCCGAAGAACAGGCAACGTTCATGTCGAATCCGAACCCTTTGCATCCCAGCGCCTGCTGGATCTCGATCGCGATTGCAGGATAAGCCCGTTCATGGTTCGAAGCCGCGCAGATTACCAGATCAACATCGTCCCCGTTGCGCCCAGCCTGTGCCAGCGCTTTCTTGCAGGCGTCAACGGCCATTTCGGTCATGATGCCAGGTTCATCGTCAGAGCGCTGACGAAACAGCGGGTGCATCACGTCGGGATCCAGAACGCCCGCTTTGTCCATCACATAGCGGTTCTCGATTCCGGAGGCCTTCAGAATGAACTCTTCAGACGAATGCTGCATCGGTTCAACGTCACCAGCGGCAATCGCATCTGCGTTCTGGGTGTTCATCTTGTCGGCATATGCATTGAAGGCCGAAACGAGCTCGGCATTCGTAATGACATTATCTGGCGTGAAAACACCCGAGCCGGTGATTGCTGGCGTATACATGTTGGGTCCTGGATTTCTGGATTCACCCAAAATGCCGTTATGATTGGTATTGTTCAAGAGAGATTGACCCGAGGGAATGTTAAGCTTGGTTGGAAATTGAGCTTCAGTTCTTGAATAGTTCGTTTTTCGAAGTATATACGCGTCAAATTCTGCAAGGAATCATCCCATGGCCCATGATCATAACACTCTGTTGCATCGCTTAAGCCCCGAGATGCAGGCGATGATGGGTGTGTATGCGCTCTATTGGAAGCTCGAGGAGAGCTTCGATGCCATCGAAATAGAGCTGAGCCATCAGGAATGCCATATGGTGATCAAATTGGATCAGCCCAGGCGCATGGGCGTTTTAGCGGCTGACATGCTGTCAGTTCCTTCGACAATCACGTCGACCGCCGATGCCTTGGAAAAAGCGGGCTATCTGAGGCGCGAACGCGACCCTGAGGACCGCCGGGCATGGCTTTTGGTTTTGACCGAAAAAGGCACAGAAACACGCCAGATGCTTGTGGCCCAAGCGGGCGCCCTGTTTCAGCGCGCGTCCGGACTGACCAAAGATGAAACGGCAGAATTCGCAAGACTGGCCCGGAAGATCCGGGAAAACATACTGAAAACTGGAATTCCCGAGGGACTGAAGAAATGAAACTGATCTCTGCTTTGGGCGTGGCCCTGACCATTCTCTCCAGCTCAATCATGGCTGAAGAAGCTGCCAAGCCGGTAAAGCTGATGGTGGTAAAGGAAACCACACCTGGGTTCACACGTCAGTTCTTTGGTCGCGTCGCTGCGCGGCAAACGGTTGATCTGGCCTTTCAGGTGGCTGGACAGATCATTGAAATGCCAGTGGCTGAAGGATTTGTCATCCCCAAGGGTGAGCTGATCGCCGAGCTGGATCGCGAGCCGTTCCAGCGCCGCTATGATCGTGCCGTTCTGCAGAAAGATCAGGCGGATCGGACCCTGGCCCGCCTGTCTCGGCTGCGGGGAACTGCGGCCAGCCAAGTGGCTGTGGACGACTCTGAGACTGCGGCGCAACTGGCTGATATCGCTGTGCGTGACGCGCTATACGACCTGGAACAGGCGACATTGACGGCACCGTTTAACGCGCTGGTGTCCAGCCGGGCGGTCGAGGCCTTTACCACTGTTTCCGCAGGTACTCCGATCGTGCGCATCCATGATATGTCCGAACTTCGGATTGAGGTCGACGTACCCGAAATTTTGTTTCAACGGTCAGGCCAGCAGGATGACATCACCATCACCGCGAAATTTCCGGTGAGCGACGAAGTCTTCCCGCTTCAGATCCGCGAATTCGATGCTGAATCTTCAAGTGTCGGTCAAACCTTCCGCATCCAATTTGGCCTGACACCGCCTGAAGGGCTGCAAATTCTGCCTGGTTCGTCGGCTACTGTGACCGTTCGGGTCAAGGACCAGAAACGGGGGATCTTTGTTCCGCCTACAGCCATTGTGGCCGATGTCGAAGGGGCGCTGGGCGTAATGGTGTTTTCTCCGACTGGGGCTGACCAAGGGACACTGCGCCGCGTCCCCGTTACCATCGAGCCCACGGAAACCGGTGATGTCAACGTACTGGACGGCCTAAGTGACGGGGAAGAAATCGTTGTCGCCGGCGGCGACGTTTTGATTGACGGTCAGGTGGTGCGCCGCTTTACCGGCCTTGCCAACTAAGGGGCGGATTGATGAACATCGCACGCGCATCCATTGATCGCCCTATCTATACATGGCTGGTCATCCTGATCGCCTTGTTCGGCGGCATCTGGGGATTTCTGTCGCTTGGCCGTCTGGAAGATCCAGCCTTCACAATCAAAAACGCCGTCATCGCTACCCAGTATCCGGGGGCAACGGCTGAACAAGTGGCGCTGGAGGTTTCAGAGCCACTGGAATCCGCCATCCAGCAGATGGGCGAGGTCAAGACAATCACATCAATGAACCAGCCCGGTTTTTCGCTGATCGAGGTCGAGATTAACTCAGCCTATGATGGGACCGAGCTACCGGAGATCTGGACCAAATTGCGCGCCAAAGTCCGTGACGCCTCACGGGAGCTGCCATCGGGGGTGGGTGAACCGCTGGTCAATGACGGGTTTGGCGATGTGTTTGGCTTGTTTTATGCGGTCACGGCCGAGGGCTTCTCGGACGCTGAAAAACATGAGCTTTCCACATTTCTTCGGCGCGAACTACTGACGGTTGACGGTGTCGCGGATGTCGAGGTGATGGGGCTGCCGCAAGAGGCGATCTTTATCGAACCCGACCTGTCTATTTCGGTGAACCAGAACGTGCCTCTGCAGGCGCTTACCGACGCGATTACAAATGCGGACTCGGTAAACTCGTCGGGGTCATTGCGATCAGAAGATGGCCGGACCGCGATATTAACCGCCGAAGGGTCCGATACGGTTTCCGCCATAGCTGGCCTTTCTGTTGGATCGCAGGGCCAGGTTATCAACCTGTTCGATATGTCGAATGTACATCGTGGTCGCCTAACCGATCCCAATGTCATCATCCGGTTCAACGGGACCGAAGCCTTCACTCTGGGTATCGCTGGGCTTTCGACTGATAATATCGTTGAGGTCGGCAAGCGTGCTGACGCGAAATTTGCCGAGTTGGATTCTCAGATCCCCTATGGTGTCGAAATCCTGCCGATTTACCAGCAGCACGTCGTTGTTGAGCAGGCATCGAACGATTTTCTGGTGAACCTCGCGCTGTCGGTCTCTATTGTTGTTGCGGTTTTGGCGCTGTTCATGGGTTGGCGCGCGGCTGTGGTTGTGGGAACAACTCTGTTGCTGACCGTGGTTGGCACGTTGTTGTTCATGGCATTGTTCTCGATCGAGATGGAACGAATTTCGCTGGGCGCTTTGATCATCGCGATGGGTATGTTGGTGGACAACGCCATTGTGGTGGCCGAAGGAATGCAGATTGCAATGCTGCGCGGCAAGAATTCGCGCGATGCGGCGGATGAGGCTGCGGCCAAAACGCAAATCCCGCTGTTGGGAGCAACGGTGATTGGCATCATGGCTTTTGCCGGGATTGGTCTTAGCCCTGATGCGACGGGTGAGTTCTTGTTTTCGCTATTTGCTGTTATCGGGATATCGCTGCTGCTGAGCTGGACCCTGGCGCTGACGGTGACTCCGATGCTTGGGCACTATTTCTTCAAGCAGGGCAAAGAAGGTGAAATTGATGCCTATGGCGGGATCATGTTCCGTGTTTATGGCGCGATCCTAAACTGGGCGCTGCGGTTCCGTTGGATGGTGATTGCAATGCTGGTGGGCATTACGGTGGTCTGTTTCGCAGGATTTGGCTTGGTCAAACAACAGTTCTTTCCAGACTCGAATACACCGCTGTTTTTCGTGCATTACAACCTGCCGCAGGGCACACCCATTGCGCGCACCGCCGAGGATATGGCTGTTTTCGAAAACTGGCTGGCGGATCGGGACGATGTGGTATCTGTCACGACATTTGTTGGGCAAGGAGCAACTCGTTTTTTGTTGACCTACTCTTCGGAAAAACCGAACCCCAGCTACGGTCACATGATCATCCGGACGGAAACATTGGATGACATTCCGGCTTTGCGGGCGGATCTCGAGGCGTTTGGCTCGGCGCAGTTCCCCGAAGGCAAGTTCCGCACCAAGCGGCTGGTCTTTGGTCCTGGCGGCGGTGATCCAATTCAGGCCCGTTTCTCGGGAAGCGATCCGGCGGTGCTTCGGCAACTTGCGAATGAGGCTGTGCAGACGATGCGCGCGGCCTCGCCCAATGCGCTGAACGTCTATCACGACTGGCGCGAACAAGGGCTGGCTGTCCAGCCAATTTATGCGACCGAACGGGCGCAGACCGCTGGGGTGTCGCGCGAAGATATCGCGGCGACTCTGCAATTCTCGACCGATGGGATCACCGGTGGTGTGTTCCGCGAGCGCGACCGTCTGATTCCGATCATCTTGCGCCGCCCGGTGGACGGGGATTATTCGATCGTGGATCAGGTTGTATTCTCGGACCAGTCGCAGAAATTCGTACCGATCGAGCAGATGGTCGACAGGTTCGAATATAAGGCACTCAATACGCTGGTTCACCGCCGGGATCGTGTGCTGACCATTACGGTAGGGGCCGACATCCCGCCGGATTTGACAGCTGCGCAGGTTCATTCCGAAGTCCGCACAGCCATCGAAAGCATGGAGCTGCCAGCGGGCTATCGACTGGAATGGGGTGGAGAGTTCGAGAATGCTGGCGATGCAAATAAAAGCCTGGGTCGTCAGTTGCCGTTGAGCCTGTTGATCATGGTTCTGATTTCGGTGCTGATATTCAACGCCATTCGTCAGCCGATCATTATCTGGCTGTTGGTACCGATGTCGGTAAACGGAGTGGTGATCGGTCTGCTGGGCACGGGTCTGCCGTTCACATTTACGGCGCTACTGGGACTGCTTAGCCTATCGGGGATGCTGATCAAGAATGGTATCGTTTTGGTCGAAGAGATCGATTTGGTACGTGCAACCGGGCAGGGGCTGCGTGAATCGATCATCGAGGCTTCGGTCTCGCGTTTGCGCCCGGTGATGCTGGCCGCAATCACGACGATTTTGGGTATGGCTCCGTTGTTGACGGATGCGTTCTTCAGGTCGATGGCGGTGACCATCATGGGTGGTCTGGCCTTTGCCACGGTCCTTACCATGGTGGCGGCCCCCGTGTTCTACATGGTGTTCTTCCTGCCGGAGGAACGGCGCAAGAAACCACCGCAGCCGGTTGTCTAAATGAAAAACCCCCGGTCATGGACCGGGGGTTTTGCTTTATTCTGGTGTAGTGGGAGAAGGTCAGCCTTGCAGGGACCTGACCTCGACATCACCTTCGGCCTGCGCCTTTATCGCCAACGCGGCAGCGTGGCTGGCGGCGGCGGTGGTGAAATATGGGATCTTGTCATAGAGCGCGATGGACCGGATGGCCTTGCTGTCCTCGACCGCCTGTGCACCTTCGGTGGTATTCATCACCAACTGTACCTGACCATCTTTAAGCATGTCAGCCACGTCGGGGCGACCTTCGTAGACCTTGTTGACCAGATCACAGGCAATACCGTGCTCGGCCAGCCAGCTTTGCGTTCCGCGGGTGGCGACAAGGGCAAAGCCCTGTGCGGCCAGAACCTGTGCGGCCTCAAGCATGGCAGGCGTCTTGTCGGCATCCTTGATCGAAATAAACGCACGTCCCGAGGATGGCAGCACCATTCCCGCACCCATCTGTGCTTTGAGGAAGGCGCGGGGGAAGTCGCGGTCCCAGCCCATGACTTCTCCGGTCGAGCGCATCTCAGGCCCCAGAATAGTGTCGACGCCGGGGAACCGGGCGAAGGGCAGCACCGCCTCTTTCACCGAGAACCACGGCATATCCGGGTCTGCCAGTGTCATCTGGTCGGCGATCTTGGTGTCGTCCACGGTCTTGTAAGCCGGGCGCAACGGGAAATCCGCGAGCTTCTCGCCGGCCATCACACGCGCGGCGATGGAGGCAATGGCGCTGTCCGTGGCTTTGGCCACAAATGGCACGGTGCGTGAGGCGCGCGGGTTGACTTCGATCAGGTAGATATCGTCATCCTTGATCGCAAATTGTACATTCATCAGGCCGACAACGTTCAACGCCTTGGCCAGCTTGAAAGTCTGATCCTTGATCCGGCTAATCACCTCTTTCGACAGCGAGTAGGGCGGCAGCGAACAGGCGCTATCGCCCGAATGCACGCCAGCCTCTTCGATATGCTGCATGATGCCTGCGACATGTACGTCCGTGCCGTCGCACAGGGCGTCGACATCCAGTTCAACCGCGCCCGCCAAATAGCTGTCCAGCAGCACGGGGCTGTCGCCCGAGACCACCACGGCCTCGTTGATATAGCGCCGCAGCTGGTCCATATCGCGCACGATTTCCATCGCGCGGCCACCCAGTACATAGGACGGGCGGATCACTAGCGGAAAGCCGATATCCTCGGCGATTTTCAGCGCCTGCTCGTCGGTCGAGGCAATGCCGTTATTGGGCTGTTTCAGGCCCAGATCGTTGACTAGCGCCTGGAAGCGTTCACGGTCTTCGGCCAGATCGATGGCGTCCGGCGTGGTGCCGAGGATCGGGATGCCTTCCTCTTCCAGCGCATTTGCCAGTTTCAGCGGGGTCTGACCGCCGAACTGCACGATTACTCCGTGCAACGTGCCGTTTTCTTGTTCCTTCGTCAGGATTTCCATCACGTGCTCGAAGGTCAGAGGCTCGAAATACAACCGATCCGAGGTGTCGTAGTCGGTCGACACGGTCTCGGGGTTGCAGTTTATCATGATAGTTTCATAGCCCGCTTCAGTCAGTGCGAAACAGGCGTGACAGCAGCAATAGTCAAACTCGATCCCCTGACCGATCCGGTTCGGGCCGCCGCCAAGGATGACGACCTTTTTGCGATCGCTCGGGCGTGCCTCGCACTCAACATCACCCATCATAGGGGCTTCGTAGGTCGAGTACATATAGGGCGTCTGCGCCTCAAACTCGGCAGCGCAAGTGTCGATGCGTTTGAACACTGCGTTAACACCCAGATTGCGGCGGGCGCGGCGTACATTGCCTTCGTCACGGCCTGTCAGGTTGCCCAAGCGCGCATCGGTAAAGCCAAGCATTTTCAGCCTGCGGATGCCTTCTTCGGTCACCGGCAGGCCGTCTTTGCGCAACTGACGCTCGGCCTCGATGATCTCGCGGATGCGGGCCAGGAACCAAGGGTCAAATTTGGTGACCCCAAAAATCTCATCATCGGTCAAACCATGACGCATGGCCTGCGCGATGGTGCGCAGACGGT
Organism: Ruegeria sp. YTSA108; assembly: GCF_059610185.1. Taxonomy (NCBI): domain Bacteria; kingdom Pseudomonadati; phylum Pseudomonadota; class Alphaproteobacteria; order Rhodobacterales; family Roseobacteraceae; genus Ruegeria; species Ruegeria sp. YTSA108. The sequence continues at coordinate 158,265 of NZ_JBXWND010000006.1, read as the reverse complement.
CGGGGGTTTGCTTGCTGATCGCTTTGATCACCGCGACTTTGTCACTGACCTCGTCCCAGATACCAACGTTCAGGCCGGGGATTTCCACTTCATCAAAGCCAGTCAGGCCGGATTCCATCGAAGCCAGCGCCTTTTGCATCGATTCGTGGATCGTGCGGCCAATGGACATGGCCTCACCCACCGATTTCATCGCCGTGGTCAGGTAAGGTTCAGAGCCGGGGAACTTTTCGAACGCAAATTTCGGAATTTTTGTCACGACATAGTCGATGGTTGGTTCGAAGGAGGCGGGCGTGACCTTGGTGATGTCATTGTCCAGCTCGTCCAGCGTATAGCCAACAGCCAGTTTGGCCGCGATCTTCGCAATCGGGAACCCGGTCGCCTTGGACGCCAGCGCGGACGAACGCGACACGCGGGGGTTCATCTCGATCACGACCATCCGGCCGTCTTCGGGGTTGATCGCCCATTGTACGTTCGAACCGCCAGTCTCGACCCCAATCTCGCGCAGAACGGCGATGGAGCCGTTGCGCATGATCTGGTATTCTTTGTCGGTCAGTGTCAGGGCAGGGGCCACAGTGATCGAGTCGCCGGTATGCACACCCATCGGATCGATATTCTCAATGGAACAGACGATGATGGCGTTGTCGGCCGTGTCGCGTACCACCTCCATCTCATACTCTTTCCAACCCAGCAGGCTCTCATCGACGAGGATTTGGTTTACCGGCGAGGCATCCATGCCCGAGCGGCAGAAGTGAATATAATCCTCGCGGTTATAAGCCACACCGCCGCCGGTGCCGCCCATGGTAAAGGCGGGGCGAATGATGGCAGGCAGGCCGATGTCTTCCAGATCGCCCAAGGCAATCTGGACGCCAGCATCAAGATCGGTGGAGCCGTCGTCGCGCTTGGGGGCGGTAACGATGGTGGCCTTGGGGTTTTCGATGCCCAGCCGATCCATCGCTTCGCGGAATAGTTTGCGGTCTTCGGCCATTTCGATGGCGTCGCGGGTCGCACCGATCATCTCGACACCGAACTCGTCCAGTACGCCCATCTCTTCCAGTGCAAGTGAGGTGTTCAGTCCGGTCTGCCCACCCATTGTGGGCAACAAGGCGTCGGGGCGTTCCTTCTCGATGATCTTGGCGACAACTTCGGGCGTGATCGGCTCGATATAAGTGGCATCAGCCAGACCGGGATCGGTCATGATTGTCGCCGGGTTTGAGTTTACCAGAATGACCCGGTATCCTTCTTCGCGCAGGGCTTTGCAGGCCTGTGCGCCTGAATAGTCGAATTCGCAGGCCTGACCGATGACAATGGGGCCCGCCCCGATGATCATGATCGACTGGATGTCGGTTCTTCTCGGCATAGCCTGTTTCCTTCGGTTAACTGCGAGTCAGGGCACCGCCCGCGTGCCCAAATTGTTCTGCGTTATAGGGACCGCGCCAAAAGGTTCAAGAGGTATCGGAAACAGGGGCGAAATTGCCGCTTTCCCCTCTTTCCCTTACCGCCGTATTGTCTATACCGCGCAGCACGACAAATGAGGATGCACGTGCGTATTCGTTTTGATCAGGGGCCGGCCGGATCGGGAACTTATTTCGAACGGCCAGACCGGGTGTTCCGTGCAGACAATGCGGAGGACGTGCCACAGGCTTTGTCGGCGCTGGATGAGGCACGCGCGGATGGGGCCTGGCTGGCCGGTTATGCAAGCTATGAGCTTGGATATGCGTTGGAACCCCGCCTGTTGGACCGTATGCCTGCTGACCGCCGCCTGCCACTGCTGTGTTTCGGCGCCTATGATGCGCCAGGCCAGTGCGATCTGCCCGCACCCCTAGGCGGTGTTGCCGAATTCACACCGCGCTGGGACGAGGCAAGATATGCACGCGCCTTTCAGCAGGTCCACGATGCGATCGGGGCCGGGGATATCTATCAGGCCAACCTGACGTTCCCCATTGACCTGACATTGCAAGGGGATAGCGCCGCGCTTTATGCGGCGTTGGCTGTGGGCCAGCCGGTCGGTCACGGAGTGCTGGTTCAGCAGGATGGTTTGCCCGATTTGCTCAGCCGCTCGCCAGAGTTGTTCTTTCGCACCGGTGCAGATCGGACGATCGAAACCCGCCCGATGAAGGGCACACAACCCCGCAGCGAAGACATGGCCGAGGACGCGCGCCGCCGCGATTTCTTGTCGAGAGACGAGAAGAACCGCGCTGAAAACCTCATGATCGTTGACCTTCTGCGCAATGACATCAGCCGGGTTGCGCTGCCGGGGTCCGTGAAGGTACCCGAGCTTTTCAAGGTCGAAACATATGCAACCGTGCATCAGATGATCTCGCTGGTGCAGGCACAGCTGCATCTTGGGGCAGAACTTTCCGATATCCTAAACGCTTTGTTTCCCTGCGGCTCGATCACAGGCGCGCCCAAAATTCGCGCGATGGAGATTTTGACTGATCTCGAACCCTGGCCACGCGATATCTATTGTGGTGCTATCGGCTGGGCCGCGCCAGACGGGCGATCCGAGTTCAACGTGGCTATTCGTACGCTGATGGTCGAGGGCAACAAGGCCACGCTGAATGTGGGTGGGGGTGTTGTCTGGGACAGCACAGCCCCATCCGAATATGAGGAAGCGCTATGGAAGGCACGTTTCGCCCACCAGCTGACCCTGACTTCCGTCTGATCGAAACGCTGGCATTCCGGCCAGAGAGCGGGTTTGTGCGTGTTGGAAAACACCTGGCCCGGATGGAGCGTTCGGCACGGGCATTGGGGCTTCCTTTCGATGCAGGGCGCGCGATTGCAACGCTTGACCAAGTTGCGGGTTCAATCTCGTTGCGCTGTCGATTGACGATGGACATCAGTGGCGGGTTTGGCGTGACAACTGGTGCACTGGCGGATAACCCGTCCGTCTGGCGGGTCGCAGTTTCCAATACGAGGCTTGCCGCCTCTGATATCTGGTTGCAGCACAAGACGACGCAGCGCGATGTTTATGACCGGGCCCGGGCGGCACTGCCCGAGGGCGTAGATGAGTGGCTGTTTCTGAATGAGCGTGACGAAGTGTGCGAGGGCACCATCACTAACATCTTTCTGGACATGCCCGATGGTCGTTGCCTGACGCCGCCCTTGTCCTCCGGTTTGCTTCCCGGGATCTTGCGCGAAGACTTGCTGGAAAATAATAAAGTCAGCGAGGCGGTGCTGACCATGACCAACCTGCAAAGCGCGGAAAGGTTCTGGATGGGCAATTCCTTGCGAGGCCTGATCTGGGCAGAATTGGCGGTACTGTGAACAGGCAAACCGATTGGGCTGAAGCCGCAGCATCTTCCCGTTGGTTGCGACTGGAATTCGGTTTGTTCTTCGTCGCCATACCTGTGCTGATCGCCGTACTTTTCCCGCCAAACTGGATGTTTCCATCGCTGTTTACCTTTACGGCCATCGGGATCGTGTTGTTGCATTTCACGCACGGATTTGCTTGGGCTGAATTGCGATATAACTGGCGCAACTGGTCCTGGTCCGAAGTCGCCGGCTTTGCTGTGGGAATGACACTGTTTTGTGTTGCGCTAGTACGACTGACCCGTCTCGAAGCTGCCTTTTTCCTGTTGCACAACCAACCCGAGCTGCTGGCGATGATTTGGGTGTTTTACCCATTCGTTTCCGCCCTGCCGCAAGAGCTGCTGTTCCGGTCGCTGTTCTTTCGTCGCTACCACGCAATCCTGCCCAATGGACGCACAGCTTATCTGCTGAATGCATCGCTCTTCTCGCTTGCGCATCTGATGTATTGGAGCTGGATCGTAGCTCTGATGACATTTGCCGGAGGGTTGCTGTTCACCTGGGCCTATCGCAAACGCGGATCGTTTTTCTATGCGGTTCTGCTGCATGCCATCGCGGGGAACATCATCTTTGCGGTGGGTCTGGGCATCTATTTCTACTCAGGCAACGTGCAAAGGCCGTTTTGACGGTGCGACTTGCCTTGACTTTCCCAGTCTGACGCGGTGTATCGGCCCGACCAATTCTGCGCCCGAAGGGATATGATCCATGCACGCCTATCGCAGCCACACCTGCGCCGCTCTGACTGCCGCCAATGTCGGTGAAACCGTTCGCCTGTCTGGCTGGGTGCATCGGGTCCGAGATCACGGCGGCGTTCTATTCATCGACCTTCGCGATCATTTCGGCGTCACACAGATTTTGTGCGACGGCGACAGCGCGGCATTCGCCGAACTGGAAAAAGTCCGCTCGGAATGGTGTATCCGTATCGATGGCACAGTCAAAGCGCGCGCCGCCGATCTGGTGAACGCGAAATTGCCCACGGGCGAGATCGAAGTTTACGTGCGCGAGTTGGAAGTACTGGGCGCCGCTGACGAGCTGCCCCTGATGGTGTTCGGCGATCAGGAATACCCTGAGGAAACGCGCCTGCGCTATCGTTACCTGGACCTGCGCCGCGAGGCGATGCAGAACAACATGACCCTGCGTTCGGACGTTGTCGCCTCGATGCGCAAACGCATGTGGGATCAGGGCTTCCGCGAGTATCAGACGCCGATCATCACCGCATCTTCGCCTGAAGGCGCGCGCGACTTCCTTGTGCCGTCGCGTTTGCACCCGGGCAAGTTCTACGCGCTGCCACAGGCCCCACAGCAGTTCAAACAGCTGATCATGGTGTCGGGTTTCGACAAGTATTTTCAGATCGCGCCCTGCTTCCGTGACGAAGACCCGCGTGCCGACCGCTCGCCCACCGATTTCTACCAGCTTGACCTTGAGATGTCGTTTGTCGAACAGCAGGACGTGTTCGACACGATCCAGCCGGTTCTGACCGGTGTGTTCGAAGAGTTCGGCGGCGGCCGTAAAGTCGATCAGGACTGGCCGCAGATTTCCTACAAAGATGCGGCGCTGTGGTATGGCAGCGACAAGCCCGATCTGCGGAACCCTATCAAAATGCAAGTGGTCTCTGACCACTTCCGCGGGTCTGGCTTCGCGATTTTCGCGAAGCTGCTGGAGCAGGAAGGCACCGAAATCCGCGCCATCCCCGCGCCGACCGGTGGTAGCCGTAAGTTCTGCGACCGCATGAACGCCTTTGCTCAGAAAGAGGGTCTGCCCGGCATGGGCTATATCTTCTGGCGCGATCAGGGCGAAGGGATGGAGGCCGCCGGTCCACTGGCCAAAAACATTGGTCCTGAACGGACCGAGGCGATCCGCCAGCAACTGGGTCTGGGCGTCGGAGACGCTGCGTTCTTCCTGGGCGGCAAACCGAAAGCCTTTGAAAAGGTGGCCGGCAGGGCGCGCGATGTGATCGGTGATGAACTGAACCTGACCGAGAAAGACCGCTTTGCCTTTGCCTGGATCGTCGATTTCCCGATCTATGAGCAAGACGAAGAAACCGGTGCGATCGACTTTGAACACAACCCCTTCTCGATGCCGCAGGGCGGGATGGAGGCGCTGAACGGCAATCCTCTGGACGTGCGCGGTTATCAATATGACCTGGCCTGTAACGGATACGAGCTGGTCTCGGGCGCGATCCGGAACCACAAGCCCGAGATCATGCTGAAGGCTTTTGAGCTGGCTGGCTACGGCGCGGATGAGGTGAAATCCCGCTTTGGCGCGCTGTTCAACGCCTTCCACTATGGCGCCCCGCCGCACGGTGGCTGTGCAGCTGGTATCGACCGGATCGTGATGCTTTTGGCCGATGAAGCCAATATCCGCGAAGTCATGATGTTCCCGATGAACCAGCGTGCCGAGGATCTGATGATGCAGGCACCGTCCGACCCGGCCTCGGACCAGCTGATGGAGTTGGGCCTGCGGATTATCCCTCAGGACTGATAGAAAACCTGCCACAGTCGCCTGTGGCGGTTTTTTTCTGTTTTCAACCCATTTCCAATTCTCTGTTAGCGGGTTTACAGGAAATGGTCCTTTTTCCTCTCGCGGCTGTTCCGAATGTCACGCGCGCTGACGCGTGTCTGTCTGTATGCCCACAGACAAAGGAGCGATGCGGTAATTAGATATGCGGTTGTCACTTCAGATAGCCTCGCGCTGTTCCAGACGGGCCTGCACTATTCCCGCAACTTGGGCTGTCAGAGCGGTGATGGGCATACCTGCGGCGCGTGAGGCTGCCAACTGCTGGGCGGCTTCGGCCAGAACCGTATCTTCCGCATCACGGGCAACGCCGCGCAGGAATTGGGCCGCATAGTCCAGTGACCGGTGGTCATTCGGTCCGGCCAGAACATCGGCGATATGTGCCATGTCGTCCTGATAGGCCATAGGATCGGGGCATATCACCTCATCCCGAACGGCGTGGAGCGTGGAGGGGCGGCGGTCTTCAGGTAGACAATTCAGAATAGACGACTGGAAATAGGACAGTGAGTTAAGCGGTTTGGCAAGAAACCCGTCCGCGCCAACCTCTGTCGCAAGGGTTTCTGAATTGTCGTCGCCTGACATGCCCAGGATCGCTCCGATCCGGGGCGTAGTCATGGCCAATTCGGCAATCAGATCAGCACCAGAGCCATCGGGTAGTCCCATATCCACCAAGATCACAGAAGGCCGATAGATTTGAAGGTGGCGTCGGGCGGATTTCAGGCAATCGGCTCGCCTGATCCGCGCACCCGAATGCAAACACATTAACCGGATGGCGTCGCAGGCATAGCGGCTGTCCTCAACAACCAAAATGGTTTGTCCCAGCAGCGGCCGCGTGGCCGTTGGCTGTGCGGGTGCGGTGAAGGGGCTCGAATCGTCCATGGGAGAACTCCTATTCAGCAGATGCTTCACGCTAGGAACTTCTGGCTAACACGGGGTTAACGGCAATTTGGCGCACTTGTCCTTTGCCTGATCTGTCCCCATAACCGCTGCAACACAGAAGTTAGGAGAGTTCCATGATTGGCCGCTTAAACCACGTTGCCATTGCCGTCCCTGATCTTATGGCGGCGTCTGAACAGTACCGCAGCGCTTTAGGTGCCAAGGTTGGCGCGCCGCAGGATGAACCTGATCACGGCGTTACTGTGGTGTTCATTGAATTGCCCAACACCAAGATCGAGTTGCTTTATCCTCTGGGCGATGACAGCCCGATCAATGGTTTTCTAGAGAAGAACCCCGCCGGCGGAATCCATCATGTCTGCTATGAGGTGGAGGATATCATTGCCGCGCGTGATCACCTGAAAGAAACCGGCGCCCGGGTGTTGGGTAGCGGTGAACCCAAGATCGGCGCGCACGGGAAACCGGTTCTTTTCCTGCATCCCAAAGATTTCAACGGCTGTCTGGTCGAGTTGGAACAAGTATAAACACCGGAGGTGTACACATGACGATCACTGCAGGACTGGTTCTGTTTGCCGTCATCTGGTTCATGACGCTTTTGGTGATTCTGCCGATCCGCATCAAGACCCAGGGTGATTTGGGCGAGGTCGTTCCCGGCACCCATTCAGGGGCCCCGGAAGTGCATCACATGAAGAAAAAGCTATGGATCACCACCGGGGTGTCGGTCGTGCTCTGGGCTATCATTGCAGGGATCATTATTTCGGGCGTGATTTCGGTACGGGATTTCGATTGGCTAAATCAAATGGAACCGCGAAACTAAGCTTCAGGGCGTTGGCCCTGACAGCTTATGAAAGATATGCGTGAATGTAGCAGCTCCGATAATCGGGATCACAAGATTCACCAGCGGAATAGACAGTGGGATGGCCATCAACGTGCCCGCAAGCCAAATTGTTGACGAATGTTGTGCCCGCAGTTTTCGCGCGCCCTCACGCCCGATACGGCGCATGGCTGCCAGCGTAAAATACTCACGCCCCAGCAGAAATCCGTTCATCGCCCAAAAGATAAACGGGGCCAGTGGCGTGAAGATCGCATAAAGGATCAGCGCCAGAAGGTTGGCCACAATCAGCACACCCATAAAACCAAGCGCGTCAGTGATCGCATCGCCTATCGGGATGCGTGGAACCGCGGGCAGGCTCGGATAATGCCTGTCCTCTACAGCTTGTGCGACATCGTCCAGAAACACAGACGTGATGGCTGAGGCGACGGGAATCATCAGAAACACTGGCAGGATCAGCACCAGGAAAATGCCGGAATAGCTGAGGACGTCATTCAGCCAGGGAACTGCACCAATGAATGGCAGCGATATCTCGTCCCCTGACAGCCGGTTGATCAGACAAATTGCACCGGCGCAGGCTGCGATCAGCATCAGGATGGTCAGGCCGATACCTCGCAGCAGAACCCCGCGGAATTTCGGGTCTCCGATCTGACCAAGCGCTGAAAAAAAGGCGTTGAGGATGATCATTCTGTGACCCATTCGGTCAGGGCATCAACATCCGGGCGGGGGCGTTCGGGCGGGGTCGAGCCCTCGGTCGCGATATGGATCAGACCGGCAACCCGTTCGTTATCCTGCAATTCAAACGCCTTGCGACAGAATTCCGGATCGTGGGTTTGCCAGCCAGACAACCAATTCGCGCCCCATCCTGCGGTCAAAGCAGCGTTCAGCAAAGCAAGGCAAACAGCCCCGGCAGAATAGGTCTGCTCGATGGCTGGAATCTTTTCCGAAGGCTTCTGAACCTCGATCACAGCGACGGCGAGATGGCCTAAATCGAACTGCCCGCGCGCTTTTTCAATGTCTTGAGGGGATTTGCCAAGCGCCTCACCGCATTCCTGCGTTAGCCCTGACAGGCGCCCCATTGCGCCTTTTTCAAGCACGATGAACCGCCAGGGTTCCAGTTTTCCGTGATCCGGGCTGCGGGCTGCTGCGGTCAGCAGGGGCATCAGCTGCTCACGGTCGGGGGCTGGTTCAATCAACGTTTTGGCTGGGCGCGATCGACGGGTCTGCAGAAACTCAAAAGCGGCCGGATTCTTCAAGGACATATGTTAACTTCCTTTACATAGGCTGTCTGTATCTGGTTGAACGTCTGGCGAGTTTCAAGTGCAATCGGCTGGACCAGTTGGATCAATTTCATTCCCCGCCCAACCGTGCAAGGGTCTTTGTTAACAGAAGGTGCCAATGGGAAAACCGAAACTAAGAAATCTTCCAGACCTGAGCGACCGTGTTGCACCGAATGCTGAGATTGCGGTCAGGGTTACCCCGAAAGCCGCAGCAGACAGGATTTTGGTTCGGGACGGAACGATCAGAATATATATCACTGCACCGCCCGAAAACGGCAGGGCAAATGAAGCCACACGTGAGCTTCTGGCGGTGGCGCTGGGGGTTGCTCCGTCCGCACTGATCCTGAAGCGCGGCCAGACATCGCGCGAGAAAGTCTTTGTGTGTCAAACCTGATCGGGGGTTTCGCGAATTTGGTAAACACCTTCGGGCAGATCCAGTGCCGCAGCCAGATCACGAACCTGTTCGGGCGAAAGCGTAATCTTCTGAACCTGGTCAGTGCGCGGATCCAGTTGTTCCAGCGTTACGCATTCTGCAAAATTGTTAATAACCACATCCTCGTTCAAAGGCTTTTCGCCTTCGTCCACCAGAGTTATGACCGTCGAGTCGAATTCATGCTCAATCGAAAACATGTGTCCAGCTTGCCGGGCGGAACATTGCAATGCAACCCGTTCTCGGGAAATCGTCCGGTGGCGAACCGCCTTGTGTCGGGCTATGTTCGACGAAAAGGCATGACCGGACCAAAGGAAATAGTATGCGTCGCCTGATCTTGATGATATTTGGTCTGGTTCTGTCGGCCTGTGACACCGGTTCGTTACGCGTTCAGCCGGTAGAGGAATGGCAACAACCTTCAACTGATTTTCAGGTCGATGTGCTGACCTTTCGCGAAATCAGTCAAAGGGTCGGGGATGTGGCGCGCGCAGAGTGCAAGCGGCGCAGTAATGTCAGCAACTGCGATTTTTCGATCGTGGTTGATCTGAACCCTCGCGCACCAGCAAATGCTTTTCAAACCTTGGATGACGACAATCAACCAGTCATAATCTTCACCCGCGCGATGATTCAATCGGTGGAAAACGCCGATGAACTGGCCTTTGTGATGGGGCATGAATCTGCTCATCACATCCTGCGCCATATTCCCCGCCAGTCCGAAAACTCACGAGAAAGCGCCGCGATTTTTGGCGAGCTTGCACGCATAGCGGGGGCAAATGACGCCGATCTTGAACAGGCGCAGAAGCTGGGCGCGCAGGTGGGTGCCCAGATATATGTCAAGGACTTTGAACTGGAAGCGGACCGGTTGGGAACGATCATCACGCACCGGGCAGGTTATAATCCCTTGTTAGGAGCCCGCTATTTTGCCCGAATTCCTGACCCGGGCGATCGTTTTCTAGGCACCCATCCACCGAATGCTCAGCGCGTCGAAATTGTTTTGGAAACCTCACGGCAGCTTGGGCTGACACAATGACGGGACTGAAACGGTTGGGGGTTGTCTTGACGGACCGCGGATCGAAATATGCCGTGTCCGGCGCTTTGGTCAGTTCCCGGGACGAGGTGGCAGCTGTCCTGCAGGACCTGAAATCTGACAAAAGCTATGCCAAGGCCACGCACAATACCTGGGCCGCAATCCTGCCTACTGGTGCGCTCAAGGCGGATGACGGGGAAAGCGGTGCCGGAATGGTGATTCTGCGCATGCTGGAAAGGGCCGAACTGAGCGGTCATATCGTCATTGTCACTCGATGGTATGGCGGAAAAAAGCTGGGCGGTGATCGATTCCGACGGGTGCAGGATGCAACACGGGCTTATCTGGACGAACTGGAATTGGGACTTTGACCTGCGTCAAGGCTTGGGCTGTTTCGTATTGCTAGTCTGATCGGACAAAGCGAAACGGAAAGGAATGCCAATGCCCGATCGCGAAACGCTTAGGCATCATGCTGGTCTTTTTGACCGTATGGCTGGCAAGCTGGGGGTGGATCTGCAGGAATCTGCAATCGCTGGACATATATCGGTGGATCAGATTACCGATGCGGTTCTGCGATGCACCGATTGCCCGAACCCGGGCCATTGCCAATCATTTTTGAATCAACCGGTTCTGGCAGCGCAGACCCCCGAATATTGCCGGAACCAGGATTTGTTAAGCAAGTTGATCCCTTAGGGGGGCCGCAATGCCGCGCCTTGGACACCTCATGACCCATTTGCGCCTTGTGTTGAGGATGGGGCAAGCGACGGGTACGGATATTGTGCGGGCCCACAATAAAGGTCGGCTAAGTCAGGGAGACTGGGCTGAAATGATCCGCCTGTGTCAGGGATGTGGCTGGGCGGCTGCCTGCCCGGATTGGATGGAAAGACATCCAGATGTTGCAGGAGCACCGCAAACCTGCCCGAACAAACATCAATTCGCCGCGTTGAAAGTAATACAAATGCAGGAATTGGGATGAAACACGCTGTACTGGGCGACGTGGAAAAGCACTTTTGGCTAACTCGATCCGTTGCCCGATGCCTTAAGATCTCGTTGACCGAAGCCATGTCCGACGGGCGGTTGAGCCCGGATGAATACGCCGAGATGGTAACGCGTTGCCGGGCCTCGGACTGTCACGAGAAATGCACGATATGGCTGGCGGCGCAGCAATCTGATCCCCGTTCAGCGCCCGGGTTCTGCGTAAATAGCCAGGTTTTCAACCGGCTGAAGTGATCAGATCTTGGAATGTGTCCCGTCGCAAAACGGAGGGTTAGCGCAGTTTTTACAGCCGCAGAAGAAGAGTTTCTTGCTGGTATCAGCCGTGAACTTGACCGGTTCAAAGCCGGTTCCTTTGTGAGATCCATCACAAAATGGCTGCCGATTGGACCGGCCGCACGAGCACCAGAAATAGCTTTTTCCTTCGGTTACTTCGATTGGATAGGGCGCTTTTTGCGCAATGACTGGACCTTCTGGCATCTGGTTTCTCCGTTCGCTGACTTTCCCCAGTCTATCGCCTGAACAGATGTGCCGAAAGCAGTAGCTGCCACGCGGCACCCATTCCATAGGCAATCCCCCCGGCATGGTTTTGCCTGCTTTCGCAAACGCGCTGTTGATTTTATTGCAAAATTACCAACCACACCGTATTGTGAAGTCGGCCCCATGTTCAGGGCAATAACAGAAATTAATTAGAGGAATGACGGACATGAAACTCAAATTTGCTGCCGTTAGTGCGTTTGCCCTGGTTCTGGCTGCTTGCTCGCAACAGGAAGAGCCGACACCGGTATACATTACCCCAGATTATGACAAATACGGCACGCCGAGCTGCCCGGCAGGGACAGATCTGGCGACGACCGAAGCAGGTCAGACCGTATGTAATCCGACTGCTCAATAAGATTTTCGCGGGCGGATTCCGACATAGCCGCCCGCACAATCGAACAAAAAAGCCGCCCTATGGGTGGCTTTTTTATTGCCTGTCATACGGTGTTAGGGTTTCTGTTTGACCTATTGAATTACCGAGGTCGCATGAGAAAACTTGTCACCCATCTAAAGGACCGCATCCGCTGGAGCTGGCAGGGATTGGCTGCCACTTGGCACAGTGAATACTCGTTCCGCGCTTGGGTCTGCACCAATCTTGTTTCTGCGGGTCTGGCCCTGTGGCTGCCCCTGAGCGACGGCGTTCGGGCTCTGATACTGGTGATCGGTCTGTTGGTTCTGGTGGCTGAACTGTTCAACACGGCGATCGAACGGGCGGTGGATCATACTTCGACCGAACACAATCTATTGGCCGGGCAAGCCAAAGACGCCGCCAGCGCTGCGGTGGCACTGACTGCTTTGGCTGGCGGATTGGCCTGGGTTATCGGGCTGTTGAGCCTTTTTTGACTGCCGCTGGGTCGGTCAATTCAGGTAGGTGTGGTTAGCGAAGCTTGCCCCATAGATCATATTCCCCGGCCTCGTCCACCTCGACCGAGACAATGTCGCCCGGCTTCAGGGCCTCAAACCCCTCGTCGATGAACAGATTGCCGTCAATCTCGGGCGCATCTGCGGTGGTGCGACAGGTCGCGGCCTCATCGTCGATATCATCCACGATGACTTGCAGGGTATGGCCGACCTTGGCGGCCAGTTTGGCCTCGGAAATCGCCTGAGCCTTTTCCATGAACCTTTCCCATCGGTCTTGTTTGACATCGGCAGGCACATGGTCAGGAAGGTCGTTGGATCGGGCTCCTTCGACGTTCTCGTACTGAAAGCAGCCGACGCGATCCAGTTGCGCCTCGTCCATCCAGTCCAGAAGGGTCTGGAACTCAGCCTCGGTCTCGCCGGGGTAGCCCACGATAAAGGTGGAACGAAGCGTGATATCAGGACAGGTCGCGCGCCAGGCGGCAATCTCGTCCAGTGTTCTGGCGGCCGCAGCAGGGCGGGCCATGCGTTTCAAAACATCCGGATGTGCGTGTTGAAAAGGGATATCCAGATAGGGCAGCACGTTGCTGCCCGCATCCGCCATCAGCGGGATCAGTTCACGTACATGCGGGTAGGGATAGACATAGTGCAGACGAATCCAGGCATCCAACTGACCCAATTCACGCGCCAGATCGGTGATATGGCTGCGGACCTCACGGTCTTTCCAGAGATTCACATCGTATTTCCGGTCCAACCCATAGGCCGAGGTGTCCTGAGAGATCACCAGCAATTCGCGCACACCGTTATCGACCAGCTTTTCCGCCTCGCGCAGAACAGCATGCGCCGGACGGCTGGCCAGTTTGCCGCGCATGTCCGGGATGATGCAGAACTTGCATTTGTGGTTACAGCCCTCGGATATCTTGAGATAGCTGTAGTGGCGCGGCGTCAGTTGAACGTTGGCTGCAGGCAGCAGATCCACGAAGGGGTCGGGATCAGGCGGCACGGCCTTGTGTACCGCATCCAGCACCTGCTCGTACTGATGTGGTCCGGTGACGGCCATGATACGGGGGTGATGCTCGCGGATGTAATCGGGTTCGGCCCCTAGACATCCGGTTACGATAACCTTGCCGTTTTCCACCAAAGCCTCGCCGATGGCATCCAGAGACTCCGCCTTGGCGCTGTCCAGAAATCCGCAGGTATTCACAATCACGGCATCCGCGCCTGAATAGTCCGGCGAGATGCCGTATCCTTCGGCCCTCAGGCGCGTCAGAATCCGCTCGCTGTCGACCAAAGCCTTGGGGCAACCCAGCGATACCATGCCGATGGTCGGCTGGTTCGGACGTGGTGTATCAGTGATCCGGGCAGCAGGTGCCAGGTCGGGGCGGAGGTTTGGCGGGTTTGTGGTCATGGCGCGGCATATAGTGGGGAAAGCTTCCCCTTGCAAATGCGCTGCCGTCTTTGAATGATCTTTTTATAGCGTGCCAAATAAGTCGGAGAGCAGAAAATGAAATGGCTAATGCGCATCCTGTTCCTTTTGGTGGCTGTGGTCGGTCTTGTCATCGGCGCGTTGCTGCTGATGCCGGGCGACAAGTTGGCGACCATTCTGGCCGAGCAGGTCAAGGCACAAACCGGGCGTGATCTGAAACTGTCGGGGGGCGTTAAGCTGTCCTTCTGGCCTGTGCTGGGCATGGAAACCGGGGCGGTTTCCTTCGGAAATGCCTCGTGGGCGGGGTCTGAGCCGATGCTGAGCGCCGAAAGCCTGGCGGTTGGGGTCGATACCTTGGCCATTTTGTCCGGCGATGTGCTGATCAAACGGATTATTGCCGAGAATCCGACCCTCAGACTTGAACTGTCAGACGGGCGCGGAAACTGGGAGTTTGACACGGCCGTCGCCCCGACAGCCAGCGGCTCGGGTGGATCAAAACCGGCCGATGCATCGCGTGCGGTGACACTGGAGCATCTGAAACTGACTCAGGCGCGTCTGATCTTTGTTGAAAATGGATCGGCCCGATTTGATGTCGCAGATGTGGATTTGTCTGCTAGTTGGCCAGCAGTCTCGGCCCCCATGGTTCTGGATGCACAAATGCCGGTTCCGGGCGGTGAGGCCCGCGTGGATATCAAGATACCCGACTTGCCGGCCTATGCCACGGGCGCGGCATCCGAGATTGAACTTGCACTTGCGGCCCCTGGTGGTGACATCGGATTTGACGGGCGCGTCAACCTTGCCGGAGAGATGGACGGCAAGCTGCAGTTGAAAACCAAAGACACGGAAAAAATGCTGGCCGCGTTCGGTCAGGAGGGCGTTGGAGTGCCGCACGGGTTGGGCCGCGCTGCGAATGTGTCGGGGCAAATGACTTATACCAGAGATGGCCGCATATCTGTGCGCGATCTGGTGGCTTCACTCGACAGTAACCGTTTTACAGGCGAAGTTGATATTGTAATTTCCAACCCGCCACAGATCACTGCTCGGTTGGATGCCAGTGATCTTGATCTTTCTCGCTATAATCAAAGTGGTCAGACGGTCTCGTCCAGTTCCAGCGGTTCCGGCGCGGGTGCTGCCTCGGAGGGGTGGTCAAGGGAACCGATCGACGCCTCGGCGCTGGCTTTGGCCAATGGTGAAATTCGACTGACAGCCAAATCTATCGCGCTGCCCGAGCTGACGCTTGGCCCCAGCGACCTGACAATGCGGCTGGACCGGTCTCGGGCTGCATTGGAGATGAACCCGGCAACCTTGTTTTCCGGAACGCTGAACGGGCAGGTGGTGGCCAATAATCGGAATGGGTTGTCCGTTGGCGGCAAGATAAAGGCCAAGGGCATTGACCTCAAACAAGCTCTGACAGCCTTGGTCGGGGTCGAGCGGCTGTCCGGGACCGGGTCAGGATCATTCGAGTTTCTGGGCGTTGGCCAGAATGAGAATCAGATCATGCGTTCTCTCAGCGGTAAGGGCCGCTTGGATGTAGGAAAGGGGCTGATATCGGGCTTTGACCTTGATCGTCTGATGGGACGAGGCAAAGGATCGGGTGGCACCACCGTGTTCAACAGCCTGACGGGTAGCTTCACCATTGATCAGGGCGTTTTGCAGAACAACGATTTGTTGATGTCGCTGGACAATTTCCGCGCGGATGGCAAAGGAAAAGTCGGGATCGGAGCGCGCAATATCGACTATCTGTTCACGCCGGTCGCTCTGCGTGCGAATTCGGGAGAGGGCCTGTCGGTTCCGGTGCGTATAGTTGGACCATGGAGCAATCCGTCGATCAAGCCGGACCTGACCAAGGTGATCGAAGCGGCTGCCGGAGGAAAAGTCAAAGAGCTTGAGGATGATGTCAAAAAGAAAGTCATCGACAAGATAGGCGGCGATACCGGTACGGCCGGGACTGACGGTGACAGCGTCGAGGATGCGCTGAAGAACAAGCTTGAGGACGAGGCCAAGAAAGGACTGCTTAAGCTGTTTGGCGGAAATTGAAGTGTCGGGGCCAGAGCCCCGACACCAACGCTCAGATGGTCTGGTCGTAATCTCCGACACCAGGTTCGGTTCGGATGACCGCGTCGATATCCGCAAAAATGGCACGCATCTCTTCTTCGCTTTCGCTGCTTTCGCAGACGACCACCAGATTGGGCGTATTCGACGAGGCGCGCACCAACCCCCAGCTGCCATTGTCCAGAATGACTCGGGCACCGTTGACAGTGACCACTTCCTTGATCGGGCGACCTGCAAGCGTCTCTCCGGCTTCGGATTTGGCGACCAGCTTTGCGACCAAACGGTCGAGTATGTCGTATTTCTCGGTATCCGCTGCATAGGGGGACATGGTCGGTGTCGACCATGTTTTCGGTAGTGCCTTTCGCAGGTCGGACATGCTTTGGTCCGGGTTGCGGTCCATCAGTTTACAGATCTCAACCGCGACGCGCATGCCGCAATCATAGCCACGGCCAATCGGTTCGGCCAAAAAGTAATGCCCCGACTTTTCGAACCCAGCCAGCGCGTTGATCTCTTTGACTCGCCGCTTCATGTGGCTGTGGCCGGTTTTCCAATAATCTGCCTTGACCCCGCGGGCCTTCAACTCGGGGTCGCTGGCAAAAAGGCCGGTTGATTTCACGTCGGCGACAAAGGTGGCATTGGGGTAAATCTTGGCCAGATCGCGGGCCATGATCACGCCGACCTTATCAGCAAAAATCTCCTCCCCCTCGTCATCCACAACGCCACAGCGGTCACCGTCACCATCGAACCCCAGCGCCATGTCGGCACCGCTGGCTTTCACGGTATCGGACATGTCGTGCAGCATTTCCATCGCTTCTGGGTTCGGGTTGTAATGCGGGAAAGTATAGTCCAGCTGGTTGTGGCTGGGCACGACTTCGACCCCCATGCGTTCAAAGATTTCCGGGGCAAAGGCGGATGCGGTGCCGTTCCCTGTGGCACAGACCACTTTGAGAGGCCGGGATATTCTGAAATCGCCGACCAGATCGTCGATATAGGCCTCTTTCACGCCATCAACGAATTCGTAGGACCCGCCAGGGTGGGTCTGCCCTTCGCCATTCAGAACAATGTCTCGCAGCTCTGACATCTCGTCCGGGCCATGGGTCAGGGGACGTTCGAACCCCATCTTGACCCCGGTCCAGCCATTTGGATTGTGGCTGGCCGTGACCATGGCCACGGCTGGAACGTCCAGATGGAACTGAGCGAAATAGGCCATCGGGCTAAGCGCCGGACCGATATCCTTTACCTGAATTCCCGCCTGCATCAGGCCCAGGATCAGGGCATTTTTAATGGCCAGAGAATAATCACGATAATCATTGGCTACAGCAATCACGGGTTCAATCCCACGCTTGCGCATCTGTGTGCCCAGACCCAACCCCAGTGCGGTCATGCCCGGCAAGTTGATCTCTTCTGGATATTTCCAGCGGGCATCATATTCGCGAAAGCCGGTTGGCTTGATCATTGCGTCGCGCAGAAAGCTCCAGGTGTTCGGAGTCACCTCGGGGTTGGGTTTGGTCATGGGAATACTCTTGTTCAGATTTGGATAGGGTTGGCCTTGGCCAACGCATCAAAACGCATCAATGTATCGATGAGCTGCGGCATCTGGTCCAATGGGATCATATTAGGACCGTCGGAAGGTGCAGTATCAGGGTCCTGATGGGTTTCGATAAAAACCGCACCGATGCCAAGCGAAACCGCAGCGCGGGCCATCACAGGCGCGAATTCTCGCTGCCCACCAGTAGAACCACCCTTGCCGCCAGGCTGCTGTACCGAGTGTGTGGCATCCATTACGACCGGGTATCCCGTTTTGGCCATCTGCGGCAGGCCGCGCATGTCAGCGACCAACGTATTATATCCAAACGAAGTTCCGCGTTCTGTCAGCAGGATGTTTGTGTTCCCAGTGCTTTCTACCTTGCTCACGATGTTGCCCATCTCCCATGGGGCTAAAAACTGTCCTTTTTTGACATTAACCGCCTTGCCGGTTTCGCCAGCTGCGAGCAGCATATCTGTTTGTCGGCATAGAAAGGCAGGGATTTGCAGCACGTCCACAGCCTCGGCCGCAATCGCGCACTGGGCTTCGGTATGTACGTCTGTCAGCACTGGAATGCCCATGGTTTTGCGGATGTCATCCAGAACCTTGAGCCCTGTGTCTATTCCCATACCTCGCGCACCCGACAGTGAAGTTCGGTTCGCCTTGTCATACGAGGCTTTAAAGACGTACTGCGCCCCGGCGGCGTCGCAGGCCTCTTTCATTTTTCCTGCGATCATTTGAGCATGATCGGCAGTTTCCAGTTGGCAGGGACCGGCGATGATCGTCAGCGGAAGATCATTGCCGACCGTGAGATCGGAGATTTTTACATGTTTCATGTGTCTTACGAGGATACCTGTTCACGAAGGACCGACGCGGTAAGCGAGATCATCAGGTAGATACCAGCAAACAACAGGAAAGCCAAAATCGTATTTTCGAACTTGCGCGGATAGCTGGGTTCCTGACTGGGAACAGGATTGACGGAAACCGTCAGATACCGAACCTGACGATTGGCTTCGGTCCTGGTTGTCTCCATATGCTGCATAGCTGATTGCAGGATCATATCCCTAGCGGCCAGATCGGCCTGTGCCATCTGAATCCGAACACTCAGCCTGGCCAGCGAATTCTCGCCGGCAGAGACATCCAGCATTTCGGCGTTCAATTCCTCCAGCACAACCGTAAGCCGTGCGATGTCGGCCTGTGCGCCATCCACCTTGGCTTTGTTTGGGCGGCGATTGTCCAACAAGGCTGCAAGCTGCAGTTCTTTGTCCTGAATAAGCGTCTCGATTTCGTTTATGCGGCCCCGCAACCCGGCAATGACGCTTTCAGGGTCAAGGATTGCGCCTTGCAGCTGAAGCTCGATCAGGTCTTCCTGAGCTTTCTTGCGTTCTTCCTGAGCGCTTACAAACCCTTCCCGGGCATCTTTCATCTGGTCTTCGCGTTTCTTTTCGGTCAGCGCGTTTACCCGTTGCTCGGCATAGGAAATCAGTTCTCGTGAAAACGCGGCCGAAGTCTGGGGGTCAGGTGTCGCCACCTCCATCCGGATCAGGCCATCGGTCGGGTCATATCCGACCGTGATCATGCGTTTGTACAGCTTGTAAGCCTCTTCGAGACTGGCGTCCGGGGACAATCGCTGAATGGGGTCGATCCAGTCCTGTTTGAACACATCAGCGAAACCGGCCTCTGTGTCCAAAAGTTCAAGCGCATCTTTCGATTCTAGAAACTCCTGGGTGGCAACCGAATCCTGCGTGGTCGCAAATTGGGTCCCTGCCAGAAGCCCTCCGATAGAGCCCGCGCCCCCGTCCGCCTGAAGGATCAGAAAGGCAGAGTTGCTGGCGTACATTGGGGTCGCGATCCGATAGAAATAGAGACCCACGACAAAGGTAGGTAGCAGGACAAAGGCCGCAAGCCGTGCAAACAGAGCGAACAGTTTGCGACGGCGGCGGCGGGCGATGTCCCTCTGAATCTGTCCGATTTCACGTTCACGCCGCTCGGCCGGGCTCATCTCCGGTCCGGGCAAGTTCTCTGGTGCATCTTTCACGGTCTGGGGCAGGTGGATCGTGATGCGATCATTCGTCTGCTCGTCCGAAGTTTTCTTTTCCGAGGCAAGGTTCAGCAGACTGGAGCGTTCAAACGGATCAATTCCCTTTTTGCGCAACAACCGAACTGCATCATAGTCCGAAGTCGCCGCAAGACCGTTTTTCTGGGCAAGACGACGTGCCACCCGCAGTTGGCGGCCGGTCAGTCCTTCGCGTTTGATAGCGTCGATCTCGGTCCCTACTGGCGGTTCATTTTCTGGGCCGGGCGCCTTTGTGGCCTGGCGAATACGCGAGATCGCGTCTTCGCGCGTTTCGGCATTTCCCGCAGACCGCCGTTTGCGGCGCCAGTTGTATTTATCAGCCCTGGGTTTGGTAGTCATATAACTGCTTTGCCTCTTCCAAGGTTTCGAACAAGTGAAGCTGACCATCCACTAATACCGCCGCCTGACGCGCGAATTTTTCAAGCAGGGCCGGGTTGTGAGAGACGATGACCAGTGTTGTCGTGCGCAGCCGTTCCTGCAGAATGTCGCCTGCCTTTTTGTTGAATTCAACATCCGTTGTGGCCGGCATCCCTTCGTCGATGAGGTACATGTCGAAATCCAGAGCCAGCATCAACGCGAATGTGAACCGCGACCGCATACCGGATGAATAGGTCGCCAGCGGTTGATTGAAATATTCACCCAGGCCACACAGCCAACTGCAATATGCCTCGACATAGTCCGGGTCCATACCATAGATCTTGGCGATATAGCGCGAGTTCTCCAGAGCCGACAGCTTGTTTGAAACTCCGCCGGTAAATCCCATCGGAAAAGAGACGCGGCAGGATTTGCGAATGACCCCTTCGTCGGGTTTCTCTAGTCCGGCCATCATGTTGATCAGGGTGGTTTTCCCGGTACCGTTCGGGGCCAGAATACCGATGGATGTGCCAAGTTCGACGCGAAAAGACACTCTGTCCAGAATCACCTTTCGGCGCGTCCCGGTCCAAAAGGACTTGCTGACATTTTCAAACTCAAGCATCCAAGGCCTGCGGGTTTATCTTGTTGTTGCGCCGTTCGGATCGGCGAAAGAACGGTACCTCTACGGCGCCATATAGGCCACATTATGTCGAATTATGAAACAAATGATCAATGCGTTCCGGGGGTCGTTTTTGGTAATGTGACTTTTGCATCTGTTGGCGTCTGGATGTGTGTTACCTATCTTGCTTTCAGAACACCAACCATCTGATGCGGCACTGATTGCGATCTCATGAACCCACTCGAAAAAGAAATAGAGGCCTGCCGTATTTGTGCTGACCGATTTGCGGCAACTGAAACCGCGCATGAACCAAGACCCATTGTCTGGTTCCGCAAAGACACGCCCATTTTAGTCTGTGGTCAGGCTCCGGGGGCACGAGTGCATGCGTCGGGTCGCCCTTTTACCGACCCTTCCGGTGATCGGCTTCGGGCGTGGTTGGGTGTTGATGAGGAGCTGTTTTATGACCGTTCACGTGTCTCGATCGTTCCAATGGCGTTTTGCTTTCCCGGCTATGATGCGCGCAAGGCAGATTTGCCTCCTCCGCCAGTATGCGGTCAGACTTGGCATGATCGGGTCATGGCGGATCTTGGGCCTGTGCCGTTGACCATTCTTGTCGGGGGGCACGCCCATAGATATCACCTGAAGTCACGTGGGTCAGTCACCGAAACCGTCCGCAACTGGCGGGACTATGCGCCGCGGATCTTTGCCTTGCCTCATCCGTCCTGGCGGAATACGGCATGGATGAAGAAAAATCCGTGGTTCGAAGCCGATCTGTTGCCGGTTTTGCGTGCACGGGTGCAAGAGGTTCTGAATGACTGAGATTTCGGCTCTGGACGCCGCCCATGCCGCGGCTGAGGCCGCTCCGCAGGATGATGCGGCCCGTCTGCGTTTCTTTGAGCGGCTGGCTGACAGTGAGCTGTTCCTGATGCTGACGGAAGAGGCAAAGAACGAGAATATTTCGCCCGAATTGTTCGACGTGGCAGACGGGCGTTTTGTGCTGGCTTTCGATCGTGAAGACCGGCTGGCCCGCTTCGCAGACCGCCCGGTGCCCTATGTTGCGCTGTCGGGGCGGGTTTTATCGTCTATGTTGTCGGGGCAGGGGATCGGGCTGGGGTTGAACCTTGAAGTTGCCCCGTCCTCGATGTTGATCCCGCCCGAGGCATTGGGCTGGTTGGTGGAAACTTTGCAGCATGGTCCCGAAGAGGTGCAACAGCACCTGTCCGAGTTCCTGGCTCCATCGGGGTTGCCCGACGAACTGCTGACAGCTTTGGACGCCAAGCTGGCTACGGCCATTGGGTTGGCGCAAGCCGCCTATCTGGTCAGCACCAAAACGGCTGAAGGTGGTTTCGGGCATTTGCTGGGATTTGTCGATGCCGTCGAAGGGGCAGAGGCAGCTCTGGCTAAGGCCGCGTCCGAAGCGCTTACCTTTTCCGGGGTCGAAGCTGGGGCAATGGACGTAGGTTTTTTCAAATCAAGTGACACGGCCGCAGCGTCTTTGGCGCGGGTGGGTTTGCGGTACGATCTGCCGCAGCCTGAGGCACGTGTGAATGCGCATATCGCTCCTGGGCGCGATCCGGACAAACCGCCTTTGCTTAAGTAATGGCAGAATGGGGCTTCGCAGATTGATCCGCGAAGCCCGGTTTGTTTACTCGGCTGCCGGCTCTAGCTTGTCCTGTGTACGCGTTTCAAAGTCGCCAGCCTCGTGGCGTTCGTGAAGCTGTGTATGCTTTTCGCCGAAGGCACGATTGACCATGCGACCGCGTTTCACGGCGGGACGGGCGTCAATCTCCTTGGCCCAGCGCATGACGTTCTTGTAGGATTCGACGTCCAGGAACTCGGCTGCGCTGTACAGGCGCCCAAGAACCAGTTGTCCGTACCAGGACCAGATCGCGATATCGGCGATAGAGTAATCCTCGCCTGCGATATAGGTTTTCTCGGACAACTCCCGATCCAGAACATCCAGCTGCCGCTTGGTTTCCATGGCAAAGCGGTTGATAGGATATTCCCATTTCTCGGGCGCATAGGCGTAGAAATGGCCAAACCCGCCACCCAGATATGGTGCACTGCCCATTTGCCAGAAAACCCAGTTCATCACCTCTGTCCGTTCGGGCCCGGATTCGGGTAGGAAAGCGTTGAACCTTTCAGCCAGGTGAAACAGAATCGAGGCACTTTCGAACACGCGCACAGGTTTTTCACCGGACCGATCCCACAGGGCAGGGATCTTAGAGTTCGGGTTGGCCTCTACAAAGCCCGAACTAAACTGATCTCCCTCGCCGATGTTGATCAGCCAGGCGTTATACTCGGCCTCTTCATGGCCTAGCGCCAGAAGCTCTTCCAGCATGACGGTTACTTTTACCCCGTTCGGAGTAGCAAGCGAATAGAGCTGCAGAGGATGGCGCCCAGCAGGCAAATCCTTGTCATGAGTTGCCCCCGCAATCGGGCGGTTGATATTAGCGAATTGTCCGCCGTTTTGGCTGTCCCATGTCCAGACCATAGGGGGCGTATAGGTCGATTGCTCGCTCATTTATTGCCTTTCTCAGCAAAGTTCGGGTGAATTATCCGTTCGCTTGAACAGCTAATATTGCAAAGGGCAAAGTCCAACCCTGCCTGTTGGGAAGATTTTGTAACATTCAGTGCAAAAGACTTCACGTTTTCTCATTCGATGTCACAGCGACGCGAGCGGGACTGCGTTCGATCGAGGAATCACCTATTCTCTGCACAGCCCCGTATTCCGGGCCGATCATCCATCCAATAAAAAAGGACCGCCCTTATGAAACGACTTGCCTGGACCTTAGTTGCGACCTTGGCATTTGCCATGCCTGCCCTTGCAGGAGATCAGTATGTGGACGGCACCGGCTATGCGGTGTCGGGATATGACGTGGTTGCCTATCGCAGTCTGGATCAGGTTGCTGTCGGTCAATCACAGCCCGAAGCCGTCCGCGGAAGGTCAGATATTACGGCCGAATACAACGGCGTTACCTGGGCATTCTCGACCGAAGAGAACCGGGACAAGTTCATGGAAAACCCTGCTTATTATGCGCCGCAATATGACGGTCACTGCGCCTATGGCGTGTCACGCGGCGGCAAGGTGCCTGCGAACCCGAACCTGTGGCGGATTGTTGATGACAAGCTGTATCTGAACATTACCGATGTGGTTGTCGGGTTCTTTGAAGAAGATATTCCCGGCAATATCAATCTGGCTGAAGGAAACTGGCCGGGCATCGAGGCCGACGGGGCCTCCAGCAGCGTGATCCCGAAGTTTACCTCCGAAGGCCCGGTCACAAACTGAGAGTTCTGCAACGGATGCAAAGCCCGGCATTGATTTGCCGGGCTTTTTGTTTGTCATCCGGCCAACCAGTACTCATCCTGCGTTTGCTGGTCGGCGTTGAATCTGATCCGCACGCTGCGGGCGCCCGGAAATTTCTTGGTCGCAAGCGCAACGGGTACGACAACTTCGCCAGTGCCCGCATCTTTGGACTGAAAGCTCAGAATCTCTGTCTTGACGCGCTTGGAGCCAGCGAGAACACTCGTCGGCAATGCGACGCGGTTAGCACCTTCGCAGACAGGTGCGGAAATGAAATAAGTCAGGTTGCGGCCATGCAAGCCGACAGCGTCCGGAATGTGGTCAGCATCTTGCAGGCGATCCGCATCTTGACTGTCCACCGGGGTGTCCTGCAAGTGGGGCAGCGCCGTATTCAGCATTGCACGACAGGCATCAATATCTTGGGTTTCCAGCTGAATAACGCGTTTGCGCAATCGGGGGCGGCGTGGTTTCCCCGCCGCCGAGCCCGCCAGACCTTTCCCGGCCAGCCCCTCGCTGCGCAGCAAATCATAGGCCGCCTTGGCGTTGGCCAAGGCCGCACCGTCTCCGCCATTCTTATCGGGGTGGGCTTCGAATGCGATGTCGCGCCACGCTTCTCGAATGTCATCTGAACTGGCGCTTTGAGCCAGACCAAGTGTGCCGAATGCATTGGCGCGGGCACTAACCTTGTCAAAAGGTTCCATACTAAATTCACTCATAAACAAACTATACGGTCCCACAATGAATGGGCGGCTGCTAAAGTCAAATTTGTAACAGAATTGAACGGTTTACCGCGACAATGAATAAGGCTTCAGTTGGATTGTTCAAGTGGCCCCTGTTAGGCAGGGCAATCCCAACTTGTTCCACAAAAACACCCGGGGTTTTGGCCCCGGGTGCACAGTCTGAAACAAGCGGATATCAAGCGACGTTCTGAAGCTCGGCCTTTGGTGTGACTCCAAGGGCAAAGCACACATCCCGGGTCAGTTCCGGCCGGTTCAGGGTGTAAAAGTGGAGCTTGTCTACTCCGCCCTCGATCAGGTCTGAACAAAGTTCTGTGCACAACGCGGTGGCCAGCAGGTCTTCGCGGTCGTCACGAATGGCCTTCTCAAAGGCATTCTCGATCCAATCCGGAATATGTGTCCCGCATCTGCGTGCAAAGTTGCGCGCCCCTTTCCAGTTTTCGATTGGCAGGATGCCCGGAACGATGGGCTTGTCGATCCGTGCCTTTTCACAGGCATCGCGGAAGCGGAAAAAGGTCTCGGCCTCAAAGAAGAACTGAGTCAGGGCTTCGTCGGCCCCAGCGTCCAGCTTGGCCTTTAGCCAATCGACATCGGCGGAAAAATCCCGTGCTTCCGGGTGTTTGTCTGGATAGGCGCCAACACGGATGCTGAACATCTCGGTTTCTGCCAGTGCTTCGATCAATTCGACCGAGTCCGCGAACCCTTCCGGGTGCGGCGCGAACCGATCCTGACCCTTGGGTGGATCGCCGCGCAAAGCGACGATGTTCTCCACGCCCGCCCGAGCAAAGGTATCTGCGATTTCCAGTGTTTCCTGACGTGACGCATCCACACAAGTCAGATGTGCAGCAACAGGCAGGCCAGAGGACTTGTGCAGTGTGGCCACCGCATCGCGCGTCAGCTCGCGCGTGGTGCCCCCCGCGCCATACGTGACAGAAACAAAGCGCGGTTCAAGCGGTGCCAGTGTTTGCACCGTATCCCAAAGGCGGAATGAAGCCTCAAGTGTCTGTGGCGGGAAAAATTCAAATGAAACTTCTGGTCTTGTCATCTCGGCCTCACGGGTGAAATCTCTGACCCTTGTGCCAGCTTACGCATTGTGAGACAAACTCATATTATTCAAGAACAACATGAGTTTCACACAATGCATATCGAATTCCGCCACCTGCGTACGATCAAGGCGATCCATGAATGTGGCGGGCTTGCCCGTGCCGCAGATCAACTGAACATCACTCAATCCGCGTTGAGCCATCAAATCAAAGGCCTAGAGGATCAGGCCGGGGTCGAATTATTCTTGCGCCGGTCCAAACCGATGAAACTTTCGGCGGCCGGTTTGCGGCTGTTACGCCTGGCCGAGCAGATCCTGCCGCAGGTCGAGGCGACACAGCAGGAGTTCTCTTCTTTGCGCGACGGGCGCACGGGCCGTATGCATATCGCCATTGAATGCCACGCCTGTTTTGAGTGGCTGTTCCCGGTGCTGGAATCCTTTCGTAAATCCTGGGGCGATGTGGATGTCGATATCCGCCCCGGCCTGGCCTTTGATGCCTTGCCGGCTTTGCAAAAAGAAGAGGTCGATTTGGTCGTTTCCTCGGACCCAGAAGATCTGCCCGGTGTCGAATTCATCGAACTCTTTGACTATGACGCGGTGTTTGTCGCGGCTTCGACACACCCGCTTGCCCAGAAAGAGTTCATTGAGGCCGAGGATTTTCGCGGCCAGACCCTGATTACCTATCCGGTCGAACGTACACGGTTGGATGTATTCAGCCAGCTGCTGATCCCTGCGCGGGTTGAACCGGCCGCAATCCGGCAGGTTGAGCTGACCGCTGTGATCCTTTTGCTGGTCGCGTCGAACCGGGGGATATCTGTGCTGCCGGACTGGGTCGTGCGTGAGGTGAAGTATAATTCCGACTATGTTACCCGCCCGCTGACTAAGGCGGGCATTACCCGTCGCCTTTATGCTGCAGTGCGCACCGAGGACCTTGAGAAACCCTTTGTGCAAGAGCTGATCAAGCTGGCCAAAACCGAGGCGCGCAAGCTGCAGGAGCAATAGGCACAAAACGCGGGTCTGCTATGCGTATCATTCCTCTTGGCAAGGGCGCATTGCCCCAGTATACGCGCGGTTTGACCGGACAGGAGCCTTTGGACAATGGTTGGCAGTGCAAACCTCAACATCATGATCAAAGCCGCGCGCAAAGCGGGGCGTTCACTGGTCAAGGATTTTCGTGAAGTCGAGAACCTTCAGGTGTCGATGAAAGGCGCCGGGGATTTTGTGTCCAAGGCAGACATTGCAGCCGAGGCGATCCTGAAAGAGGAACTGCTTGGCGCGCGCCCGACCTATGGCTGGCTGGCCGAAGAGGGCGGCGAGATTGCCGGCGAAGATCCCACCCGCCGCTGGATTGTGGATCCGCTGGATGGCACCACGAATTTTCTGCACGGCCTACCGCACTGGGCGATCTCGATCGCGTTGGAACATAAAGGCAAAATTGTTGCCGGTGTGATCTATGACGCCGCCAAGGACGAGATGTTCTTTGCAGAAAATGGCGAAGGCGCATGGATGAACGACACCCGTATCCGCGTTTCGGGTCGTCACCGCATGATCGAGTCGATCTTTTCGACCGGGCTGCCTTTTGGCGGACGGTCTGACTTGCCAGCGACCCTGCAGGATCTGGCACGTCTGATGCCAGTCTGCGCCGGTGTACGTCGGTGGGGCGCGGCAGCGCTGGACATGGCTTATGTTGCTGCTGGCCGGTATGAAGGCTTTTGGGAACGCCGTCTGAATGCCTGGGATGTTGCCGCCGGGATCATCATCGTGAAAGAGGCCGGTGGCTTTGTGCAGGCTTTGAACCCGGAAGGTAACGTGCTGGAGGACGGCGAGGTCATCTGTTCCAACGAGCCCATCTTTGATCAGTTTTCCAAGGTCATCCGGGGCTGAGCCAGCAACAGACAGGTCAAGCAAGCGCGCCCGATTGAGGCGCGCTTTTTCGTTTCAGAGGGTCGCGCGCTGGGCTAGATCCGCCTCTTCAGCCAATCGTGCAGCGACTGAGGCGACTGCAAGATCCTGCAACCCGACCCCGGTTCCATCAAACAGAGTGATCTGATCGTCGCTTGTCCGACCGGGGTGGTCACCATTGATGACGGCGCCGATGGGCGCGATTGCATCCTCGGTCAAGGAGCCAAGGCTGATGGCATGTTGGGCCTCGCCGATTGTCACGGACTGGGCGACCTCGTCGGTAAAGACAGTCGCCGCAGCGACGAGATCCGCGTCAACCTCCTGTTTGCCTTTGGTGTCGGTGCCCATGCAAGCCAGATGCGTGCCGGGCTTGATCCAGTCTTTCATCAAGAGCGGCTCAAAAGCCGAGGTGATGGTGATGATCACATCCGCCTGTGCGCCAAGCTCCTGTTGGCTGACGGCCTCGAATTCCAACCCAACCTCAGTGGCCACAGCTGCAAGGCGGGGCAGCATGTCGGGATGCGGGTTCCAGGCAATGACCTTTTCGAAGTCGCGCTGTTCCGCCGCCGCCCGCAGCTGGAAAGTTGACTGATGTCCGGCCCCGACCATACCAAGTACTCTTGCGTCTTGCCGCGCCAGATGCGCGATCGAAACCGCCGAAGAGGCCGCTGTGCGCACCGCTGTCAGGTAATTGCCCCCGACAAGCGCGGACAATCGCCCGGTATCGGGGTCGAACAGAAACACCGTGGATTGGTGGTTGGTCAGGCCCTTCGCCGCATTGCCCGGCCAGTATCCACCGGATTTGAGGCCCAGCACCTGACCGTCGCGGTCAAATCCCGATTTGAACCCATAGAGAGCGTCGGCATGGCCCAAAGCCTCGCGGATAACGGGAAAGTTCCACGCGCCACCTTTAGCCATCGCACCGAACACAGCCTGTACAGCGTCAAAGGCCTGCTGGCGTCCTACCAGTTTCTCGCACAGATCTTCGCCTACAATCAGCAGGCCGTCGCTTTTCATAACATCCCTCATCTCAATAGGCTTTCCCGCGGGCCGAGACCGGCCACAGGGCTTCGACTTTGCCGCCCCGTACGCCCACATACCAATCATGGACATTGCAGGTGGGGTCACAGTGGCCCGGCACCAACCTCAGCTTGTCATTGACCTTCAGTACGCCGTCTGGATCCCCGATAACCCCATGCTCGTCCGAGCACTTGAGGTATTCGACATCATCACGCCCAAACACAAAGGGCAGGCCGCTATCGACCGATTGCGCCTTGAGGCCGGCGTCGCAGATGGCCTTGTCTGCTTTGGCATGGCTCATGATGCTGGTCAGGATGAACAGCGCATTTTCCCATTCTCCCTGATCAATCCGCTGGCCGTTCTGATCCAGAATCCGCCCATAATCCGCGTCCATGAAGGCGTAAGAGCCGCATTGCAATTCGTTGTAAACGCCCGAGTTACTTTCGAAGTAATAGGAACCGGTGCCGCCGCCCGAAACCAGTTCGCACTCGATCCCTTCTGCTTTCAACCCGGCGACAGCGTCTTCGACCATGGCAATGGCAACATCCAGCTTCTCTTTACGGGCCTCATAGGTATCGAGATGTTGCATCGCACCCTGATAGGCCTGAATGCCGGTGAATTTCAGATTTGGCGCTGCTTGCACAGCTTTGGCAATCTCGATGACCGCCGGTGTCGTGGTTACACCACAGCGCCCTGCGCCGCAGTCGATCTCGATGAACACTTCCAGTTCTGTACCGTGACGCGAAGCGGCAGCCGACAGGTCGGAGATATTGTCGATATCGTCCACGCAGACAATGATACGCGCGCCGAAATTGGGCAGCCGTGCCAGTCGGTCAATCTTGGCCGGGTCGCGCACCTGGTTGGATACAAGGATGTCCGTAATGCCGCCACGGGCAAATACCTCGGCTTCCGACACTTTCTGACAGCAGACGCCGACCGAACCGCCCAACCGCTCCTGCAGCTTGGCCACATCGACCGATTTGTGCATCTTGCCATGAACACGATGGCGCATCCCATGGGCCTTTGCGAAATCGCCCATCTTTCGGATGTTGCTCTCTAGCGCGTCCAGATCAAGGATCAGGCAAGGCGTCTGTATCTCGCTTTCGTCCATGCCGATCGCGGCAGGGATGTCGAAACCGACCTCGAGGTCTTCAAAATTTACGGTCTTGTTCATGTTGTTTCTCCTTACCCTTTCAGCCAGGGCAGTTTGTCCAAGTCTACATTGCCACCGGTCACGATGACGCCAATGCGCTTGCCTCGGAAAACCTCTGGGTTCTTCAAAATGGTTGCCAGAGGAACCGCCGAAGATGGTTCCATCACCACGCGCAGGTGCTTCCAGGTCAGTTTCATCGCTTCGATGATTTCCTCTTCCGAGGCGGTAAAAATATCGGTCACGTGGTTGGATACGAAATGCCAGGTGTTTTCTTTCAGGGGCACCAGCAGCCCATCCGCGACTGTCTTGGGGGCGTCATCTGCGATGATATGACCGGCCTTGAAGGACCGGTAAGCGTCATCCGCCTGTTCCGGTTCCGCTGCATAAATTGCGGTCTCGGGCGCAAGGTTCGAAACCGTCAGACAGGTGCCTGAAATCATGCCGCCACCGCCGATGGGCGCGATAACGGCGTCCATACCACCAGTCTGTTCCAGCAGTTCGGCGGAGCAGGTGGCCTGACCGGTAATCACACGCGGGTCGTTATAGGGGTGAACAAATTCGCCACCGGTTCTGGCCTGAACCTCGGCAAATGTTGCTTCGCGCGAGCTTGTCGAAGGGTCACATTCGGTGATTGTACCGCCATATCGGCGAACTGCATCCTTCTTGGCCTGCGGGGCTGTGCGCGGCATGACCACATTGCACGGAATACCGCGGCGGCCGGCCGCATAAGACAAAGACAAGGCGTGGTTGCCGCTGGAATGCGTGCAGACACCCTTGGGCATCAAATGGTCTGCAAGGCCGAATACAGCGTTGCAGGCCCCACGCACCTTAAAGGCCCCGGCTTCTTGGAAATTTTCGCATTTGAAGAACAGCTGCGCGCCGGTCAGTTCATTCAGGTGGTCCGAAGCCATGACCGGAGTTCGGCGGATATGCGGTTTGATCCGATCATGCGCGACACGCATGTCCTCGATCGTCAGATCCGCGGCAGAGGGGTGATCCAACATTGTCATTCTCCTTACGCCGCGGCCTCGGTTCGGTTGCCGGGTGTGGCGCGAAAGTGTTCCTGGGCTGCGGCGACGCCAGAGCCCAACGTGATCGGATAGCTTAGATCGGCCATTGCCATCTCGATCGTACAGAGTCCGGACAGGACCATCGCATCTGTCAGACTGCCCAGATGCCCGATACGGAACGCCTTGCCGTGCAACTGGCCCAAGCCAACACCAAAGGACATCCCGTAGGTGTTAAAGGCATGGTCGGTCAGAATGTTGCTGTCGAACCCTTCGGGCACGTAGATTGCGCTGACCGTGTCCGAGTAAAGGTCTGGCGATTGAGCAACCAGTTCCAGCCCCCAAGCATCGACGGCGCGCCGGACGCCCTCGGCAAGCCGATGATGACGGGCGTAAACATTCGGTAAGCCTTCTTCAAACAGCATCTTCAGGCTTTCACGCAGTCCGTAGATCAGTTGCAGAGGTGGTGTATAGGGAAACCCTCCGGTCGCATTGGCCGCCATCATATCCCGGAAATCGAAAAAGGTCCGGTGCAGCTCTGCGGTTTCCATCGCGTCCAGCGCTTTCTGGCTGACGCAAAGGATGGCCATGCCAGTGGCCAGCATGAATCCCTTCTGCGATCCCGAAACCGCGATGTCGACGCCCCAGCGGTCGAACTCGAACGGTACAGAGGCCAAAGAGCTGACGCAGTCCACCATCAAAAGCGCCGGATGATTGGCGGCATCCATCGCCCGCCTTACAGCCCCGATATCCGAAAGCACCCCTGTCGCCGTCTCATTATGAGTGACCAGAACGGCGCGAATTTCATGCGCTTTGTCCCCACTCAGAACAGTCTGAAATTGGTCAGCGGGAGCGCCGCTGCCCCAAGGGCAGTCGATGACCTGAACGTCAAGCCCGTGACGTGTGCACAGATCAATCCAGCGGTGGCTGAAAACGCCATAGCGCGCAATCAGGACCTTATCACCTGGGCTGAGCGTGTTGGTGATTGCAGCCTCCCATCCACCTGTGCCGCTGGCGGGAAAGGTAACGATCTGTGCCGCAGCCGTATCAAAGACCTTCTTGGTGTCTTCCAGTACGGGTGCAAATGTCTGGACAAAGTCCGGCGCGCGATGATCCTGCGTCTGGACCTGCATGGCAAGGCGCAATCTATCAGGTATGTTGGTCGGGCCGGGAATGAAAACCGGGTTTTGGTTCGACATGGCTTGTTCCTCTGCTTTGGAGATAAGTGTCCGGGAAAAAGCTGCATTACGCAATTTTCTTGAAAAATATTTTCATTTATTTAAGATAAATATTAAGCTACTGATATATTAAACTTTTCCGTTTTTCATTTTTACGTGCAGGAAATCCGGACGCGAGAAACTCTGGACAGCTGAAAGGAAATGCCTGGGATGGAAACGCAGAAAAGGCCACGCGGCAGACCAAAATCGCTGTTCAAGGAAAGCTCGGCCGGGACCATGCAATCGCTGGATCGGGCGCTTAGCGTTTTGACCACAGTAGCCAGTCTGGAACGCGCAGCACTCAGCGATTTGGCGCGCGAAGTTGATGTGCCCACGGCCACAACACACCGAATTCTGGTGACGCTGCAGAAGCACGGTTTCGTCGCCTTTGATGAAGAGCGTCAAGAATGGATGATCGGGATCGAGACTTATCGCACCGGAGCGTCCTTTCTACGCCGTAATGGTGTTATCGAAATCGGAAGGCCCATTTTACGCCGGCTGATGCAGGATAGCGGCGAAACGGCGAATCTGGCCGTTCCGGACGGGGCCGAAGTGGTGTTTGTGGGGCAGGTCGAAACGGCCAATCCGATCCGGGCCTTTTTTCCACCGGGCGCGCGGACACCGATGTATGCCTCGGGCACCGGTAAGGCGATCTTGGCCGCGTTGAACGAGGCTGCATTGATCAAAGCGCTGGGCACGTTGGACACAAAGGTCTTCACGCCTCAAACACTGGTGCCCGGCGATGCACTGCAAAGCGATCTGGATCAGACCCGGGCCCGCGGGTGGTCGCATGATCGGGAGGAACGATACGAGGGGATGTCATGCATCGGTGCGGCCATCTTCAACGACCGGGGGGAACCCTGTGCGGGCATTTCCGTATCTGGCCCTACCGCCCGGTTCAGCACTGAACGCGCGCCGGAATTGGGCCGATTGGTACAAGCCGCCGCGCAAGAGATTACCTTGCTCAGCGGTGGGCGCTTACCGGCGCGGGATGCGGGGGATGCGGGATTGTGACAGCTTGTATTTGTGCTCTGGATGGGGCGGATGCCCATGGGTGCGGTTCCAATAGTCACTCGCGCCGCGCCGCAACCAAAGGGGTATGCACAAGAGCAAACCAACAAGGAAGCCCCCGGTATGGGCCCAATAGGCGACGCCGCCCTCGTCGGGGTTGCTGGACAGGCTCCCAATGAACTGCATACCCAGCCACACGCCTAGCATGACAAACGCCGGGATCGAGAAGACACGGAAATAGATCACCAGAACAAGCAGGATGTCCACGCGCGCTTTGGGGAACATCAACAAATAGCCACCCATGACGCCAGCTATTGCGCCAGACGCACCAATCGTAGGAACCAGAGATTGTGGCGCTGTGACGACGTGGATCAGACCGGCCCCGATACCCGCGGCAAGATAGAACAGCAGAAAGGGCAGGTGGCCCATTTCGTCTTCGAGGTTGTCGCCGAAGATCCACAGGAACAGCATGTTTCCTGCCAGATGCATCCAGCCGCCATGCAGGAACATCGAGGTCACGAGGGTCTCAAGCGTGTAACCGTCCGTAACCCGGGCGGGCACCACCGCATAATCGGTATACAGCTGGGTGATCAGTCGCTGGTTCTCCATGCTTCCCGCATAGCTGAGGAAAATCAGGATATTCGCTGCCATCAACAGATAGATGACATATGGGGTGCGCCCCGAAGGGTTATGGTCACGAATTGGAAACATGGTGCGACGCTGGGCGGTTGGCTGCCCAGCGTCAAGGCCTGTTTAGGCCGCACCCCCCAGCAATGCGGCATTCCCACCCGCAGCAGTGGTGTCGACACAGACATGTCGTTCTCCCAGAACGCGGGTGCGATCTGGTTGGCCGGGGATCAGAGGGATGATTGGGCCTGCACGCCGGGACAGATGACGCTCGATTTCCTGACCGGTTGCGTCGTCGCCCCACCACAATACGCCCGAGAAGCCAGTCAGGATTTCAAGCCGGTGCAGGTCTAACGCGCCGATAGCAGTTATAGCCCGCCCGCCCAGTGCTTTGACCGCGTTGGCCTGCGCTTGTGCGGCTTCAACTCCGGGGCCCATACACAATAGCGGTGCGCGTGAGAATTCACTCAGGCGGTTCGATTCACCCGTCGGACCGGGCAGCAACCGCGCCTTGATCTCAGCAGATTTTCCTTCTGGTAATGGTAGATCGGTCATATCGGTGGACCATTGCTCGGGACTGACCTTCCGGTCCGGGGCGCAGAAACGGGTCAGGTAGTTCGGCCCACCCGCCTTTGGGCCGGTCCCCGACAGGCCCTCGCCGCCAAAGGGTTGCGATCCAACTATGGCGCCGATCTGGTTGCGATTGACGTAGATGTTTCCGGCATGAACAGCTTCGGTGATGTGCTGAACGCGGTCGTCGATCCGTGTGTGCAGGCCAAAGGTCAGCCCGTATCCTGTGGCGTTGATATCGGCGATGATCTGATCCAACTCTGAGGAATTGAACCGCACTACATGCAGGACGGGGCCAAACACCTCGCGCTCCAACTCGGCAATGCCGGGGATTTTGATAAGGGTTGGGGCGATGAACGTGCCGTCACCAGGGACGGACATCTCTTTCAGGACACGCCCTTCGGACCGTGCCAATGCGATGTGATCGGCGATGCCGCGACGAGCATCGTCGTCAATCACCGGGCCGCAATCGGTTGAGATAGGCCAGGGATCACCAACCAGCAGCGCATCCATAGCCCCTGTCAGCATGGTCAGAAGATCATCGGCAATGTCTTCCTGGACATAGAGACAGCGCAGGGCCGAACATCTTTGCCCCGCTGATTGGAACGCGCTTTCGATGATGGACTGAACCGCCTGTTCGGGCAGGGCGGTGCTGTCCACGATCATCGCATTCAAGCCACCAGTTTCCGCGATCAGAGGCGTTCCCGGCCGCAAGTTTCCGGCCATGGCAGCACGGATTTTCAGGGCGGTCCCGGTCGAGCCGGTAAAGGCCACTCCCGACACCCTCGGGTCCGAGGTCAGGGCTGCGCCCACCGATGGACCGCCCGGCAGCAACTGTAGCGCGCTGCGTGGCACTCCGGCCTCGTGCAGCAATTCAACGGCGCGATGCGCGATCAATGGTGTCTGCGGTGCGGGCTTTGCCAATACCGCATTCCCAGTGGCCAAAGCGGCGGATAATTGACCGGTGAAAATGGCCAGCGGAAAGTTCCACGGGCTGATACAGGTGAACACACCCGCTGGTTCTGCGTCGGGTATATTCGCCGCATAATAGCGCAGGAAATCTACCGCCTCGCGCAGTTCGGCGACTGCATCGGGCAGGGACTTACCAGCCTCACGGGCCAGCAGGGCGAAAAGTTCACCGAAATGGGTCTCGTAAAGGTCGGCGGCGGCATTCAGAACCTGCGAGCGTTGATCTGCCACTACCTGCCAGGGGGTGGCTGCAGTCAAAGCAAGCTCGACATCTTGTGCGCTGGCCGGGGCAACGGCACCGGGGCGATCCCGCGACTGTGCGGGGTTGACGATGGGCTGATCGTCATCGGGCCGCGCATCGCCGGACAACAACGGGCGCGCATACCAGTGATGCGTCCGAAACGCGTCCCGCGCGGCGTTGACCCGGTCCAAAGTGGGAATGTGCCGCAGGTCAAACCCCTGCGAATTGGGCCGCTCGGGTTGAAACAGCTCGGGTCCGGTTGGAATGGCGCGCGCCGGTTCGAGGAGAGTGAGAAACGGATCGGCCGCAACCTCCTCTGGGGGAACAGTATCATCCACGATTTGGTTCACGAATGAAGAGTTTGCACCATTCTCAAGCAGTCGCCGCACCAGGTAGGCCAGCAAGTCACGATGGGCCCCGACAGGCGCATATATGCGGCAGCGTGTGTTGTTTGCGTTCTTAACCAGATGGTGCAGGGTTTCTCCCATCCCGTGCAGCCGCTGAAATTCGAAAGGCTGATCAGTTGCCATTTGCAGAATTGTACTGACCGTATGGGCGTTATGGGTGGCAAACTGCGGATAGATCCTGTCGGTCATGCCCAGCAATTTTCGCGCATTAGCAATATAGGAGACATCGGTCACGGCCTTGCTGGTAAACACCGGAAAACCCTCTACGCCTTCAACCTGAGCGCGCTTGATTTCGGTATCCCAATAGGCGCCTTTGACCAGCCGCACCATCAGTTTGCGGTCATAGCGCTCGGCCATTCCATAGAGCGCGTCCAGAGCGATTCCAGCACGCGGACCATAGGCCTGAACCACAATTCCGAACCCGTCCCATCCTGCGAGTGCAGGCTCGGCCATCACCGCTTCGATGACCTGCAGGGACAGCGACAGGCGGTCGGCCTCTTCGGCGTCGATGTTCAGGCCCATGCCAGCGGCTTTGGCCAAAAGGCACAGAGCGCGCAGGCGCGGGACAAGCTCGGCCATCACTCGCTGTTCCTGGGCCAACTCATACCGGGGGTGCAGTGCTGACAGCTTTACCGAGATGCCTGGATTGGCGCGAATGTCATCATGGGTGCAGGCCTCTGCAATGGCGGTGATGGCACGGGAATAAGACAAATGATATCGGGCCGCGTCGGCCTCGGTCCGTGCGGCTTCACCCAGCATATCGTAGGAATAGGTATAGCCCTTGGCCTCCATCCCGCTGGCACGTTCCATGGCCGACTGGATGGTCTCGCCCAGCACGAACTGACGACCCATTTCCTTCATTGCGCGCCCGACGGCCGTGCGGATAACCGGTTCACCCAGTCTTTTGATCGCACCTCGCAGGGCACTGACAGGCGAGGGCTTGCCGTCGTCGAGGACTTTACCGGTCAGCATCAGCGCCCAAGTCGAGGCATTCACCAGCGGCGAGGAGGATTGCCCAAGATGCTTGCCCCAGTCGGACGGCGCGATCTTGTCTTCGATGAGAGCATCGATCGTGTCGGCATCCGGCACGCGCAGCAGCGCTTCGGCCAGACACATCAGCGCCACGCCCTCATCGGTAGACAGGCCATATTCGGCCAGAAACACCTCCATCATGCCCGGCGATGTACTGGATCGAATATCACGCACAAGCTGGGCGGCTGCCGCACAGATTTGGGCGCGATCAGTTTCAGACAGCGCGGCATGATCGATAAGATTGTCGAGAACGGCGGTTTGATCAGCGTAGGTTTGGCTGTCGATATGGGTGCTCAGGCTGTGTGACATGAATCCTCCAGGCTTTTGTTGAATATAATGTCGATTTCTCAGGACGATTGCCGTATTTTTTAATTCATCTGGTCGGATGGACTGTTTTTAGGGGATAATGCCGTGCAAATGAGCTTTCCGGATTTGGATCGGTTTGATCGAGCGATCTTGGCGATTCTCTCAGAGGATGGGCGCATATCAGTTGCCGACCTAGCGCGGCGGATCGGGCTGTCGAAATCCCCAACCCAGGCACGTCTAAAGCGACTTGAGGCTAGCGGGGTGATCACCGGGTATCGCGCCTTACTGGACCCGATCCGACTGGGGCTGGACCATGTGGCTTTTGTCGAGGTGCGCCTGACCGACACGAGAGAGAAGGCACTGGCCGAGTTTAACACCGCAGTCCGCAAGGTGCCCGAAATCGAGCAAGCCCATATGATCGCGTCGAATTTCGACTATCTGCTGAAAATCCGCACTGGTTCAATGTCGGAATACCGCGCCGTTTTGGCTGAGAAGATATCCTCGCTTCCGCATGTGGCGAATACCTCGACCTTTGTGGCGATGGAGGCAGTTAAGGAAACCGTTGTTTCAGGCGCTTTGGACAGGGTGGGTTGACGAATTGCGCGAGCGCGTCACCATACGCGTATGAAGCGTTTTGTGTTCCCTCTGCTAGTGTTGGCGGCCCCTCCGGGTGTCGCCTGGTCTGAAGAATGCCCGTCCTCGCCGGATCATACCGAAAGCATCTCGGCCGTAATCGCGCAAATTCAGGATGTTGGAAACGAGGCCGAAGCCCAGACATTTTCCAATCAATTATGGGAGTTCTGGACCGATGCGCCCGACGCTGTTGCGCAGGCCGTTCTGGACCGGGGCATGACCCGCCGCAGTGGCTGGGACCTTCGGGGCGCCATCGAGGAGTTTGACAAGCTCATCGAATACTGCCCGCACTATGCCGAGGGGTACAATCAGCGCGCCTTTGCATATTATCTTAGCCAGGATTTCGCATCTGCACTGCCGGATCTGGACAAGGCGATCGAGCTGTCTCCGAACCATGTCGCGGCGATCAGCGGGCGCGCCCTGACACTGCTTGGCTTGCATCGGATCGATGAAGCCCGTGCGGCACTGTCACATGCCTTGGAGCTTAACCCCTGGCTGTCCGAGCGCCACCTGATGGCTCCGGGCGGACCGTTGGAGCCGCCGGGTAAGGATATCTGAGGAAAAGACGTCCCCGACCCATATGACCGGGGACAATCTGGAACAGCTTAACCGACCAGCCCGTTATCGGTGCGCTTGATCGTGATCACCGATGAGCGCGGCGTGCCACCATCCGGCCATTCGCTGCCGGGATGCTGAATGCCGACAAACATGGTGCGCAGATCGCTGGACCAAGCCAGCCCCGTGACCTCACATCCTTTCGGACCGGTCATGAAACGGGCGATTTCGCCAGTGACCGGATCGCCGACCAGCATCTGGTTGTTGCCGTGGCCTGCAAAGTCTTCTTCGTTGTCGTCGTTGCCGTCGGTCTGGATCCAGACCAGACCAGTCGAGTCAATGGTCATTCCGTCGGGTGAGTTGAACAGGTTGCCCTCGTTCACATTGGCCGACCCGGCGCGGGCGTCAGAGTGCACCGTCGGATTTCCCGCCATGACATAGAGATCCCAGACGAACGCGTCGGCTGCGTGATCGTCATCGGCGGGTTTCCAGCGGACAATCTGGCCATATTTGTTGGCCTCACGCGGGTTGGGGCCGTTGGTCGACGTATCATCACCCCCGGCATTTGGTTTCACGCCGCGGTTCTTGTTGTTGGTTAGGCAGCAATAGGCTTCGACCGCTACCGGGCTGGACGCCACCCATTCAGGGCGATCCATGGTCGTGCCACCCGCCTTGGATGCCGCCAATCGGGTGAAGATCGCAATATCCGCCGCATCCATGCCGGTTGCATCCGGCGTCAGCGGCAGCCAGGTGCCTGTCATGTCGTCATCGAATTTCGCCACATAAAGCGTGCCGTCGTTCAACAGATTCTGGGTTTCGCCGCCGGGCTGATAGGTGCCGTTCGAGACGAATTTGTACAGATACTCGCCCCGCTCATCATCACCCATATAGACAACCACGCGGCCATCAGCGGCCAGAGTCACCTCGGCATTCTCATGCTTGAAACGGCCAAGACCGGTGTGTTTGACCGGGGTGCTGTCCGGTTTGGTCGGGTCGATTTCAACGATCCATCCCACTCGGTGCGGCTCGTTTGGGTTTTTGGAGGTGTCGAACCGCGGATCGAACAGTTCGTAGCCATTCCAGCTTTCGGCTTTGACGCCATAGCGCTTGAAGCCGTCCGCGACCTTTTGATCGTAGCTGGCGTTTTCGTCGCTGGACCCGAAATAGCCGTTAAAGTTCTCTTCGCAGGTCAGATACGTGCCCCAGGGCGTCTTGCCTGCACCACAGTTGTTCATGGTGCCCAGCGAGGTTGTGCCGGTCGGGTCGGCCTCGGTCTTCAGCAGGTCGTGGCCGGCAGCGGGGCCGACGATGTTCATCTCAGTGTTGTGGTGGATGCGCCGGTTGAACGGGCTGTCCTTGACCACGGACCAACCTTCGCGGCCTTCGGTGATTTCCATCACGGTCACACCCTGCAGGTTCTGCAGTTTGCGCACGTCGTCAGCACTGGCCGGAACACCTTCCTGCGCAGCGGGCAGGTTGATCTTGCCGTTGGGATATTCGTGATTGATCGCGATCAGCTGGTGGCCCTGGAACGTGAATGTATGCATCCCGTCTGTATTCTCGCCAAATATTCGGTCCGAGCTCTCGACCGGACCTCCCTCGGCGATGTCATAGCCATCGGCATCCGAAAACAGCGGATCGCCCCAGCGCATCAAGATTTTCCACTCAAACCCTTCAGGCACATGGACGGTGCCATCAGTTTGTGCGGGAATCGGGGTGAAGGCGAACCGGGATGCTGCCTGTGCCTGCGCCGAGGTCGAACCAAGTAGGCCAGTACCCATCGCAGCCGCGCCAGAGCCAAAGGCCACGACACCCGCCAGAAATCCACGGCGGGAAATTGCGCTTTCGACAACGCGGTCAAAGTCGTTTTCTTCGGGGCGGGGGAAATGCAGCTCGTCCCAATCGTCGGCGGAAAGTGTGGTAGGGTCAACGTCTTTCATGGATTGCTCCTGGCTGTCTGTGAAAAGTCGATGAAACGGATTTAGGGGGCATTTGTGACAGGGTAATAACAGCACCATTAACAATGGTGCCGGGATACTCAGGAAACAGATAAACTTTGGATGCGTTAGGATACGCCGATTGGATCAGTCCGTCAAAACGGGCTGATGACATCTTGTTTTTATTGGTTTTTTGCCAGGAAAAGCGGTCAGGTAAGGCGCTGACCGTCCGCAGTGAACCGATAGGCCTTGTCCGGTGAATAGGCGAAACGCAATTCCTGCCCTTCGGATATCGCATGCTGGCCAAACAGCCGGGCGGTTATGGCGTGTTCATTGATCTGCGCGATGACATTTGTGTCTCCGCCCAACTTTTCGACATGGCTGACACGCGCGGTGAGTGGTCCGTCATCTGCAACAAACAGGTCCTCGGGCCGGATGCCAATCGTGTTCTGACCGCTTTCGTTCAGCAACCCCTGCGGCAAGAAATTCATTGACGGAGAGCCGAGGAACCCTGCTACGAACTGGTTCGCGGGATTGTTATACAGTTCCATCGGGCTGCCGATCTGTTCTACCCGGCCGTCACGCAGAACAACGATCTTGTCGGCCAGGGTCATGGCTTCGGTCTGGTCGTGGGTAACATAGATCATCGAGGCGTCCAGTGCTCGGTGCAGGTTGGCGATCTCGATTCGCGTATTCATGCGAAGCGCGGCATCCAGATTGGACAGAGGCTCATCAAACAGGAACAGTTTGGGTTCGCGCACGATGGCGCGGCCAATGGCAACCCGCTGACGCTGACCGCCTGACAGTTCGGACGGGAAGCGGTCCAGATAGGGTTCCAGGTTCAGCATCCGGCTGGCTTTGGCCACGCGGCCTTCGATTTCCGATTTGGGCTGCTTTTCCTGCTTCAGTGCAAGGGTCATATTGCCCCGAACGCTGAGGTGGGGATAGAGCGCATAGCTTTGGAATACCATCGCAATGCCGCGCTTGGATGGCGGCACCAGATTGACCTGCTGCCCGCCAATGTTGATCTCACCGGACGATGCATCCTCGAGCCCGGCAATCACCCGCAACAGGGTGGATTTGCCACAGCCCGAAGGGCCGACAAAGACGACAAACTCGCCGTCTTCGACTTCAAGCGTGATGTCTTTTAGGACATGCACATTGCCGAAGGATTTATTGATTTTGTTCAGCGTCAGGGCGGTCATGTCGCTTGCTCCTCAAAGGAAACGGGCTGGCCAGTGCGGATGCTTTCATCTGCGGCCAGGCAAATGGCAAGGGATTGGACAGCGTCATTCATATGACGCGTCAGGTCTATGTCTTCGGCGATGGCGCGCAGCATATAGCCCTGTTCGGCATCGCATAGTTCCTGGTGACCGGGTTCACCGGGCATGTCGATTGTGTGGTCGCCTTGCGGTGTGTGGACTAGCAGACCGCCAACCTTTGTGTGGCCGTCGATATCCGCCGAGGCGCCCTTGTTCCCGTCGGTGATCGAGACCGAACCGTTGGGCGACACTATATCTTTCACGAAGAATGCGGTTTCCGACATCATCGGGCCCCAGCCGGCCTCATACCAGCCGACCGAGCCGTCATTGAAAACCACCTGAAATTGCCCGTAATTGTACATGTCGGGCGCGATCTCATCGGACAGCCGCAGACCCATTCCGTGGACACGGACGGGCCGGGCATCAGTGATCTGGCACATCACATCGACATAGTGAACGCCGCAATCCACGATGGGCGAGGTGGTCTGCATCAACGCTTTATGCGTCTCCCATTCCGCACCGTTGGATTGCTGGTTCAGGTTCAGGCGGAATACATAAGGCCCACCCAGTTTGCGGGCCTCGGCAATCAGCCGCACCCACGAGGGGTGGTGGCGCAGGATGTAGCCAACAACCAGCTTGCGGTTCAGTCGGATGGCGGTTTCGACCACGCGCCGCGCATCAGCGACATTGGTGGCCAGCGGTTTCTCTACAAAGACATGCGCCCCGGCTTCCATCGCCGCACAGGCATAATCCGCATGGCTGTCGGAATAGGTGGCGATCACGACCAGATCCGGGTTTGTTTTGGCCAGCGCGGTTTCGAAATCGGAATAGGCCGGGTATTCGGCAAGATCAGGGTACTCAACGTGCCCCGAGCGGTTCACCAACGCCACGATCTGGGCGTCGGGGTGATGGTGATGGGCCAGCGCGTGGCTGAACCCCATATTGCCAAGACCTGCGATCAGAACACGTGTCATTTGACAGCCCCTGACGTGATGCCGCGGATCAGCTGGCGTGAGAATATGACATAGAGAACCAGGACCGGCAGGATTGCCATCGACAAGGCTGACAGGACCGCGTTCCAGTCGGTGACAAATTGACCGATAAAGACCTGGCTGCCCAGCGTCAGGGTCTTGGTCTCCTCAGCCGGGGCCAGGATCAGCGGGAACCACAGATCGTTCCAGATCGGGATCATGTTGAACACCGCCACCGTCGCCATGGCGGGCCGCACCAGTGGCAGCACCAGTCGGAAGAAGATCGTATATTCCGACAGCCCGTCGATGCGCCCGGCGTTTTTCAGATCGTCACTGACCTGCCGCATGAATTCGGACAGGATGAACACTGCCAGCGGCAAACCCTGTGCCGTATAGACCAGGATCAGCGCCCAAAGTGAGTTCACCAACCCGGTCGCCACCATCATCTCAAGGATTGCGACAGTGCCGATGCGGATCGGAATCATGATCCCCAGTGCCAGATACAGGCCCATCAGCAGGTTGCCTTTGAACTGGTACTCGGACAGCGCATAGGCCGCCATGGCACCGAACAGCAGGATAAAGAACAACGACGCCACGGTGACGATCATCGAGTTCTGAAAGTAAAGGAAGAAATCCCCCTGCTTCATCACCGTCTCATAGCCGATCAGCGAAAAACTGTCTGCGTTGGGCAGGGCCAGCGGTTCGCGAAAGATCGACCGGCGGGTTTTGAAGCTGTTGATCAGGATCACAAAGACCGGGAACAGAGCGATCAGCGTATACAGGATCAGCCCAGCGTGCATCGCTACGGTGTTGAGGGGGTTATGGCGTGCTTTGTTCATCACTTGGCCCTCACAGTTGATACCGGCGCATCCGGGTCTGGATGCCGAACAGATAGATACAGACGCCCACCAGGATGATTGCGAACATGGCCCCGGCGATGGCGGACCCCATATGCGGGTCGCCCAGCTGCAACTGGAAGCCAAAGAAGGTGCGGTACATGAAGGTGCCCAGAATATCGGTTGAGAAATCCGGCCCCGCCAGCGCGCCTTGTGAGGCATAGATCAGGTCGAATGCGTTGAAATTTCCCACAAAGGTCAGGATCGAGATGATCCCGATCGAGGGCAGGATCAGCGGTAGTTTGATCTTCCAGAAGGCCGAGGCCCCGGTGATGCCGTCGATCTCTCCGGCCTCAAGGATTTCTTCGGGGATGGTCAGCAGGGCGGCATAGATCAGCATCATCGGGATGCCTACGAACTGCCAGACCGAGATCAGCGCCAGCGTGGTCAGTGCGTATTCCTCTTTGCCCAGCCACGGTGCAAAGAGGGACTTAAGCCCAACAGCATCCAGCATCGAAGGCGCAATGCCCCAGATCGGCGACAGGATCAGTTTCCAGGCAAAGCCCACGATCACAAAGCTGAGGATCGTAGGAATAAAGATCGCCGAGCGATACAGGGCAGCAAACCGTAGGCGGGGGTGGCTGAGAAGGGCGGCCAGCGCGATGCCGATCGGGTTCTGAACCAACATATGGATCAGGAAGAACCAAAAATTATTACCCAGAGCATTCCAGAACTGATCCGACCAGTTGGGATCGAAAAACAGCGTCCGGAAATTCTGCAATCCGACAAACACGCGAGCCTGATCAACCTCTGTATACAGTGCAAGGCGCAGCGTGTTGAACAGCGGGAAAATCATCACAGCGGTATAGACGAGTATGGCAGGTGCCAGAAATACAACGATATGCCAGCGGATGCGGGGGCGGGTCATGGGATTGCTTTCAAAGGGGTGTCGGAGTTACCCGGGCGGTCGGCACCGCCCGGGTATGGATCAGCTTACTGATGCGGAGCGTACCAGGAGGCCAGGCCTTCCTGCAGTTCGGCACCCAGTTCCTCGGGGGATTTTGCGCCTTTGATGGCGGCAACCGAAGCGCCCCAGGTATCGTTTTCAAGGTTCGGTGTGCCACGCGACAGGATTTGATAGGTCGAGCGGATGGTCGATTCACACTCTTCGCGCCAGCCTACGATTTCCTTGGCCAGCGGGTCCTGCAGCTCGACCGGAGTG
Source organism: Ruegeria sp. YTSA108 (assembly GCF_059610185.1). Classification (NCBI taxonomy): domain Bacteria; kingdom Pseudomonadati; phylum Pseudomonadota; class Alphaproteobacteria; order Rhodobacterales; family Roseobacteraceae; genus Ruegeria; species Ruegeria sp. YTSA108. Next base: position 113,580 of record NZ_JBXWND010000006.1, on the reverse strand, counting down.
TTCGAGAGCGGGAAGAAGCCAGGCAGGGCGTTGCCGAAGATTTCGGCGAATTCCGGGCTTGCGACCCAGGCCAGGAACGTCTCGGCAGCTTCGGGATTCGCGGTGGCCGCATTCATACCAATGCCAATATCCGTGTGGTCCGAGATATAGCAGGTATCGCCCGCATTCTGGACTGGCGGCTTGAAGGCACCCATCTCAAAATCGGCCTGCGCGTTGAAGCCCGAAATTTCCCAGGATCCCGCAGGATAGACGGCCGCGCGACCCAGGGTAAAGATGTTCTGGCTGTCGGGATAAGTCTGCGCCTCATATCCGTCACCCAGATAAGCGCCCCAACGGGCCAGGGTGGCATAGGGGGCGGTCCAGGCTACATCGGTCAGCTTTTGCTCGCCCGCGATCAGCGCCTGGCGGCCCTCTTCGCCTTTCCAATAGTTCGGACCGATGTTGTTATAGCCCATAGTGGCGGCTTCCCACTGGTCGTTGGTGCCCATCGCCATCGGGATATAAGTGCCGTCTTCCTTGATCTTGTCGAGGGCGGCAAAGAACTCGTCCTCGGTAGTGGGAACTTCGATACCCAGTTCAGCAAACGCGTCCTTGTTATAGATGAACCCGTGGATCACCGACGCCATCGGAACGCAGAAACTGGCCGAGCCGTCATCCGTTTGCCAGGCCGACTTGGCGACATCCGAGAAGTTGTTCATCGCTTCGACACCGGACAGGTCGCTCAGATGACCGGCCTCATACAGGGCCAGCGATGCGTCGAACGGGCGACAGGTGATCAGGTCACCCGCCGAACCCGCATCCAGTTTCGAATTCAGTACGGCGTTGTATTCCGCTGGGGCCGAGGGTGTGAATTGCACTTTGATGCCGGGGTGTTTGGCCTCAAACGCAGGGATGATCTGGTCCTGCCATAGGGTCAGGTCGTCATTTCGCCAGCTTTCGATGGTCAGGGTCACATCTTCCGCATAGGCAGCCGACGCCATCAGCGTCGTGCCCAGCAGAGCAAGTTTCAAGCTATTCTTGGTCATCCATATTCTCCCGATTGATGGTTATTATTCTATGGCCAGTGCGGCCGTTAGGATTCCGTCTGATGTTCGTAGGCGTTCGGTGGCTTCGGATGCCGAAACACCTTTTGCGGCGACAAGCACGGCGGGCTTCACATCACCGCGTGTTGCTTCCAGTGCGCGCTTTGCTGCGTCTGTGTCCACCTCGGCAATGCGGGTTACGATTCCGGCCGCGCGGGCGCGCAGTTTGTCATTGTCCGCGCGCAGGTTGACCATCATGCCGCCATGTACGTGGCCAAGGTCCAGCGCCATCAGCGACGACAGCATATTCAAAGCGATCTTTTGCGCCGTTCCCGCGCCCATCCGCGTTGATCCCGAAATCAGTTCGGGCGGGGTGGCTAGCAGGATCGGGATGTTGGTCTGTGTCAGCAGGGGACTGTTGGCGTTATTGGCGATGCCGATCAAGGTCGCGCCTTTTGCACGGGCGATGCTTGCGGCTGTCATCGTGTAGGGGGTCGACCCGCTTGCGGATACGGCGATCACCGTGTCCCGGGCTGACAAACTGTTCAGCGCTTCACGCAGGTCACCGTCGGCGTCTTCGGAATCACCCGGCATCTCGACACCCGTCGGAAGACCACCAGCCATATGGATTCGCAACTGGTCTGGCGTGATCGAGAATGTTCCGCCCAGCTCTTGCGCGTCAGCCGCCGCCATCAAACCGGACGAGCCTGCCGCAACATAGTGCAACATGCCGCCCGACCGGAGCGTCCTGGCCATCGCAGCGGCGCCCAATGCAATAGCCTGTGTGGCCGAGCGCACCGCCGCTGCCGCAGCGATCTGCCCATCGGCCAGCAACAGCGCCGACCCTGTCAGGTCTTCGCGGCTCAGGCTGGTGGCGTCGCGGTGCAGTTGTTCGGTTGACGGCAGCGTCAAGAGAATCCCCTCCCAGGTTTCCCGATTACAATACCTATTTAATACCACCTGTCCAACATTTTCTTTTCAGTGAAGGTTTTGTGCTGTTCTTATAGGAAAAACTGCAATATTTGCGAGCAGTGCCAAAATCTAGGCTTTTCTAAATCAAATAGGTATTGTATTGGTATTGTCATGATTGAGTCCCTGCATAATGCTGTATTGGCCGTTGATGGCGGTGGAACGCGCTGTCGTGTGGCCTGTGAGGTTGCTGGAATCGCTCACAGCGTTGAAGTTGGCGCTGCAAACGTCTCGACTGATTTTCAGGCTGGCGTTTCACAGATCAAGCTGGGGTTAGACCAGCTGTCTGGCAAGCTTGGCATCGGGGTTGAGGGCTTGTTGGCAAGTCCTGCCTTTATTGGTTTAGCTGGGGTCACGGATCAGGCGATCTCAACTCGTTTGAGGGATGCGCTTGGTCTAAAGCACGCCCGGATAGAGGATGATCGTCCCGCTGCCTTGCGCGGGGCACTGGGTGCGCAGGACGGGCTGATTGCCCATTGTGGTACAGGCTCATTTCTGGCCAGACAAACTGGTAGAGACATGCGCTTTGCCGGTGGCTGGGGCTCGGTCTTGGGGGATGAAGCCTCGGCCCAGTGGGTTGGAAGGATGGCATTGTCCTTGGCATTGCGTGCGTTTGATGGAACGCAGACCCGTTCGGACCTTTTGACCACTTTGCTGTCCGAACATGACGGACCTGCCGGGATCGTTCGTTTTGCAGGGGCTGCAGACCCTGCGCAGTTTGGAGCGATTGCACCAAAAGTGACCATGGCTGCCCAAGATGACGACGTGGTTGCGCAACAAATCATGCGGGCAGGTGCTGCCTATCTGGCGGATACCGCCACGCATTTGGGGTGGAGCCCGGGAGCCGCGCTGTGCCTGACGGGCGGTATTGGTGGTCAATACGCGTCGTATCTGCCCGAAAACATGCAATCCGACCTGCGCGCGCCGTTAGGAGAACCGCTCGACGGGGCGCTCGCCTTGGCAAAGGAGGTCGAACATGAGCATTGCTGATTTTCTGCGTTCGGATTCCTGGCTGACCGCTGATAATGGGCCGCGATATGTCCAACTACGGCGAAGGCTGCAGGAGGGCATTGATACGGGTGTTCTGCCCCCTAAATCGTCGCTTCCGTCCGAGAGAGAACTTGTCGAGATCACGGACCTTTCGCGCGTCACCGTGAGAAAGGCGATTCAAGAGCTTGTCCAAGAGGGCGTGATCGAACAGCGCCAGGGCTCGGGCTCGTTCATCCGCGAGCGCATCCCACGGGTCGAACAATCGCTGACACATCTGACTTCGTTCACCGAAGACATGTCCAGCCGTGGAATGAAAACCGCGTCGAAATGGCTGGAGCGGGGGGTCTTTGCGCCGACCCAAGAAGAGATTGCCGCCTTGAGCTTGTCCGAGGGTGAGCAAATCTCTCGTATCTACCGATTGCGCGAAGCCGATGGCCGTCCATTGGCGCTGGAAAAAGCGGCGTTACCTTTGGATATCCTGCCGAACCCGATCGAGGTGACCACCTCTCTGTACGAGGTCTTGGATCGGCTGGGCCGCCGTCCTGTTCGGGCGGTTCAGAAGATCTCGGCCCTGAATTTGGCCGCGCGTGAGGCTGAACTTCTTGATGTTCCCGAGGGAGCCGCCGGGCTGAATATTGAACGTGTTTCTTTTCTCAGAAACGGACGCGTCGCCGAACTGACACGCTCGCTTTATCGCGGCGATGCGTATGATTTTGTCGCTGAATTGCGGTTGTAACCTGAAAGGACGGAACTAGATGTCCGTAGAACTCTCGAAGATGCGTCAGGAAATTCTGGAAATTCCTGATGCCGTAGACCGATTGCTAAGCAATGGGGCTGACAATATCCGCCACGCTGCCCAGTTGGCGCGCGACGCAGACCCGCGTTTTCTGGTCTCGGTGGCGCGAGGATCTTCGGATCACGCCTGCACCTATCTGAAATATGCATGCGAACTATTGCTGAACCTTCCTGTTGCCTCGGTCGGGCCCTCGGTCAACTCGATCTATGGTGCAGAGCTTCGGGCGCAGGGTGCGTTGAGCATATCGGTGTCGCAATCTGGTCAAAGCCCGGATATCGTTGGCATGACGCGCGCGCTGAAACGATCTGGTGCCGTGACGGTCGCCATTACGAACAATACGGAATCCCACCTGGCAGATGCCACGGACGCCGTCCTGCCTCTTCATGCGGGACCGGAATTGAGTGTGGCAGCAACCAAGACCTTTGTGACGTCTCTGGTGGCGGGGCTGTGGTTGCTGGCGGAAATCGCGGATGAGGCAGAGCTGAAGCAGGCCATATGGTCACTGCCCGGGTATCTTGGGAAGGCTGCCCAATGCGACTGGACCCCGGCCGCCAATGCGATTTCCGGCCGGTCCCTTTTTACCTTGGGTCGCGGTCCATCGCTGGCGATCTCGAATGAAGCGGCGCTGAAAATCAAAGAGACCTGCCAGATCCACGCCGAGAGCTATTCGACTGCAGAAGTTCTGCACGGGCCGGTCTCAATCGTTGAAGAAGGGTTTCCAACCATTGTGTTCGCTGCCAGTGATGCCGCTGAACAAACAACGGCAGAAGCGGCTGATGCGTTGGCGGCAAAAGGGGCTACCGTTTTTGCCACAACCTCGGCGGTGAAACGGGCGCAGCCTCTGCCGGTCGTCAGAACGGACCATTGGCTGACCGATCCCATCAGCGCCATCACATCGTTCTACAGCATGGTTGAATCGGTCGCCTGCAATCGCGGAATTGACCCTGATGCCCCGCGTCACCTTAAGAAAGTTACGGAAACTGTATGACCTCTGAGACGGTTGTATTCAGAAACGGCGCCTATTTCGACGGCACACACCTGCTGGAGGGGCAGGCGGTTGTGTTTCGCCAAGGTAATTTGTCCGAGATCACCCCGGCAGACGGAACCAAAATCGCCGGGCAGCAGGTCGATCTGAACGGTGATATTCTCTGCCCCGGATTTGTGGACCTACAGGTCAATGGCGGCGGAAGTGTCATGTTCAACGATGACCCTTCTGTCGAGACTATCCAGCGCATTTCTCAAGCGCATAGAAAGCTTGGCGTCGCATCCTTTTTGCCCACCCTGATTACCGACACTGCGGCCAAGACCCAGCAGGCAATAGAGGCCGCGATCAAGGCTGTGGATGTCGGTGTTCCCGGTGTCGCTGGACTGCATCTGGAGGGACCGCATCTTTCGTTGGCGCGAAAAGGGGCGCATGACGCCGCGCTGATCCGCCCGATGGATGAAGAGGATCTGACCACCCTGATAGCCGCGGCCAGCCGATTGCCTTGCCTTAAAGTAACCCTGGCGCCAGAAGCTGTGTCTGAGCGACAGGTTACCTCTTTGGCTGAGGCCGGAATTCTGGTGTCTCTGGGTCATAGCGATGCGGATTTTGCGACCTGTCAACGTTATGCTGCGGCGGGCGCGCGCTGTGTCACACATCTGTTCAACGCCATGAGCCAGCTTGGAAACCGCGAGCCTGGTCTTGTGGGGGCGGCGCTGGCCAATGCGGGTTTGTCTGCGGGTCTGATTGCAGACAGTATACACGTACACCCTGAGGTCATGCGGGCGGCATGGGCGGCAAAGACCGGCCCGGCCCGGATATTTCTGGTCAGCGATGCCATGGCTGTTGCCGGAACAGAGGATGCCGAATTCAACCTTGAAGGGCGCCGTATTACCAGAACGGATGGCCGCCTGACGCTTGAAAATGGAACGCTGGCAGGGGCTGACCTGGATCTGACGACGGCTGTTCGCATCCTTGTCAAAAATGTCGGTGTCCCGCTGAAGGATGCGCTGAGCGCCGCAACGACCTATCCTGCGAAGTTGATTGGCTTGGCCGAATCTTCCAGTAAGAATCTGGCATCCATGATCCGTATTTCGGCGGATCTTGAAACTTGCGAATGGGCGAATGCCGCGCGTTGAATAAGCCGCGCGCTGCCGAAACGACCCCGGGATTACCGATGCGCCGGGGTCCGTCCCCGGGTGTCATATGATTTTGAATTTCGCGTGCGAACTGTGCTTGACGACACCTTGGGCATGGCATAAACCAGCCACCGCTGAGCGGGCGTCGTATACTGGCTATTACCTCAGCCTTCCAAGCTGATGAAGCGGGTTCGATTCCCGCCGCCCGCTCCAAATCAGCCCCAAAAGTCTGCGTCAAATAGCCTTTCGTTTGGGCCATTCGGCTGCACCGCTTGACCCGGCGGGTTGTAGACGCCAAGAAGCGGGATACCGGAATTCGAACACGATGTAAGGGCCTGACATGGCAAAACCCGTCTCAGCCAGTCCAGCAGCAAAACCCGCACCCGGTGCGGCTGAGGAACGGGCCAGGTCCAGGAAAATCGGTGTTCTGGCTTCGCTCTGGCCATTCATGAAGCCTTATCGATTGCAAATGATTGGGGCCTCTTTGGCCTTGGTTCTGACCGCCAGCATGACGCTGACATTGCCTTTGGCTGTCCGCCGTGTGGTCGACAACTTTCGGATCGAAGACGGAGAGCTACTGGATTGGTACTTTCTGGCGGCGCTGGGCATCGCCGCGATTCTGGCCGTCGGAACAGGTATCCGCTACGCGCTTGTTACGCGCCTGGGCGAACGCGTTGTCGCCGATATCCGCAAAGCCGTTTTTGATCGCGTCATCGGGATGAGCCCCGAATTCTATGAACGTATCATGACGGGTGAGGTGCTGAGCCGGATCACGACCGACACCACGCTGATTCAATCCGTGCTGGGTTCGTCAGTCTCGATCGCTCTACGCAATATGTTGATGTTTCTGGGCGGGCTTGTGCTGATGCTGCTGACCTCGGCCAAGCTGACCGGGATGGTCTTGCTGCTGATTCCGCTGGTTGTAGTTCCGATACTGGTATTGGGGCGGCGCTTGCGGGTTATTAGCCGGGAAAACCAAGACTGGATCGCAGCCTCATCGGGCAACGCCGGTGAAGCGCTGAGCGCAGTTCAAACCGTTCAGGCCTTTACCCATGAGCAGGCCAGCCGAAATCAGTTCGGTGAGATGACCGAAACGTCCTATACTGTCTCGCTGCGCCGAATTCAGACCCGGGCCGTGCTGACCGTCATCGTTATATTCCTGGTGTTTTCCGGAATCGTGGGCGTGTTGTGGATGGGGGCGAATGATGTCCGCAACGGTGTCATGACCGAGGGCGTTCTGATCCAGTTCGTGATCTATTCGATCATCATGGCCGGTTCGGTTGCGGCCCTGTCCGAAATCTGGAGCGAATTGCAGCGTGCGGCCGGTGCGACCGAGCGGTTGGTCGAGCTGTTGAATGCTCAGGACACCGTGAACGATCCCGGCCAGGCGCAAGCTTTCCCCGCGCCCGTGCGCGGCGAGATTCGGTTCGACGATGTGACTTTCCGCTACCCGGCGCGTCCGGATGTCGTGGCGTTGAATGAACTGTCGCTGACAGTCAACCCCGGGGAAACCGTCGCATTTGTCGGCCCCTCGGGGGCCGGAAAAACAACCGTGATCCAGATGATTCAGCGATTCTATGATCCTGACTCGGGACGCGTTTGTTTGGATGGTATTGACCTGCGAGATTTGGATCGTTCCAATTTCCGCCGTCATATGGCACTTGTGCCTCAGGATCCCACGATATTCGCAGCATCGGCGCGCGAAAATATCCGATTTGGGCGGCTCGATGCGACGGATGCCGAGGTTGAAGACGCAGCCCGCGCAGCTGCGGCCCACGAATTCATCTCGACGCTGCCCGAAGGCTATGACAGCTTTGTAGGAGAGCGAGGCGTCATGCTGTCCGGGGGACAAAAACAGCGGATCGCCATCGCCCGCGCCATTTTGCGCGATGCTCCGATCCTGTTGTTGGATGAGGCGACATCGGCATTGGACGCTGAAAGCGAGCGCGCTGTGCAAGGGGCTGTCGACAGGTTGCGTGCAGGGCGGACGACGCTGATTGTTGCGCACAGATTGGCAACCGTGAAAAAAGCCGACCGCATCATCGTCCTGGAGAACGGGCAGATCGTTGCGCAGGGAACGCATGACGATCTGGTATCGCAGGATGGGCTGTACGCGCGTTTGGCACGGTTGCAATTTACCGATGGTGTTGCAGCAGAGTAACCTGATGGCGAGATATTTTGTTTTGCGCCCCAGCGTCATTCTACATTCTGGGTTGTTCTGCCGTTAAGCCCTTACTTGCACATGAGCGGGTTTTACTTTCATCCTAGATGAGAGCCTGCGCGTGACGCAGTAAAAGTACAGGGAGGAACTAATGGCATTCGCGGGATTAGACGATAAGGCAAGAATAGAAAATGAAATGCCGTGGGAGGATCGAGACGTACCGGTAACCTTTCATCAGTTACTTTCTCGAACGGCGGCCAAGTTCCCCGACCACAAGGCCATTAGCTTTCAGCTGTTTTCCGGCCCAACCGATAAGGCCGAGACACTGACGTGGTCTGATCTGCTGGGTAAGGTCAATCAGGCCGCCAATCTTTTCAGATCTCTGGGTATCGGTGAAAACGATGTGGTGGCCTATGTGCTGCCCAACTGCAACGAAACTCTGGTGACCCTCATGGGAGGGGCCGTCGCAGGGATCGTGAACCCGATCAACCCGTTGTTGGAGCCCGAGCAAATCGCAGCAATTTTGCGCGAGACGAAAGCCAAGGTTGTTGTGACGCTAAAGTCATTTCCCAAAGCCGATGTTGCACAGAAGGTGGAAGAGGCCGTACGCCACGCGCCCGGTGTGAACACAATTCTGGAAATCGACCTGAATCGCTATCTGACGCCTCCGAAATCGTGGATCGTGCCCCTTGTGCGTCCCAAAATGGGCGACAAGGCTAAATTGGCTCATGCGGACTATTTGAATTTCAGCAAAGAGCTGGCGAAACAGCCCAAGACACTGACATTCGAAGACAGTAAATCAGACCGTGTTGCGTGCTATTTCCATACTGGTGGTACAACCGGCATGCCCAAGGTTGCACAACACAAATATTCCGGCCTGATCTATAATGGCTGGTGTGGTGGCACCTTGTTGTTCGACGAAAACGATGTGGTCATGTGCCCACTGCCCATGTTCCACGTCTTTGCTGTGCATGTGATCGTCATGGCTGCGGTGAGTTCGGGTGCGCATGTGGTCTTCCCGACGCCTCAAGGATATCGCGGGGATGGCGTTTTCGACAATTTCTGGAAACTGATCGAGCGTTGGAAAGTCAGCTTTATCATCACGGTTCCGACAGCGATCTCTGCCAAAATGCAGCGCCCTGTCGACGCTGATATCTCGTCAGTGAAAACGGCCTTCTCAGGCTCGGCTCCTTTGCCGGTTGAACTGTTCCGTCGCTTTGAAGAGGCCACCGGCGTCACTATAGTCGAAGGCTATGGCCTGACCGAAGCCACCTGCCTTGTGTCGTGCAACCCGGTGGATGGCGAAAAGAAGATCGGTTCGATTGGCGTTCCGTTCCCTTATACGGATGTGAAAATCCTGCAGGATGGGCCCGACGGTCCGACCGAATGTGGAACTGATCAGATTGGTGAGATCTGTATCTCGAACCCCGGCGTATTTGCGGGCAACACGTATACAGAGGTCGAAAAGAACGTGGGCCTGTTCCACTATGACAAATATCTGCGCACCGGTGATTTGGGCCGGTTTGACGATGATGGCTATTTGTGGATCACCGGTCGTGCCAAGGATTTGATCATTCGCGGCGGGCACAATATCGACCCGGCCGAGATCGAAGAGGCGCTGTTGGGGCATGAGGCCGTGGCATTTGCCGGTGCGATCGGTCAACCAGACGCCCATGCGGGTGAAGTGCCCTGTGCCTTTGTCGAACTGGTCTCTGGGGCCAGTGTGACAGAGCAGGAGCTGATGGAATACTGCAGAGTTCACGTTCACGAGCGTGCCGCGCAACCTAAGCACATGACTATTCTGGACGAACTGCCCAAAACGGCAGTGGGCAAAGTCTTTAAGCCCGAGCTACGTAAGCAGGCGATCACACGCATCTACAATGGTGCGCTTGAAGACGCAGGCGTTGCTGCGCGTGTGGTTTCGGTTCTGGATGATAAAAAGCGCGGACTTGTCGCGCAGCTTGACGCCAACGGTTCCTCGGACGACGATGTCAGCAAAGTGCTGGGATCGTTCACCCGGCCATGGGAGTGGGCTGCCTGATCGCGGAGGGGCTATGGACTATGAACGTCTGATCGATGAAGAAACCTGGGCGTTCATAAGACGAACGGCTGAAAGCTATCCTGATGACGCGGTCGAATTGTCGATCGAAGATCAGCGCGGCGTCTATGACGTAATGTGCAAGGATTTTCGCCAGCCTCGCCCAATGGGTGTTGAAACAGAAGACAGGTGCGCCGATGGCGTGCCTGTTCGCATTTACACCGCAGGCAATCCAAGCCGGACGGTGATCTATTTCCACGGAGGCGGGTTTGTCGTCGGCGGACTGGACAGTCACGACGATGTCTGTGCCGAACTTTGTGCACAAACTGGGTATCGGGTGATTGCCGTGGATTACCGCCTGAGCCCCGAACATATTCATCCTGCCCAGTTTCACGATAGCTGGGCGGCAACCAACTGGGCGGTGCAAGAGTTCCAGGACCCTTTCGTTCTGGCGGGCGACAGCGCGGGTGGAAATCTGGCCGCCGCAGTTTCACAGCACGGACGGACGCAGTTCGACAATCTTCTTGGTCAGGTCCTCATCTATCCAGGCTTGGGCGGAGATTCGTCCCGTGGTTCCTATAAGGAACATGCCCATGCGCCTTTGCTGACGCTGGAGGATGTAAGTTTTTACGAGAAGGTGCGCTGTGGTGGAGATGTGCCGGAAAACGACCCGACATTCGCTCCATTGCATGACACGGATTTCTCGGGGCTGCCCCCAACCGTGGTGGTAACTGCAGATTGTGATCCCTTACGTGATGATGGTGCGATCTATTGCGAGCAGATCAGGGCTGCAGGTGGGCAGGCTCATTGCATCAATGAACCCGGCCTTGTGCACGGCTATCTGCGGGCGCGCACCATGGTCAAACGTGCGGCGGACAGCTTCGAGAGGATCTCGGTGGCGATAGAGGCGTTGGGCCAGCAGATCTGGCCCTACGACTGATCCCCTACTTCAAGAAGGGCTGACCGTTCATGGTTTCGGCAATCGGGGCACCCAAACGGTCCAGAATCGTGGGCGCCAGCTGTAGCTGGCCGATCACAGCATTCGCATCGGGGCCTTCGGCGTCACCGAAGTAATACAGCGCGGTTTCCTGCTGCAATGCGCCACGCCCACCGTGATGGCCACGATCGTCCTGGCCGTGATCTGCGGTGACGATGACGTCGTAACCCAACTGCCGCCAGCGCGGGATAAACGGGGCCAGCATTTCGTCCATCACGAAACAGGCATGGTCCATCTCTTCACATTCATGAAAGAACCTATGACCCATGCTGTCCAAAGTGCTGGTATGCAGCAATCCATAGTCCAAGCCATGGCGTAGGCAGAGATTGGTCAGCGTTGCGAACAGATCGACGTCACAGGGCGTCATCTGGTTTGCTTTGCCATAGCCTGTCATCGTGTGGAACCGACCATGATTGATCGTTTTGCTGTTGGGCTCGTCATATTCAACATCGCGGACATAGTCGAATGGATGGCGATTAAAGAATTGCGACCAGAAGCTATGGGCCACAGCCCCAGTCACGCCGCCGGCTTCGCGCACTTGGCTGAAGATGTCCTTCTGACTCAGGCGGAACACGTTGCCATTGCCGGTACAGCCATGCTCCTGCGGTGTTACACCGGTATGGATCGAGGCATAGCAGCTTGCCGAGATTGACGGTAGCACAGCGCGCTTCTTCCAAACGCGCGCCTCGCCGGTGTCGACCCAGCCTTCCAGATTGCCGAACAAGCGACGGAAATTGCGCCATGGAACACCGTCCAGAATGATGAGGAGAAGTTTGCGGTCCATGCTCTGACCCTTTTTCAGATTGCTTCAGCCGACCCTAAAAGATTCGGTGCGGTCTGGCTGCCTGATCCCGCCCCGAATGGCAAAATCCCGACACCTTGATCGAATGGCGCCGGGATTTCATAAACTTACGGGAAGGGCCGGGATCAGTTCCCGGCGCTTTCCATTTTGCGGTGGGCGACGACCTCTTCCAGCCAGCCCAGATGCATTTCGGGGACAGAGCTGAGCAGTAGGTCGGTATAGTCATCAAACGGTGGGCTCAGCACCTGCGACTTGGGGCCGTAGCGGACGACTCGGCCCTGATACATCACCGCAATACTGTCGCTGATCGCGCGCACCGTTGCCAGATCGTGGGTGATGAACAGATAGGCCACATCCTCGATCTTCTGCAGGTCCAGCAGCAGTTTGAGGATACCATCCGCCACCAGCGGATCGAGCGCCGAGGTGACCTCATCACAGATGATCATCTTAGGCTTGGCCGCCAATGAACGCGCAATGCAAACACGCTGTTTCTGGCCGCCAGACAGTTCCGCCGGATAGCGGTCCATGTATTTTTCGCCCAGCTCGATCTCATCCAGCAGTTCCACGATCCGCTTGCGTTTTTCCGCGCCGCGCATACCGAAGTAGAACTCCAGCGGGCGCCCGATGATAGTGCCGACGGTCTGACGCGGGTTCATCGCCACGTCTGCCATCTGATAGATCATCTGCAACTCACGCAGGTCTTCACGGCTGCGGCCCTTCAGATCGCCACTGAGCTTGCGTCCGGCGAAATTGATCTCGCCATCGCGCGGTGGAAGCAGCCCGGTGATCACCCGTGCCAGCGTGGACTTGCCAGAACCGGATTCGCCCACAACCGCTAATGTTTGGCCCGGATGGAGCTCGACATTGACGTTGTGCAGCACGTCGAAATTCAGCCCCTTATAGCGCGCAGTGATCCCGTCAACTGTCAGCACTGGTTCGGAAGTTGGCTTCTTTTCTTCATGTTCGATGGAGCGGACCGAGACCAGCGCCTTGGTATACTCTTCCTGCGGGTTGTTGATGATCTGATCGGTGTTGCCGTACTCGACCGTGTTACCCATGCGCAGAACCATGATGTCGTCGCTGACTTGCGCAACGACTGCCAGATCGTGGGTGATATAGAGCGCGGCAACGCCGGTATCACGAATGGCTTCCTTAATGGCCATCAGAACATCGATCTGGGTGGTCACATCCAGCGCAGTTGTCGGTTCGTCGAACACCACCAGATCAGGCTCAGGACAAAGCGCCAGCGCTGTCATACACCGCTGTAGCTGACCGCCCGAAACTTGGTGCGGATAGCGATCACCAATATTGTCCGGATCGGGAAGCCCCAGCTTGGCGAACAGTTCCCGCGCGCGGGCTTCGGCCTCTTTACGCGAAAACTTCTTGTGCTCCACCGCGGCTTCGATCACCTGATCCATGATCTTCTTGGCTGGGTTGAACGATGCTGCGGCGGATTGCGAAACATATGCTACTTCGCCTCCGCGCAGATTGCGGATATCGCTATGCGGGGTTTTCAGGATATCGCGCCCGTTAACCCAAACCTCTCCGCCGGTGAGTTCAACACCACCACGGCCATAGGCCATTGAGGCCAGACCAATGGTGGATTTACCGGCCCCGGATTCACCGATCAGCCCCAACACCTTGCCGCGTTCAAGGTCAAAGCTGACCCCGTGCACGATTTCGATATCATGGGGTTTTTCACCCGGTGGATAGACGGTCGCGCCGATTTTGAGGTCGCGGACCTTGAGAAGGGTATCACTCATCCCCGGCCTCCTTTCAGCGATGTGGTACGGTTCAGGACCCAGTCAGCAACAAGGTTGACCGAGATGGCGAGGGTCGCGATGGCAACAGCCGGATATAGCGCCGCGCCGATGCCATAGACGATACCGTCTTTGTTTTCCTTCACGATTCCACCCCAATCCGCCAGCGGCGGTTGGACGCCCAGACCCAGGAACGAGAGGGTCGAGATAAACAGAACCATAAAGATGAACCGCAATCCGAACTCGGCCACCAGAGGCGACAGAGCATTGGGCAGGATTTCCCGGAAGATGATCCAGATACGACCCTCACCGCGCAGCTTGGCAGCCTCAACATAGTCCATCACATTGATATCCACAGCGACAGATCGCGACAGGCGATAGGGGCGTGTGGCATCCAGCAGGCCCATCACCAGGATCAGGATCGGGACAGTCACCGGGACAATCGCCAGAATGACCAGCGCCAGGATCAGTGTCGGGATCGACATGACCAGGTCAACCGCTCGGCTGAGGACCTGATCGGCCCAGCCACCAAGAACAGCGGCCAGCAAGCCCAGCGTGGTGCCGGTGGCAAAGCTGAGGATTGTGGCAGCAGCAGCGATAAAGATGGTCGTGCGCCCGCCATAGATCATGCGAGTTAGCAGATCGCGCCCGATATTGTCCGTACCCAACAGGTGTTTGGCACTGGACGGTTCCCAGACATCACCGACCACCTCGGCCATGCCGTAAGGAGCGATCAGAGGTGCGGCGAGCGCCACGAAAAAGTACAGCCCGGTGAAAAACAGACCGATCATGGCCGAAATAGGAAGATTCTTCATCATTTCGGGTGCCTCAGTCTTGGATTGGCAAGGATGGACACGATATCGGCAACCATGTTCAGCCCGATATAGACCGCAGCGAAGACAACGCCGCAGGCCAGAACCACAGGCACGTCACGCTTGGTCACCGAGTCCACAAGATATTGCCCCATGCCAGGGTAAACGAACACCACTTCGACCACGACGACGCCCACGACCAGATAGGCCAGGTTCAGCATAACAACGTTGACAATGGGCGAAATCGCGTTGGGGAAGGCATGTCGCGCGATGACCTGAAAACTGGACAAACCTTTCAGCTCAGCCGTTTCGATATAGGCCGACTGCATCAGGTTTAGGATTGCGGCGCGGGTCATCCGCATCATCTGTGCCAATACCACCAGCGTCAGCACAAAGGCCGGCAAGGCGATTGCATAGAGCTTTTCGCCGAAGGACATCGAATCGTTGATCATCGCAAGCGAGGAAAACCAGCCCAGTTTTACGGAAACGAAGTAGATAATCACGTAGCCGATCAGGAATTCGGGGATCGAAACCGTGGTCAAGGTCACAGCTGAGATCAATTTGTCCGGCATACGGTTGCGATAGCGGACGGCCAACAAGCCAAGGAAGATAGCGAGTGGTACGGAGACGACGGCGGCGGCACAAGCCAGGAACAGCGTGTTGCCCAGGCGCTTGCCGATGCTTTCAGCGATATCCAGTTTGTTGGTCATCGATTGGCCCAGATCGCCTTGAACGATCCCGCCCAGCCATTCGGCGTATCGGGTCAGGGCAGGGCGGTTCAGCCCCATTTCCTCACGTAAGTTAGCAAGAGCCTCAGGAGTTGCGGACTGTCCCAGGACGGCTTGCGCGGCGTCTCCGGGCAGGGCTTCGGTCAGGCCAAAAATCAGGGCCGAAGCGCCAAACAGCAATAGGAGTCCCAGCGCAAGGCGCTGGGAAACCAATTTGATGATAGGATGCATGATCCGTGGTCCTTATCAGGAGAACCACATCTTGCGGGACATGTTGCCGTTCATCATTTCTTGGGTCGGGTCGCTTTCCCAACCTTCCAGCTGATTGCTGACACCTTCGACGAAATCATTGAACATCGGGCAGATTACGCCGCCTTCGTCGCGGACCATCATGCCCATCTGTTTGTAGATGCCCTTGCGCTTGTCATTGTCCAGCTCGGCGCGGGCTGCAAACAGCATCTCGTCAAAGGCCGGAACCTTGAACCGCGTGTCGTTCCAGTCTGCGGTCGACAGATACGCGGTCGAATACATCTGGTCCTGCACCGGACGGCCACCCCAGTACGAGGCGCAGAACGGCTGTACGTTCCAAACCTCGGACCAGTAACCATCGTTGGGTTCACGCTTGATTTCCAGCGGGATACCAGCCTGAGCCGCGGTCTGCTGGAACAGGGCGGCCGCGTCCACCGCACCAGGGAAGGCGCCATCAGCGACCTGCAGAATGATTGGTGAGCCGTCATGACCCGACTTCTTGTAATGCTCAGCTGCTTTTTCGATGCTGAATTCACGCTGCGGGATCGAACCGTCAAACAGCGGGTAGGCCGCGTTGATCGGCATGTCATTCCCAATCGAGCCATAGCCACGCAGAACCTTGTCGACCAGATCCTGACGGTTAATCGCGTGTTTCAGGGCCAAACGCAGTTCATTGTTATCAAACGGTGCCGTGTCGCAATGCATGATAAACACATAGTGGCCACGGCCTGCGGTTGAATGCACAGTCAGGTTCGGTGCGCGACCCAGCAGATCAGCAATCTTGGGCTCAACCCGGTTGATCGCGTGGACCTGACCGGATTGCAGCGCGGCGGTCCGGGCGGTTGCGTCATTGATAACAACCACTTCGACGCTGTCGAAATTGCCGTAATCGCTCCAGTGGTTGGCGAATTTCTTGAACACGTGGCGCACGCCGGGTTCGTTGACTTCCACTTGGTAAGGGCCGGTGCCAACCCCTGCGCCCGGATCTTCCATGCCGCCATCCGGCTGGATGATCAGGTGATAGTCCGCCATCAGATAGGGCAGGTCGGCATTTGGTTCATTCAGCGTAACCTGGAAATTGTCGCCATCAGCCTTCATCGATTCGATGCCGCGCATGATGCCCAGAGCACCGGACTGGGAATCCTCGTTCGAGTGACGCTCCATGGTTTTCAACACGTCTTCGCTGGTCATGGTCTTGCCGTTGTGGAATTCCACGCCCTGACGCAGTTTGAAGGTCCAGACCCTGGCATCCGCGCTGCCTTCGACGCTTTCTGCAAGGCGCGGTTCGATCGATCCATCGGGCGCAACCTCGACCAGTTGGTCGCCGAACTGCTTGCCGTTCTGGAACGGAACCGAGCTGGCATAGGTGGCCGGGTCAAGCGAGTTGGTGGATTCCCCGCCCTGCAGGCCAAATTTCAGATCACCGCCCTTTTTCGGGCCAGCCGCGCGTGCAGCATCGGCAAACATTGTGCTGGCCATCGCAGCAGACACACCAAGTGCTGCAGCTTTCCCCATAAATTCGCGGCGGGTCAGCTTGCCAGCTGTAACCTGCTTGGCCATGTGAGTGATTTGTTCGTTCATTCAGATATCTCCCAGTGATTTATCTCGTCAGCCCCTGACGGGTTTTTTTATTGACGCGCCAGTCAAGTTAGGCGCAATTCGGTTGGTCGAGCAAGAAAAAAGTCCGGCTCAGACCTGCTTGAATTTCACATATGATTACGCGGTACGGTATCCTCCTTAGTCTTTGAAAATACCAAACTGCCGTTTTCAAATGCCTTGAGTTCAGCACAGAGGTAGAAGTTTCCGGCGTCTGACCACATTTCGCAAGATGTTTCTGTACGCAGCTCTGTGCCGTCACGGATTATCTCTTGTGTCCAATGGCAATATCCGCGTGCAGATAACGGATCATCAGGGCGAATCGACCAACGTTCAAAGGCTGTTCCGCCATGTGTCAGGCCGTGGTGGTTGTCTGTAACAAGGCCAAAGTCATCTTCTATAATCAGATGAGTTTCCCCCGAATTCATGTCAGTTTCGACCTGTCGAGAGTTCCGGCTGTCTCGGACAGTCGTGATGTCGTGTGCGGCCTCGGCATCCGGGGGAGGGAATACATATGCCTCGCTAGCCGCGTGACGGATGGGCAGCTTGATTTGGCCTTCGGTCAGATGCAGTTCTGCAGACTCGGGCGAAGGCCAGATCAGCGGCCAATAGGCGCTGGATACCGCAATCCGCAAGTGGTGTCCCTTTGGCACCCGATAAGCGATATGGTCCAGATCCAGCGTGACCTCGTAAACCTTGCCAGGGACCAATTCGGTCGGTTGCGAATGGGTATCGCGATGGCACAGGTTAAGGACACCGTATGTTATGCGTGTTGTTGCCCCATCGGGATGGACGTGATTCAAGCGCACGGCCATCTGGGCATGGGGACGGTCGGCACTGATGTGCAGGCATATTTGCGGCGCGCCCACGATGTTCAAATCATTGGCCAGTGGGGCGCTGTCGAAGCAGGCCGAAAATGCATCATCCACACGCTGATCGCCCGGCATATCCGGCCCCAACCAGATGGCGCAGTATTCTCCACCTTCCATCCCGCAGGTCTGGGGGGATCGGATGCACATGTCCAGCGGTCCGGGTTGGTCCAGCCCAGCATTAGAGATATTCAGAGTTTGAATAGGAAGATGCGAGGTCGCGCCTTTATCCTCGGTTATCCAGCAACCGGGCCGTTCCTTGTACCAGCGCTGGGGGCGTACCCCATCCATAAGATAGGCGCGATAGTCGGGTTCCTGGTCGACGCCAGTATCCTGGCCTTTCAACCAATGGTCCCACCAACGCAGGGCTTCTTGCAGAAATCCGATTCGGGGCTCCGGAACAGCAAAATGCGGATACTTGTGAACCCAAGGTCCGACGATCCCCTTGACCGGAGAATCAAGCTGTTCAACCAATAAAGGCACCGTATTCTTATAGGCATCACCCCAGCCGCCAACAGCCAAAGTCGCCGCCCGGATAGCGCTGAAATCCTCGCAGACTGACCCGTGACGCCAATAGTCATCTCGCGTCTGATGGCGCAACCAGACAGAGGGCAGAAAGGGCTCGTTCTCAAGGCGGTCCAGCCACAGCTCGCGCCAGTTCGGACGCAGGGCCGGATCGGGAGCGCGCGATGAATAAGACCACATGGTCGCACCCCAGCCGAGATTTTCGTTCAGCAGGCAGCCACCCTTGTAGTGGATGTCGTCCGCATACCGGTCGGCGGTCGAGCACAGCGTGATAATCGCTTTCAGCGCCTCTGGCTGTAGTGCCGCCACCTGCAATGAATTGAAACCGCCCCAACTGATCCCCATCATTCCTACAGAACCAGAGCACCACGGTTGCTGCGCCAGCCACTCGATAGTTGCAACTGCATCGTCCAGTTCCTGCTGGGTATACTCATCCTCCATCAGCCCTTCGCTGTCACCATTGCCGCGCATGTCCACGCGGATGCAGGCGTAGCCGCGCTTGGCAAACCATGGATGGGTCAGGGCGTCTCGTGTCGCAGTGCCGTCGCGTTTGCGATAGGGCAGGAACTCCAGAATGGCAGGTACAGGGTGGCTTTCTGCATTCGACGGCTTCCATATCCGGGCTGAAAGCCGGCACCCATCCGGCATGCGAATGCCGATATCTGGCAGGTCTTCGATGTCGAGTAGCGAATTGTCGGCTGGATTCATTCGGTCAGTCTCGGGGCCAAAAAGGTTTTGGTGCAGGTGAAAATCGTCAAATCAGCTTCGGATTGCGACAATAAGGTCCATTACGTTGGTTCCGGTCGGTCCGGTGACGAAAAGAGCATTTACGCGTTCCAGATAGCTGCCGCTGTCAGCATCCCGCAGCGCCTTTTCCGCACCATCGCCCCAGGTGGTCCCGTCAACAATCGCCCCCGCGGCCTGGGTCGGCCCGTCGGTGCCGTCGGTGCCCCCGACAAGCAGCGTCAGCCCAGCAATACCCGCGATTTCTCTGGCCAACGCTAAAGCGAGGGCCTGATTGCGCCCACCCTTGCCTGGATTTCTGGGCAGCACGACAGTTGGCTCTCCACCGAAAACCATGACGCCTTCGGGCATATTGCGCAGCTGTGGCCCCAAACGGGCTGCTATGCTTTTCAGGTCATCGTGCAGGCATTCCTCATTCGCTAAAACGGGTGCGCCCTCGGCCATGGCCTGTCGGACGGCGGCAGCACGGGCATGCTTGTTCGATGCAACGATGCGAGCAACTCCCTGAAAATCGCGCGGCTCAGGAAGTGCGCCAATGCCCGATCCGATAACGTTCAGGTCATCGCCGGGCACATCGGAAATCGCCAGTACAGTCGCCTTCGCTCCTTTGAACTGGGCCAACAGGCCAGACCCTTTGATTTGGGACAGTTTGCGCCGTTCGGCGTTCATTTCAGAGATATTCAACCCTTCCGACAGCAGTTTTCGGTTCAACTGCTCCAGATTCGCCAGCGTTTTGCCAGCTACAAGGTCCTCGGCCAAAGACGAGGCCCCGCCCGAAGCCAGCAGCAGCAAATGCGAAGATGATCCCATCGACTGGACCATCTCACGCAGTGCGCGGCCCGCTTGCAGACTGCGGATATCAGGAACGGGATGAGAGGCCTCGATCACCCTGACATGGTCAGGCAGGGCGTCCCCGTGGCCATCCTTGGTGACAACTAGCGCGGGGAGGGGGCCGAAATGGTCCAGCGCTGCGCGGGTCATCGCCGCCGCAGCTTTGCCGACAGCCAGAATTTGGTTGGGTTGCTCTACATCGTTCAAGGCGGATAACGTCGCCGCATATCCACCAACCGCGTCAACCCCGGCCTGCCATATTCGGGTTGCCTTTTGCCTTTGCTCCATCAGCTTTCGACCCAGATCGTGACCGGGCCGTCATTGACCAGTTCGACGGCCATATCCGCCCCGAATTGACCGGTTTCGACAGGGACGCCAAGACCACTTAGCCGATGCGCGAAAACCTCATACAAGCGTTTTCCAACCTCTGGCGGTGCCGCTTCAGAAAACCCCGGGCGGTTCCCGCGCGAGGTATCAGCGGCAAGGGTGAACTGACTGATCACAAGGGCCGAGCCGCCGATATCCAGAACTGACCGGTTCATCTTGCCGGCCTCATCCTTGAATATCCGCAGCTTTGAGACTTTGGCAGCTAGCTGATCAGCCTTTTGGTCGTCATCCCCCTGCATCGCGCAAACCAGTATCAGCAGGCCCGGACCGGTTTGCCCGATCACCGCACCCTCGACCGAGACTTTTGCCTGCGAGACCCTCTGCAACAGCGCGCGCATCTGGTTCCTCCTGTTGATGTTCAGCCGATCCAGTCGACAAACGCGTCGGGCGCGGCGCGACTGGTTCTAAACCCGTTGGCCGGGTGGTCTTTGTCTGCATAGCCGAAAGAGATCGCACATAGGATCAGACGGTCATCCGGGATGTTGAAATATCGGTGCAGAAAAGGGCCATAGCTGGCCACTGCGGCCTGCGGAATTGTCGCTATGCCCAGAGCCTGCGCCGCCAGGGTGAAGGCCGTAACAAAGCCACCACAATCCATCGCGCCATAAGCGCCGAGTTCCGTTGGGCTGGATATGATTGCACAATGGGGCGCTCCGAAAAGGGCGAAATTCTCCATCATCTGCCGGGTGGACCCGGCGCGATCTCCGCGTTCAACGCCAACGGCTTCGTAAAGGGCCCAGCCGCATTCACGGCGGCGTTCCTGGTAGATGCCCGAATAGGAGGCAGGAAAGGGCAGGTCCGGGGATGGCGTGTCCGCGGTTACCTCATCCTGCAGAGCCTTCCGAAACTTATCGGTCTCTGGCCCGCTGGTGATGGTCGCGTTCCAGGGCTGCGCATTGCACCAGCTTGGAACGCGGGCTGCGCTGGTCAGGATCTGATTAATCTGATCCTTTGGCACCGGGTCAGAAAGGAAGGCGCGGCAGGAATGCCGTTGATCCAGTAGATTGTTCAGAGCGGATAGTGTCACACAGGCCTCCCCATCGGCGTTGACAGGGCGCAGGATGAGGTCAGACTGGCGGATGTTCAAGTGCTGATGCGGTTAGCCGGTCACGTCATTGCTGACCGGTTGCCACCATGTAACCAACACCGGCAGCTACCAAAAGGCCAAGGCACACGGCGACAGAGATCTTGAGCGCTGACCAGGGACGTTCCCCCTGAACGCGCCCGGTGCGGCCGTTTACTACAAACCTGTAAGTCTGCCCCCGATATTTGTAGGCGGCCATCCAGATCGGCAGGAGGACATGCTTGAAGGTCACATCCCGCACATCGGTCTCAACCGCATGAACGCGCTGCCGATCGCCACCAATATCAAAGCGTACATCCCGTTCTATCACGCGGGACATATGTGTGCGGGCTTCGGTGTAGCCGTCATTCAATTCGACTGTATAGGCCTCGGCCCGAAAACCGGCGAGGTACTCAGGCTGATACGGTTCCAACGCGGGTAAATCCCAGGGTTCCAGCGCGTCGGTGTACTTCTTGGGCAAAGACTGGGATGCCAAAACCAGAACGTCATCAAAGAACCGTGCGACCCGGCCCGATTTCGGGGACCATCTCACCTTGGCGACCCTTTGCTGTACACGCTTGCCATCGCGCATGACGCTGCGTGTTTCATAGTAAACTATGCCGCGCTCGCCCCGATATGTGGATTTCGTATCCGCATCGAAGGTCCAGTATGGAACATAGATACCCTGCATCTTGCGCCCTTTGCGGGCATAATCCTTCAACCCGTTTGGGGCGAACCATAACCGTCCCAGCCAGTCTCCCATCGCCTTATGCGCAGTGCGTTCATCCAGCGCAAAGGGCAGCACGCCGCGGGGTTTGATGTGACGGCTGATGCCGGTATCCGTCACTACTGGGGTTGCGCAAAAGGGGCATTCGGCTGCGTGCGTGGCCGGGTCAAATTCAACTTGAGCCGCACAGTTGGGGCAGGTCAGAACACGCGTTTCCTCGATCTCATCGTCAGGCAGCTGATCCGAAAGCGCACTGTTGAAATCCAGCTCTTTCAGGCTGGAACCGCCCCACGGTCCGGCGCCAATTGCCTCTGAGTGACCGCAATGGTCACAGGTGAGCGTACCATCACCGGGATTGAACCGATAATCCGCCCCGCATTGATCGCAGGGAAAGCGGTGTTCGTCTACTGTGTTAGGGTCGGTAGGGGCCATTGAAGTCTCGAATTTGCGTTATCGGCCAGAGGACAGGCGCATCCGGTTCAGCACCCCGTCCCGTTTGATGAAATGATGCCAGATGGCAAAGGCAGCGTGACCTAATGCGACGAACAACAGGGCATTGCCCACGGTTTCGTGGACCTCACCAGCAACATGGATACCCCCGAACCAGGCCAACATGCCGAAGATTGGCACCGCGACCATCAGCGCATAAAGCAAGAGATGTCCCAACTTTGCTGCGGTCGCCATCAGGGCCGAGCTCTCCTCAACCGGGTCAGGCGCGCCCTGTCGCCACCGAAGAAGGATGCGGACCAGGATCAGCGCAAAGACGATGCAGCCAAGCCAGACATGAGGGGTGGCCCCTTCTGTCCAGACCGTGTTGCCCTCGAGCCGGGCGTGCAGGGCCCGTCCCATGCCATCGCTGCTGATCCATTCGCCGATGATGATCACAGCGATCAGCCAGTGCAATACGATTTGGGGCTTTGAGTAGCGGTCCAAAGTAGACATTCGTTTGCTCTTTCAGAGAGGTTGCGGATACGCGTTAAACGTTGCTGCCTAAGCTTTCCGTCACTTCAGGCTCCGGGCGGGGGCGGCGGCAAGATCGTGAACAACTGCGCCAGTTCCTGTACCTCACCCGCCTTTTTCCAGCCGTCCTGACCGGCGGTCCAGACATGGGTGTCTCGTGTGATCTCTCCGTCTGTCGCCATGCGGCCCATCTTGGCCTTGGAAAATGGCCCGCTGGTTTGCCCGTCAACGGCGATATGCCAGACATGTTCCACTGGCGGTGGCGGCGGAGGCGCCGTATGCGCCGCAGGTTGCTGGGCAGCGGGGGCGGAACCGCCCCACAGACCGCTCGGCTGACCCGCTGCCATGTTCGACATCTGCTGTGCCATGGCCATGCCCATTCCCATGCCAAGGCCAGCGCCCATGCCACCGCCCTGACCGGGATTGTTGGCCGCGGCTGTCATCGCCTCAGCGGCTGAATACTGGGTGAATTTACCCAGATCACCAGCCAGCCCCATCGATGTCCGCTTGTCCAGCGCCGCTTCAACTGCGGGTGGCAGTGAGATGTTCTCGATATAAAATTCAGGCATCTCCAGCCCGTACCCGTCCAAGACCGGGGTCACTTCTGCCGCGATCAACTTGCCCAGATCGGCGGTATTGGCGGCCATGTCCAGAACTGGAATGCCTGATCCTGCGATGACCCGGCTGAATTCCTGAACGATGATATTGCGCACCTGAAAGCTGATCTCATCCATCGTGAACTCACCATCGGTGCCGACGATTTCGATCATGAATTTTGCTGGGTCTTTGACCCGGGTTGTATAAGTACCGAAAGCGCGAATGCGGGTCGGTCCGAATTCCGGATCGCGCAGCATGATCGGATTCTTGGTGCCCCATTTCAGGTCATTGAAGCGAGTCGTGTTGACGAAATAAATCTCGGATTTGAACGGAGACTGAAAGCCATGGTCCCAATGCTGCAGTGTCGTCAGGATCGGCATATTGTTGGTCTCAAGCATATAGAGACCGGGGGTGAAAACATCCGCCAGCTGCCCCTCATGCACGAAAACGGCCGCCTGGCCTTCGCGCACGGTCAGTTTGGCGCCGTATTTGATCGCATGGCCCTCGCGTTCGAACCGCCAGACCATCGTATCGCGGGTGTCGTCGACCCAGTGGATGACGTCGATGAACTCGCCGGTCAGAAAATCGAAAATACCCATTTGGGGTCTCCTTATCTTGGGCTCACAGCTGCTGGCCCATCAGTTCGCGCGCAATGATCCGCACCACGGGACGCGCGTCTTCGACAGCCACGCCAGGCTCAAGACGCGGGTCATAGAGCATTGTCAGTAATTTCTCGTCATGGCTGGTCAGCAGCGCAAATTCATCGTCATCATTAAAGATGGATGGTCGCGCAGCGTTGCTGTCATTGGAGAGTCCCAGCCCCTGCGCCATTTCTTCGTGGATGCAACTGCGCCGCAGCATATCAGGCAATTCAGCACGGATCAGCACCACCGCCCGAACAAATCGGTGCAGGGACCGGTTGGTCGGAGACGCGATGACAAAACAGTCAATATTTGAACGCGGGTTTGCAACCAGGTCAAGCAATGGCTGATCGATGCCAGGTACAAGCTGTTTCAGGCGGGAGACCACGTATGCACTGTCATCCTTTCCCGCGAAAAAGACATGGAAATTTGCCTTGCGGGTAACGACAGACATCGGATGACCGGTCACTTTGGACAGCCGCGCGGTAAAGATCTCGACCTGTTCGGCATCCTTTGCCCGCATTTCGGGGGACACAGACGGGGCGAATTCTGTCTGAACACGGATGGGGGTGGACCATCGGCTAAGCTGGCCCTCGGTCGAATATGTGGTCGCGGTGACGGCGTGATCTGGATACTCGTTGAAAAAGGCAATCGCCTCGAAATTGCGCTCCAGATCGCTGGCATCATAGGGAGTGTCCGGCCCGCCGCCATCGCTGCGCAGCATACCACGCGTCAGCAGGTCACGTTCTACCCGCTGATAGAACCGCGCCAGATCCTGACTGGCCGCAGATGGAGGTACATAGGCATTAGGGGCAGGCGCTGGGGGGACTACGGGGCGCGGTTGAGGGGCAACCGAAGACGTCAGGGCCTCGTCGCAGTTGGCCAGCGCCAGCAATGCGACCAGACCCAATACGGGCTTCAGATATCCCTGTGACCGCACCTTCAATCCACCATCAGCCCGGAACAGCTGTTCCGGCGTTGTCACCGATACCGTCCTTGCGCGCTTTGGCTGCGGCCAAAGTGTCGCGCAGTTCGGTTTCCATCTTCTGCAGCTCTTGCTCGGCAGCGGCGCGTTTGGCCTTGCCTTCATCCGCAATCTCCAGGCTTTCATTGATGGTTCCGATCAGATCGGCATTGGCCTGTTTTACGGCCTCGATATCAAAGACACCGCGCTCCATTTCCTGACGGATCACCTTGTTCGACTCGCGCAGGTTGGCGGCATTCGCAGTCAGAAGGTCGTTGGTTAGGTCATTCGCATCGCGCACGGCGGCGGCGGCCTCGGCGCTGCGCTGAATGGTGACGGCTTGAGCCAGCTGGGTTTCCCAGAGCGGCACGGTGTTCACTAGGGTCGAGTTGATCTTGGTCACCAGGGATTTGTCATTTTCCTGAACCAGACGGATCGAGGGCAGCGACTGCATGGTGACCTGTCGCGTCAGCTTCAGATCATGCACCCGGCGTTCCAGATCATCGCGCGCAGCACGCAAATCGCGCAGCTCCTGCGCTTTCATCACCTGATCCTCTTCGGGCGCGGCCTGAACCTCGGCCTCTTTCTGAGGAATGTCCCGGCTGTCCAGTTCGTTCAACTTCTCTTCGCCGGCTGCGATGTAAAGCGCCAGCTCATCATAAAAGCCCAAGGTTTTTTCATACAGGATGTCCAGGGACTTGATGTCCTTCAACAGCGTATGTTCATGCGAAAGCAAGTCATCCGTGATCCGGTCGATCTGGCCTTGAACCTGTTCGTATTGGGCGGTGAACTTGGCGAACGGGGCGGCCTTGCCCAACAGTTTTTCCCACCAGCTACGCTCGCGCCGCACGTCGAGTTCGCTGACCGAGAATCCACGGATCGTGGTCACGATATTACGCAGGCTGTCACCTGCCGGACCGACATCCTTGTTGCGGACATCCGCCAGCATCGCCTGGCTGATTTCCTGCAACTCGGCCTGCGCACCCGAGCCGAAGGACACGATGGAATTCGTGTTCCCCATGTCGATCTCGCCCATGCGTTTACGAATTTCAGCACCTACAGGCTCGTCGGCCTCTTTCAGAAGGACAACTTCCGCCGTGGGGTCGGGCAGGGCTACGGCGGTCACTTCCTGTACCAGCGTTTCGGCTTCGACTGCCTTGTTCTTTACTTCCTCGGACATGGGGTAATCCTCTCTGTATACTTTGGGCCGGTCAGTCCAACCGAACGCCTTCGCGCTGCAACCGTTCGCGCAGCACGTCAATTTCAACCGTCAGATCGCTGCGGTCATCCAATAGCATCTTACGGGTCCTGGCAGAGAAATTCTGTTCCAGGTCATCCAGTAGAGACGAGTAATTCTGCAGCGACTGTGCATCACGTGTTCTGGCATAAACATCCGAGAATTTGACCGTCGCGTCACGGGCACCCTGCAGATAGACGGTCAGGTATTTTCTTGCTCCGGCCAGATCGCGCGGGTCTTCTTCGACGGTGCGAAACAAATCGCGGGCAGTTTCCTGAAATCGCTCGACCCGCGCTTCGATCCGGCGGTCCCCAGCACGTTTGATGGCGTCGGTCATTTCGGTCAGATGCGCCTCAGCGTCTTCGACTACCCGTGCGACACGGTCCTGCTGAAAGGTATCGATGCCTTCCATGCCTTTGTCTGACATAGGGTCCAGGCCGAAGGAAACGGAATGCAACACAGCAGCGGCGGTGCCGAATAAAACTGGGGCGATGAGGCTGGCGTCAGACACGGTTGCCGCATCGAGAAACTCGGATCGGTATGAGGCCAATCCAGCCCCAAGGCCGGTCAGAACGCTGGAAAATATCTTGCGGGGAATTGCCGGGCGCCGGGCTGTGCGCCGCGCGTTATAGGCCGCTTCGGCCCGCAACCCTTCGCGCAGCAGAAAGGCCGCCCCGGTCAGCAAACCAGCGGCAATCAGGCCAATGGTCATCCCGATTGCACCGTCGTTCAGCGACAGAAACACCAATGGAACAGCCGGGATAAACAGGATATTAGCCCGTGCTCCAGCTGGTTCTACGCGCGCGCCATCAAACTGACCGCGCGCCGGTTGATCTGTCGACGAATCTGAGTCGTTTGGGCTGTATTTGCCGCCAAAGCGTTTGGCCATGTGCTTACAGCCCTCCCAGTAACCCGGTGCAGACGCCGAACAACAGAACCAATAAGGCCACGTAAGCCAGTTTTTGTACTCCGGACCCGGACATGATGCTCCCTGAGTTTCTCTTTGCGGAAAACTTAGGGGATGCGCGGCCCCGGCGCTAGGGGGAAGGTTGCCTAACCCTTATCATTTGCGAGATTTCTTGCCGATCGGAGGCCGTTTGCGCTGTGGTCGTGCAGGGCGTTTGGCCGGAGCCTCGGGCTCAGCCTCAAGACCAAGCTGATCACGCATGACCCGGCGGCGAATTTCCTCGACCTCTCCGGGTTTCAGTTTGCCCAACTGAAACGGGCCGTACGAGACGCGCAGCAACCGGTTCACGGCAAAGCCGATATCCTCGATCGCGCGGCGGATTTCGCGGTTTTTACCTTCGCGCAGGCCAATGGTCAGCCAGGCGTTTGCGCCCTGTTGCCGATCGAGTGTTACGTCCATCGGTTGGAACCGTTCACCCTCGATCACCAGCCCCTTTCGGAGCGGCGCGAAATCCTCGTCTTTTGGACGCCCGTTTACACGGACGCGGTATCTGCGCAGCCATCCGGTGGCAGGCAGTTCCAGCTTGCGCTTGATGCCGCCATCATTTGTCAGCAACAGCAACCCTTCCGAGTTCAGGTCAAGCCGCCCGACGCTCATGACGCGGGGCATGTCCTCGGGCAGTTTGTCGAAGATCGTCGCGCGGCCTTTTTCGTCCTTCGTCGTCGTAACCAGACCGGGTGGCTTGTGGTACAACCAAAGACGTGACGGTTCCGGCTCGGACACCGGCTTGCCGTCGACGGTGATCTTGTCTTTGGCGGTAACGTTCAGCGCGGGGCTGTCGATGGTCTTGCCGTTCACAACCACACGACCTGCTTCGATCATGCGTTCCGCTTCCCGGCGCGAGGCGACGCCAGCGCGGGCAAGGACTTTGGCGATCCGGTCGCCTGGAGGAGGGGTATTAGTCATTTGCAGCCCATAGCGCATCCCGCCGCCTTGCGAAAGGCAGGTTTCTGATGCAGTCAGAGGCATGGAGTTCAAATCGTACATGGATATCGCGCTTGAGCAGGCGCGCGAAGCCGGTGAACGCGGCGAAGTTCCGGTAGGGGCTGCTATCGTGCTGGGCGACCGGGTTGTCGCCGTGGCAGGCAATCAGACACGCGAGTTGAACGACCCAACCGCACATGCCGAGATACTGGCCCTGCGCGCCGCCTGTGCTGCGACCGGATCGGAACGCCTGATTGACCACGACATCTATGTCACACTGGAACCCTGCGCGATGTGCGCCGCGGCTTTGGCCGCCGCTCGTGTTCGGCGGATCTATTACGGGGCCTCTGATCCCAAATCGGGTGGGGTAGCTCACGGGGCGCGGGTGTTTTCCCATCCACAGTCGCACCATAAACCCGAAGTGTTTGACGGTATTGCCGCCAAGGATTGCGAAGCCCTGCTGCGCGAATTCTTCACCAAAAAGAGGGACAGTAAATAATCTGGGTTGGGACCGGCCTGCGGTGCTAGGGTTTGGCCCAGTCCACGCGATAGACCGTCTGTGGCCCACCGAACCCCTTTAGTTGAGCCGAAATCGGAGCGCTGAACTGCAGCCCGGCGGTCGCGCCCAGCAGCAATCGGGTAACGTCGGTGACAAGAATTTCATTCGCGCCACAAAGGCCAGTCACCCGTGCGGCCTTATTGACCACCGATCCAAAGAAATCCTCGTCACGCTGAATGACATCGCCGGTATGAATGCCAACCCGAAGACCCAAGGGTATATCCGACTGTAGGGCCGCATTTTCCCTTTGGAATTCGGTCGCCGCTTGGATCGCGTCGTGGACAGAGGAGAAGATCGACATCGTGCCATCCCCAAGTGATTTGACCAGTCGGCCGCCATGGGTGTGAATCAGATTTTCAGCCAGATCGAAATGGCTGGATATGAGCGCGGTCCATTTGTGATCTCCGACCTGACGCGTGATTTCAGAAGAACCTGCGATATCAGTAAACATGACCGATGCCGCGCCCTCTTGTTGATCCTGAGTGAATTCCTGCCGAGCTGCCGCGATCAATGCGTTCAGCGCTTCATGCTCGATCCCGATTTTCTCCATGTTCGAAGTCGGGTTGGAGACATGCATCTGGATCATCTTCCAGACACCGTTTTCCAGATGCAATACAAAGGTGAACCTATGGAGCGCGGCTTTGCCGTTTGATGTGAATGCAAGTGTTGCTTCGCAATGGACCCATCCTATGTCACCGCATTCAAACGCCTCGAGCGAATGTTCGTCCCAGCTGAAATCCGGAATTTCGCGGGTGTGGTCGGCAAAGCCCTGGCGGAACACCTGTCCGGACCAGCTTTCGCCATCTGCCGACCCCTGATACCGCAGATGTTCAGATGACGAGAGCAGGTTCATCAGCGCGGCGCGATCCTTGAGGCGAACCGCATCATTCCAACGCCGTACGACAGCGACCAGTTCTGGAGAGGGTGTTACCGCGTTACTCATCAAGCGGCTACAGCTTGATGGCTTGCATCAGCTGCGGTTCGATCA
The DNA here is from genome assembly GCF_059610185.1 of Ruegeria sp. YTSA108. Lineage (NCBI taxonomy): Bacteria > Pseudomonadati > Pseudomonadota > Alphaproteobacteria > Rhodobacterales > Roseobacteraceae > Ruegeria > Ruegeria sp. YTSA108. The sequence goes on along the minus strand of NZ_JBXWND010000006.1, from coordinate 83,556 downwards.
CCTCGACACCCGGCAAACCGTCCGCCAGCACCTGCGCGGATTGTTCCAGAATCGGGAAGGTCTTGTAATGGCAGGGAATCACGGTTTTGAAATTGAAATAGCGCTTTGCAGCATAGGCGGCGCCTTTCATGTCCATGGTAAAGTGGCCCCCTGCGGACAGGATACCTATATCGGGTTTATAGTAATCCCCCATCCAGTCCATATCGGCCATGATATCGGTGTCGCCCGAAACATAGAGCATGTGCCCCTCGGATGAGATCATGAAACCGACCTCGCTGCCGCCGGTGCGCAGCCCGTCTGGGGTTGAAAATGTCGAGCTGTGCGAGGCGGGTACCATCGAGACCATAACACCGTTCAGGTTGACCGTGCCGCCTTTGTTGAAGCCGACTGTTTCCAGACCTTCAGCTTCGCTCCAGTACCCCATCAGGTCATACTGACCGACCACGGGGACGTTCAGATGTTTGGCCAATGAGACAATGTCAACGACATGATCGAAATGCGTGTGTGTCAGCAGGATATGTGTCGCGCCTTCCAAAGCAGCGTCATGCTGATCTTCAGGCAAAACGGGGTTGCCGGTCAGCCAAGGGTCGATCAGCAGAACCTGTCCTGCTGTTTCAATGCGAAAGCTGCCATGCCCAAGCCAGATGATATTCATGAAAAGCACTCCCAAATGAACTGTTGGCAGCAGACTAGCATCGGGTATGTAAAATTTCATGGATTGGTTTCGGGAAATTGACAGCTATTGTGAGCGTTTATCGCCTGCCTATTGGGCAGAGCCGATAAATGCGGTTACGAATGCCGCCTTTTTGATTGCGGCTTTCATTATGTGGCGGCGGGTGCGCGGGCCGGGGATGCCATTGGCAAAAATGCTTGTGGTTATCCTGGTCGGCATCGGAATTGGCAGTTATTTGTTTCACACCCATGCACAGGTCTGGTCCGCGTTGGCGGATACTGCACCCATCCTGCTTTTTATTCTGACCTATATTTTTGCAATGAATCGCGACGTCTGGCAGTTGCGGCCGCTTTACGCGTGGATCGGCGCGGCCCTGTTTGTGCCATATGCCGCTGTGACGATTCCGGTGTTCCAACTGATTCCGGGTCTGGGCGGATCGGCCGCCTATGCTCCGGTGCCGCTATTGATCCTGATTTACGCAATCCTGTTGTCGAAACGCCGGCCTGATACCGCCCGCGGGCTGGCGACCGGCGCAGTGATCCTGATCGTGTCGATCTCCTTTCGCGCTTTGGACGCACCGATTTGCACGCAGTTCCCGACTGGTACGCATTTTCTGTGGCACATCCTGAACGCCACGATGTTGGGCTGGATGATCGAAGTCTACCGCAGGCACCTAAGCCGTGCGTCTCAGGCCTGAAACGCAGCAGCCAGTTCTGCGGGCAGGTCAAATTCGGCCAGAACCCTGGTGCGTGCATCGGATGACATCTTACGCGCGGTTTTCTCCACAATGCTGAGGATTTTTTCCTGCGAGTGCTTTTCGGCGAAGGGAGCGAAATACCATTTGAGGAACACAAAACAGGCCACATCTTCCAGCGCCTGCACCTCGTTGTCACGTTTGATACCCTGCTTGCGCACCATGCGTCCGGCGTCTTGGATTTCGTTTTCTTCAAATCCGCACTGCTTCATCAAGGTCATGACGGTTTGCGCATGGTGTTCGCCCTGCGCCTTGCGCCAAGCCAGATACCCGGCGCGCCCTTCGGGATATTCACTTCGGGCCAGCTTCCAGCGTTCAACATGTTGCCCGCGTGCGGCGATCTCAAGCGAGTTCGATGCATCGGGAAAAAGCCTGGCCAGTTCAGCGCTCATGCGTTGTCCGTAAAGCAACGCTGCGGGTTGGCCGTTCTCTAAGGTTGGATCTTGGATGTTGGCTGCGTCGATTGCGTCCAGGACTGCCTGTTTTCGCGCGCTCATTCTATGCTCCGTGGGCTTGCCGGAAATCCGGCGGTGTGTTCGGACGCATCGTAGCGAGTCGGCAAATCAAACGCAGCAGTCAAATGCGAAATTCCGGGTCGGAGAGGGGGATCCGACCCGGACGAAGTTGTGGCGTCAGTTACCCAGCTTCGTTTTGTCCTGTGTAACTGGTTCGGAAACCTGATCGGGGAAAGACAGGTCGCGGGTTAGCGAACCCATGGTGGGTCCGAATGCCTGAGCTTGCGTAGCAAGAACAGTAGTGGCCAACACAAATGCGGTCATGAGCGTTTTCATCATCTTACTCCAGTTAGTGGCTGTGCCATGCTGTAAGAAGTGAACGGCGCAGTTCACTTTTTCAAGGCGGATTCTGAACTAATTGGTTTACTTTTGTGCATAGGCGCTATGCATTTTTGTATGGCTAAGCCGCCTCCTTGCATAGAAGGGGCAGAACAACCGCCTGCTACCCTTGCGACCGAGGCATCAGACAGGTAAATGCCCCCTGACGCATATGAGGTTTTCCGATGTCGATTGACCAAAGCACCGCCGCAAAGGTGGCCAAACTGGCCCGGATCAAGGTCGAGGATGACGCGCTGCCTGCGCTGGCATCCGAGTTCAACACCATTCTTGGGTTCATCGAACAGTTGAATGAAGTGGATGTCGACGGTGTCGAGCCGATGGTTTCGGTCGAACCGATGCGCCTGAAGCGCCGCCAGGATGTGGTCACCGACGGCAACCAGCAGGACAAGGTTCTGGCCAATGCCCCCGACGCACGCGAAGGTTTTTTCGCAGTCCCCAAAGTGGTGGAGTAAGACATGAGCGATCTGAACAAACTGGGCCTGGCCGAAGCCCGCGACGCGCTGCGTGCCGGTGATGTCACCTCGGTCGAGCTGACCGAAGCCTGCTTGACCGCCATTGATGCAGCAGATGCGCTGAACGCTTTTGTTCATAAAACCCCCGAGATCGCGATAGAACGTGCCAAGGCAGCGGACGCGCGCATCAAAGCGGGTGATGCGCCGTCGATGTGTGGTCTGCCGATCGGCATCAAGGACCTATTCTGCACCAAGGGCGTGCCCTCGCAGGCAGCCTCAAAGATTCTTGAAGGCTTCAAACCTGAATACGAATCTACCGTTTCGCAGCAACTGGCCGACGCGGGTGCCGTGATGCTGGGCAAGCTGAACATGGACGAGTTTGCCATGGGCAGCAGCAACGAAACTTCGGTCTATGGCAATGCGGTCAGCCCGTGGCGCCGTGGCAATGACGACGCACAGCTGACACCGGGCGGGTCCTCCGGCGGATCGGCTTCGGCGGTGTCAGCTGATCTGTGTCTGGCCGCCACTGGCACCGATACTGGCGGCTCGATCCGTCAACCAGCGGCTTTTGTCGGGATTACTGGCATCAAGCCGACCTATGGCCGGTGTTCGCGCTGGGGCATCGTGGCCTTTGCATCCTCACTGGATCAGGCCGGACCGATGACCAAGAATGTCCGCGACGCGGCGATCATGCTGGAAACCATGTGCGGTCATGACCCCAAGGATTCCACCAGCGCCGAGTTGGCCGTCCCGAATTTCGAGGCCATGCTGACCGGCGACATCAAGGGCAAGAAGATCGGTATCCCCAAGGAATACCGGATGGACGGCATGCCCGCCGAGATCGAAAAACTCTGGGCAGATGGCGCGGCGATGCTGAAGGTCGCAGGGGCCGAGATCGTCGACATTTCGCTGCCGCATACCAAATACGCGCTGCCCGCCTATTACGTGATTGCGCCTGCCGAGGCGTCCTCGAACCTGGCGCGCTATGATGGTGTCCGCTATGGCCGCCGCGCGCAGTTGGGGCAGGGCGACGGCATCACCGAGATGTACGAAAAGACCCGCGCCGAGGGCTTTGGTCACGAGGTGCAGCGCCGGGTGATGGTCGGGACATATGTTCTGTCGGCGGGTTTCTATGACGCCTATTACAACCGCGCCCGCAAGGTCCGTACCCTGATCAAGAAAGATTTCGAGGACGTCTTCGCCGCCGGTGTCGACGCCATCCTGACCCCGGCCACGCCTTCGGCGTCGTTCGGTCTGGGTGAAATGACCGAGGCGGATCCGGTTCAGATGTATCTGAACGACGTCTTTACAGTGACGGTCAACCTTGCTGGTTTGCCGGGCATATCGGTTCCTGCAGGTCTTGATTCTCAGGGTTTGCCGCTTGGTCTGCAGCTGATTGGCCGTCCATGGGACGAAGGCGATTTGCTGAACACGGCCTATGCGCTGGAAAGCGCTGCGGGCTTTGTGGCCAAGCCGGGGAAATGGTGGTAATCCTCTGATCAACAAGACAACGTAGAACGGAGCAGCTGGATGCGCTTTTCGATTCTGATCCCCGCAATCGGGTTGATGGCCGCCTGTAACACGGTGGCCCCGGTTCAGGGTACAGGGTTCAACACCCCGACTTATCAGGCGCAAAGAGAAGCTGAGCTGGCAGGGCAGGGCGGCACTGGAAGCCCTCTGCCGGAACCCTATGAGGTCTCGCAGCAACCCTTGGGCTCGCCCACATCCGGCGTGGATGGCGCTGACCTGGCCACCGCCACTGCTGCAGCGCTTGCAAGCACCTCGACGCAGGCGGCCGCCGCTTCAGCATCGGTGCCGACTGCGAGCAACAGCGGCATCTCTGACGAACAGGATTTTGCTGCGGTTTCTGAACGTCGCAGTATCGAAACCGATGCTGCTCGAATCGAACAGAACAGCCAAACCTATGAGGTTGTCGCCCCAACCGCGGTTCCGCAACGCGGAGCGGATGGTCAGCCAAACATCGTCCAATACGCGCTGAGCACATCCAATCCGGTCGGTGCCCAGCTTTACAGCCGTGCAGGGTTCAACCTGCAGGCCAAGGCACAGCGGAATTGCGCGAAATTCCCATCGGCGGACCAGGCGCAGATCGAGTTCCTGTCAAATGGCGGTCCCCAGAAGGACCGCAAGGGGCTGGACCCTGATGGCGACGGATATGCTTGCGGCTGGGATCCCAGCCCGTTCCGCAGTGCCGTCAACAACTGATCCTCAGCCCATCTGGCACCCATCCCCCAATTTCGGAGACCGCCGAGATGGGTTGGTGCCGTCATTGATCGTTTTGCACTACACCGCAATGGACAGCGCGCAGGCTGCGCTGGATCGCTTGTGTGACCCGGCCTTCGAAGTCTCTGCGCATTACCTGATCGGTTCCGATGGCACGCTTTGGCAAATGGTGCGCGAAGAGGACCGGGCCTGGCACGCCGGGGCAGGGGAGTGGCGCGGGCGAACCGATATCAACTCGCGTTCAATTGGGATAGAACTGGACAATCTTGGCACCCATCCTTTTCCTGAACCTCAGATGACCACGCTTGAGTGGCTTCTGGCCCGTATCATGGCCCGATGGGCGATTGCACCGGACGGGGTTATCGGCCATTCCGACATGGCTCCGGGGCGCAAGGTCGACCCCGGCCCTCGCTTTCCCTGGCAACGGCTCGAACATCTCAATCTTGCTGGCCAACGTGGCCAGGATGATGGCCCGCAAGAGGCCTCGATGCCGCTGTTCCGTGCGTTGGCGCAACAGATGGGCTTTTCGCCCGAAACGGACGACGACACACTGCTTGCCACCGTGCGTCTCAGATACCGCCCTTGGGCCAAAGGCCCGTTGGAACCTGCGGATTTCACCTCGCTCGGCCATGCGGCGCTCTGGACCTGATCGGCTTTTCATCTGACCAAAAATATCTCGGGGCTGAATTGACCGCAGGCCAAGAAGGGGCTGCCCCTTAACGCCCTATCGGCCCTTGACGCGGCCTGACACTGCGCATACCCACGTCTCCGCGCGGAGGGCCGGATGGCTGCTGGGGCGTAAGCCCGAGAGGAAAGTCCGGACTCCACAAGACAACGGTGCCGGGTAACGCCCGGGCGGGGCAACCCGACGGAAAGCGCCACAGAAATCAGACCGCCACGACGTGTCGAAGGTTCGCCTCCGGCAAAACGTGGTAAGGGTGAAACGGTGGGGTAAGAGCCCACCGCGCCCCTGGCAACAGGGGTGGCACGGCAAGCCCCACTGGGAGCAATGCCAAATAGGGTCCCCACGCGGGCAGGTCGGCGTCCGCCGATACCGCCGCTAAGTGCGTCTTGGCCGAGAGGGACCGGGTTGGCAGCTTGAGCCGTGCAGCAATGCACGGCCTAGAGGAATGGTCATCGAAGGGGGCAACCCTGGAACAAGATCCGGCTTACAGGCCCTCCGCGCGTTAATATTGCTAAGACGAATCGCGTTGTTCCACAGGTGGGTCACGGCTGGAGTCATCCTTTGATACAGGTCTTGCTGTGGCTGCTGAGCTGGCATCCCTTGTGGCCGAAATGGCCGCGTTAAGGTCTGCGATAAGCTGGGGGCAGGGACGATCTTGTGTTTTGATGAAATCTGCGCCGATCTACCCGAATTCAGGTTGACTCGGCTGCATGACCGGGTAAAAGCGCACGCTCATAGGAATTCAACCGAAAGGCCCCTGCCTTTTCGGACGCAGGAGATAACCATGGCGAAGCCGACGACAATCAAGATCCGTCTGAACTCGACCGCGGGCACGGGCCACTTCTATGTGACCAAAAAGAACGCGCGCACCATGACCGAGAAAATGACCGTTCGTAAATACGACCCGGTCGTTCGGAAGCATGTCGAGTACAAGGAAGGCAAGATCAAGTAATCTGCCGTCCTGCTTGGACAGAATGACAAGGGTCCTGTTTCGACAGGGCCTTTTTCGTTTGCGCGACGATGTTTCATACCTGAATCTATCGGCTCAAGGCAGCCGGAGCGCGCTTGGAGGCCGTTGCAGCTAAGCATCAGCAGCCGAGGCATTCGTTTGCCCGCTGGGTTGCTTTTTGGAATGTATTGCAACTACGCTTGAGCTAACCGTTCCAAAATGTTGGCCGTCATGAAAAAAATCTTGTTATCCACAGCAACTATTCTGGCTCTCGCAGCCTGTGAAGACCCCTATAACCGCGAGGGTGTTGGCTTTACGGGCATTGATGGTGAGCCGCGGAGCATCAGCGAAGTGCCGGGTGCGGCGGCGTTTGTTCCAGAGTCCACCAATGTTCCGGCAGAGTTGGCAGAGCTACCCCCGGTCCGAGTTTCAACGGACGAGACCGATCCGGGTAAAATTGCACGTGTTGCAATAGAAAATGGCGCGCGCAGCGATACCAGCGCAGTAGTCGTTTCTGGCTCAGATACAAACCTGTTCCTGAGCACTGTTGAAGTGAACGGAACGCTTTTCGGCGTCGTGCGTACCGAAAATAGCCGCACCAGGGTTCCGAATACGATTGGTGCAAACTTTGGTACTGGCGCCGAACAATTCACTGGCTGCTTGCCTGTCGGCGACGTTTATCGCAAAGGTTCAGAAAAGCGCAGTTCCGGATTTGCTGTTCAGTTGAACTGCAGCTAAAGTTCCGTTCGCTTTCAATTCCAAGGCCTCGTCATCAGGACGGGGCCTTTCTTTTTGGGAGCACGTGGCGAGGAGCTGACCGCAGGGCGACCTGCTGCAGGCCGCAAAAGAAAAGGGCGGGTCGTTTCGGACCCGCCCTGTTTATTTGCTGCTGTAATGCGGTGTGCTACTCTTGTTGCCCCATGAACATCAGCAAGAACTGGAACATGTTCAGAAACGAGATATAGAGGCTCAGCGCGCCGTCTATAGCCGCTTTGTTCAGCCATTCCTGGTCACCATGTGTTGCATGCGCAACGTAGGTGTTTTTGATGTCCTGTGTGTAGAACGCCGTCAGGCCAGCAAAGATAATCACTCCGATTGCCGAGATCGCGAACATCATCGCAGGCGATTGCAGGAACATATTTATGACCATCGCCACCAGCAGGCCGATCACACCCATAATCAGGAATGTGCCCATGCCGCTTAGATTGCGCTTGGTGGTGTAGCCAAACAGGCTCAGACCAGCAAAGGCAATCGAGGTCACAATGAACGTCTGCGCGATCGAGTAAGGAGTGTAGATCATGAACACCGAGCTCATCGAAACGCCCATAACGGCCGCGAATACGAAGAAACCCAGTTGCACCGCCGCAGCCGACCCGCGCCGCATCAGCGCGCCCCAGCCAAAGATCAGGAATGCCAGCGGTGAGAACATCACTATCCATTTCAGCGGCGACAGGAACAGGGTGCCGCCCAGGCTGGTCAGATAACGATCAGCGCCGATCTGAGCAACTGCGTTGCTTGGATCTGAGGTCACGGCAAGGCCAGCAATAGCCCAGGCCGCGAGTGCCGTAATCAGCATGCCCACGGACATTGTGCCGTAGACTTTGTTCATATGGGCGCGCAGGCCCTCGTCAATCTGGGCAGCGCGCGTACCGGTCGCCGTCCGGATCGTGTCAAATTGTGCCATTAAAAGGTCTCCCTCCACATATTCTTTTTGCGTCCCGATGTCAGGCCGCGCTCCTCGCAAATATCGTCAAGTGCGGGCTGTGTTTCAAGGGTTTAACGTGGGAAACAGGCTAAAACACGCAACAAAAATGGCGGCTTCGAGGTGTCAGCCGCCATTCAGTGGTAAAAGTAGTGGATTAGGTTCATTTTTGCCAGAATTCCGGAGCATCCCATATGCGGCGTTTTGCTTCGGCTTCGGCCTCTTCACGGGTAATGCCGATATCGAGAAGGGCGCGGTCGTCCAATCTGGCGAGCTGACAGCGTTGGCGCCGTAGCGATAGCGCATCCAGAACAGAAGTGAGCTTAAAGCGCTGCCGTGGCTTGCAATATGTTGAAGCTGTGATTTGCGTCATAGCCTTGTCCTTTCGGTTTTGCTGATGTGTTGTGCCTATTGCATCAACTTCCTTGATTTATATGGAGGGCTGTGACACATTTTGAAAATGAATATTATTGAACACATCCATAAGGAATCGTGAAGATGCGAAATCTGGACATCACCACTCTCCGCTCCTTTGTGGCAGTTGCCGATCAGGGTGGCGTGACGCGGGCAGCCGGTTTCCTGCACCTGACACAATCTGCCGTATCGATGCAGCTAAAGCGGTTGGAGGAGCTTTTAGGTCTGGAGCTGCTGGACCGAAGTGGCAGAACCATCGCGCTGACAGCGTCGGGAGAACAGCTTTTGGCCTATGCCAGACGCATGATCTCGTTGAATGACGAGGTGATGTCCAAGCTGACGGATCAGGCCTATGAGGGCGAGGTCGTTCTTGGTGTGCCGCATGATATCGTCTATCCGGCGATCCCCCGGGTGCTGCAGAGATTCAACGCGGATTTCCCACGCGTCCGTGTGCAGCTTATCTCCTCCTATTCGCTGCAACTGAAGGATATGTTTAAGCGCGGAGACTGCGATTTGATCCTAACGACCGAGGCGACAGTGGGGCAGGGGGCCGAGACGATTGCCGAGCTTCCTTTGCGCTGGATTGGTGCGCCGGGCGGGTCTGCCTGGCGAAAACGCCCCATTCCGCTAGCGCTTGGGCGTCGGTGTCTGTTCAGGCCGCAGGTCATTGCTGCGCTGGATGCGGCTGGAATTCCCTGGGAGCTTTCGGTGGAAACCGAAAACGACCGTACTATCGAGGCAACGGTCAGCGCCGATTTGGCGGTTCATGCCATGCTCGAAGGGACAGAGGCCGCACATCTTGCCCAGATCGATTCAGGTGGCGTCCTGCCAGAGCTTCCCGCGCATATGATAAATCTGTATGGCGGCGAAACTGGCCGCGGGGCCGTGGTTGAGGCGTTGGCGACGCTGGTGCGCCAGAACTTTCGTTTGCTTGGGGGGGTGCCGCTCAAAGCCGTTGTCGGTTGATCATCCCTCAGGGGGTTATGACGACTTTCCCGGTGGCCGTCCTGTCGCGCAGCATGGCCAGTCCGCGTTCGGCTTCGGACAGGGGCAGGACATGGCTGATATGCGGTTTGATGCGGCCCTCGCTATGCCAGCGAAACAGCGTTTCAAAGCTGTCCGTCACAATCTGAGGTCGAAACTTCAAGTAGCCTCCGATGTAGAGCCCGATGACTGTCAGGTTCTTGACCAGTAGATGGTTGGCCGGAATTTGCGGCACCTCACCGCCCGCAAAGCCAATGGGCAAGATGCGACCTTCGGGGTTGGTCGCGCGAAAGGCGGCTTTAAATACATCGCCGCCGATCGCGTCATATACGACATCCGCGCCTCCTAATGCCTGGACACGGACGCGGAGATCTTCGGATGCGTCGATCAGATGATCGGCCCCGGCCCTCTGTGCCACCTTGAGTTTCTCACTGCCGCGCGCCTGCGCAATAACCGTGGCGCCCATAAGCTTGCCGATCTCTACCGCCGTCAGGCCGACGCCACCTGCCGCACCGGTCACCAGCAGGGTTTCGCCGGGCCTGAGCCGCGCACGATGATCCAAAGCAATAAGGCTGGTGCCATATGTGATCTGAATTGCGGCGGCGTCTTCAAAGCTCATAGAGTCAGGGATTGCGATTGCACGATCGGCTTCGAACACTCCGAATTCAGCAAGGCCGCCCTGGCCGGAATAGACAGCGACGCGGTCACCCGGGTTCAGGTGGCGTACATTGTTTCCAATTTCGCGAACAATCCCTGCGACTTCCATGCCCAAGGAAAAGGGCGCCACCGGGGTGTCCTGATACGTCCCCTTCTGCATAAGGAGATCCGCAAAATTCAAACCGCAGGCTTTGATTTGAATGCAGACCTGGTTGTCGCCGGGTTCTGGCGGGTCGATATTGCAAAGCTGGGCCTTGGCCCCGTTGGTCTGGATATGAAACGCCAGCATGATTTGGCTCCGTCTTTTCGGGCATAGGTCAGTTCTGTCGTGGTCTTGTCAATCTGTTACCCTGCTGAAGACCCCGTTAATCCGGTGTTGATCAGGTGATTGTTTCCAGATCGGAATCAACGTGTGCGCGGTATTCACAACACAACTATAAACCATTGTTTGTGGAATCAGATTCAACCTTCTTGAAAAAAGCGCCAAAAAACGTAATAGTGCGCTATGGTGCTGATTTGGGGGGCATGTTCCAAATTAGGGAGTGGTTAAGTCGGGCTCGCTAATGTTGCGGTAACAAAGCATGTTGCGCACCCGTTTCAGTTGTGTGTGTAAGGGAGGATAGTACCAATGACCCATCACGTCGATGTCCATGTGGGCAAACGCGTCAGGCATCGCCGCTGGCTGATTGGCATGACCCAACAGCAGTTGGCACAGCAAGTTGGTATCAAGTTTCAGCAAATCCAGAAATATGAAACCGGTGCCAATCGAATCAGCGCGTCTCGTCTTTGGGACATTGCCGAGGCATTGGATGTTCCCGTCAGTTTCTTCTTTGAAGGCCTGGAAGAGGTCGAGAAAGGAAGCTCGGATAAGAAATCGGTTCCTGCAGACCTTATGGGCGACAAAGAGGCCCTGGATCTCGTCCGCTCTTACTATGCCATACCGGAAAACCAGCGTCGCCGCCTGTTCGAGCTTGCGCGCGTTCTGAGTGATGTTGCCTGATTTCGCGGGTTGACTCTGATCCTGACGGAACGCACGGGTAGCGTATGGATAAGATGTCGCTGAGTGATCTTGAAGTAGCTGAAGAAATGGCCGACGCGGCGCGTGCGGCCATTCTTCCTTTTTTCAGGCAGTCTAATCTTGAGACTTCGAATAAGCTGGATCAGGGATTTGATCCGGTCACTGTCGCCGACCGCGCAGCTGAAAAAGCCATGCGCGCGGTTTTGGCCCGACATCGGCCCCAAGATGGAATCTTTGGCGAGGAATATGGGCAGCACGAGGGGCAAAGTGGCCGAACCTGGGTTCTGGATCCGATCGACGGCACCCGAGGGTTTATCAGCGGGACACCGACATGGGGGGTTCTGATTGCGCTTAGCACGCAGGACGGGCCAATCATGGGGATCATCGACCAGCCGTATATCGGGGAACGCTTCATCGGCTCGGCGGATATCGCGCGAAGCCATGGTCCTACGGGCGATATGTCCCTGAAGACCCGTTCAACACCTTCTCTGGACCAGGCGATTCTGTTCACGACCTTCCCCGAGGTCGGCGCGTCGGAAGATCGTGCCGGGTTTGAGGCTGTGTCACAGCACGTACGCCTGACCCGCTATGGAATGGATTGCTATGCTTATGCTCTGCTTGCAGCGGGTCAGGTGGATTTGGTGATCGAAGCAGGTCTGAACGCCTATGACATTCAGGCGCCAATCGCCGTGATTCATGCGGCTGGCGGTATCGTCACAGACTGGCAAGGCGGCCCCGCCCATAATGGCGGTCGGGCTCTGGCGGCGGCAAACCCGGATATTCACGCAGCTGCGCTGGAAATTCTGCGCAACTTCTGAAAATTGTTGCGGCGACCCGGCGAGCGGATTAACCTTGAGCCGGCTGGTTCTTGTGCCCGTTTTCCGCCAGCTTTTGCACTCCATGCATGAAACGGGCGATGCAAGGAGAGCAAGATGACTGATATCCTCATCATAAATGCAGACACGATCCTGACCATGGATGACCAGCGCCGAGAACTTTCTGGCGCGGATATTCTGATCCGAGATGGACAGATTGAACAGATCGGCCATGGGTTGCAGGCGAGCGCTGAGATCCATGATGCAAGCGGATGTGTGGTTACGCCCGGCCTCGTGAACACGCACCACCATCTGTACCAGACCCTGACCCGCGCCGTTCCTGGCGGACAGGATGCGCTTTTGTTCGGATGGCTGAAAACGCTCTATCCGATCTGGTCGCGATTTGGCCCCGAAGAGATGTTCGTATCCGCCCAGATCGGTTTAGCCGAGCTGGCGTTGACGGGATGCACGCTCAGTTCCGACCACTTGTATCTATATCCGAACGGTGCGCGTCTGGATGACACCATTGCTGCGGCTGCCGAGGTTGGCCTGCGGTTCCACCCAACACGTGGCGCTATGAGTATTGGTGAAAGCGATGGTGGCTTGCCGCCGGATTCACTGGTCGAGGCCGAAGCAGCTATTCTCGAAGACATGATGCGTGTGGTCGACGCCTTTCATGACCCGTCAGAGGGTGCAATGTGTCGGGTCGGGCTGGCACCTTGCTCGCCGTTCTCTGTCAGTCGCGACTTGATGCGAGACACGGCCAATCTGGCCCGTGACAAAGGCGTAATGCTCCACACCCATCTGGCCGAAAATGACGAGGATATCGCCTATTCTCAGGAACAATTCGGGTGCCGTCCTGGTCAATATGCCGAGGATTTGGGATGGACCGGATCAGATGTTTGGCACGCCCATTGCGTGAAACTGGACGGGGCAGAGATTGATCTGTTTGCACGGTCCCGCACAGGCGTGGCGCACTGTCCCTGTTCGAACTGCCGGTTGGGCTCGGGGATTGCCCCTGTACGGTCGATGCGAGATCGCGGCGTGCCTGTGGGTCTGGGCGTCGATGGGTCGGCCAGTAATGACAGCGGCAATCTGATCCTCGAGGCGCGGCAGGCTATGTTGTTGCAGCGCGTCGCAAGCGGTGCCGATGCCATGTCCTCTCGCGAGGCGCTTGAAATTGCCACGCGGGGTGGGGCGGATGTCTTGAACCGACCTGATTGCGGCCGTCTGGCTATCGGTAAGCGTGCCGATATAGCCATTTGGGATACGCGCGGCATCGAAAGCGCGGGCAGTTGGGATCCAGCCGCCCTGTTGCTTGCCGGACCGGCGCGGGTGAAGCACCTGTTTGTCGAAGGTCGCCAGATCGTGCGGGACGGGCAGATCGCAACGCTGGATCTGCCCCGGGTGATTGAGCGGCAGAACCGATTGGCCCGCGCTTTGCAACCTTAGGTTTGGACAGGCTGACCCGCGATCCAGACCTCGGCAATCGCCCTGTCATCGCCCATCATGATGGTGGGAAAGAGGGCCTCCCACAGGTCATCGGCGCAGGCCTCGCGCTGAGCTATGGCCGGGGTTGAGGCGAGGTCGAGCACGATCAGGTCGGCCTCCATTCCCGGGGCGATATTGCCGATGCTGTCATCCAGCCTCAGCGTTCGGGCCGACCCTACGGTGCCCAGCCACAGCAGTTGCGCGGCGTGCAGCGGGGTTCCGCGCAGCTGTCCGATCTCATAGGCCGATGCCATCGTGCGCAGCATCGAGAAACTTGAACCGCCACCAGTATCCGTTGCCAGACCAACCCGGTGTCCGTCGCGCATCAACCCTGCCATGTCGAACAGTCCTGACCCGATAAAGGTGTTTGAGGTCGGACAATGGATCAACGCAGCGTCGACCTCACGCAGCCGGTCGCGTTCACGTGCCTCAAGGTGGATGACGTGGCCATACAGGCCGTTGGGGCCCAGCAGGCCGAACTTTTCATAGGTGTCCAGATAATCGCGGGCGTCGGGAAACAGCTCGCGTACCCAGGCAATTTCATCAGTCTGTTCGCTGAGATGGGTTTGCATCAGGCAATGGGGATGCTCTGCCCATAATGCGCCCATGGCCTCTAACTGCTCGGGTGTGGAGGTAGGTGAGAAACGCGGCGTTATGGCATAGGACAGGCGATCGATCCCGTGCCATTTCTCAAGCAGAGTCTGGGATTGGTCATAGGCAGTTTGCACGGTATCTCTCAGACCATCGGGTGCGTTGCGATCCATGCAGGTTTTGCCCGCAACCACCCGTTGACCGCGTTGTTTGGCCGCAAGGAAAAAGGCATCAACACTCTCGGGATGGATGGTGCAATAGCTGCACATCGTGGTGGTGCCATGTGCCGCTGTCAGGTCCAGATACCGGTTGGCAATCTCAGAGGCATAGGCTGCATCGCCGAATTTCATCTCTTCGGGGAAGGTATAGGTGTTCAGCCAGTCGATCAGGCGTTTGCCCCAACTGGCGATCATGGCGGTCTGCGGATAATGCACATGCGCATCAACAAATCCTGCAAGGATCACGTGCTGACCATGATCCACGACTTTTGCCTCGGGGTGGGCATTGTGCAGACTGTCGGCATCCGATACGCTGGAAATCCGACCGTTTTCGATCAGAACCGCTTCGCTGATTTTGACAGCCTCGGTCGGTTCGCCCTCGAACGGGGTGCCAGTGAAACTCAGGACACGCCCTTTCAGCAGCGTTTTTTGCGCCATACTCATTCATCTCCGCCTGTCTGGGACTGCGAAACAGCATAGGGGCAGGAAAGTTGTCGGTAAATCGGCGCATTGTCATTGTTTTCCGGTAGCTGCTTCTTCTATTTAGGGGCCAATGGGCGAACAGAGCGGGGGCAGATATGACAACAGGTATTAACGAACCCGTAAGTGAGCCGACTTCTGATGATGACGCTTATGCACTGGATCGTCGAACGGTATCATCCATTCTGTATGCAGTTGATGTTGATGACCGCGACAAGCTGGTCGAATTGATGGACCCGCTGCACGCTGCCGACATCGCCGACCTTCTGGAACAGATCAACCCTTATGACCGCGCCCGGTTGATCCGTCTGTATGACAAAGAGTTCGACGGCGATATTCTGTCTGAACTGGACGAAGGTGTCAGGGAAGAAGTTATTGAAGTCCTGCGTCCCGATGTTCTGGCGGATGCCGTACGCGACATGGAAAGCGACGATGTCGTCGATCTGCTGGAAGACCTTGAAGAGCCGCAGCAAGAAGCCATCCTGGGTGCGCTGGAGGATTCCGAACGGATCGCGGCCGAACAGGCGTTATCCTACCCGGAAAACTCGGCCGGACGGCTTATGCAACGCGAAGTCGTCATGGCGCCCGAGCATTGGACAGTTGGGCAGGCCATTGACTTTATGCGTGCCAATGACGGACTGCCAGAACAATTCTACCATTTGGTTCTTGTTGATCCGCGGTTGAAGCCAACAGCACAGGTAACACTGGGCAAACTCATGGCCACCCGGCGCGAGGTGCCTCTGCACGAAATTGCCGAAGAAGAGTTCTATACCATTCCCGTCGATCAGGATGAAGAGGACGTGGCCTATGCGTTCAATCAGTACCACCTGATCTCGGCCCCAGTGGTGGATGGTGACGGACGGCTTGTTGGTGTGATCACCATTGATGACGCGATGGTGGTGCTGGATGAGGAATACGAAGAGGATATGTTGCGCCTAGCCGGTGTCAGCAACGAAAGCTCGCTGTCCGACAGTGTGGCCGCGACCAGCAGGCGACGCCTGCCATGGTTGGCGGTAAACCTGTGTACTTCGATCTGCGCCTCGCTGGTGATTTCCCAGTTCGAGGCGGCGATTGATCAGTTGGTGGCGTTGGCCATTCTGATGCCGATTGTGGCCTCGATGGGGGGCAATGCGGGGACACAATCGCTGACCGTCGCAGTGCGAGCCCTGGCAACGCGCGACCTGACAGGTGCGAACGTAATGCGGGTGATCCGACGGGAACTGCTGGTGGGCATGTTGAACGGGCTGTGTTTTGCCACCGTTCTGGGCGTGGTGGGAATGTATTGGTTCGGCTCGCCGTTGCTGGGTGTCGTGATTGGCTCCGCTCTGGTCGTGAACATGGTGATCGCAGGCTTTGCAGGTACGGTAGTACCGGTCGTGCTAGACCGGATGGGTATTGACCCGGCGCTGGCGTCAGGAACCTTTGTGACGACAACGACGGATGTCATGGGATTCTTTATCTTTCTTGGGCTTGCCAGCGTGGTGCTATTGTGACCGATCTGACCGAAATCAAAGCTGCCGCGCGCAAGGCGGCCTTTGCCCGGCGCAAATCTGCGTTTGATGCAAATCCGCCCGGTGCCGCCGGGCGACTGTCTGAAATTCTGGCCGGGCACCGCGGAGTACCCATGTCGGGTTATATGCCCATCCGGACCGAGAGTGACCCGCTGCCCGCCATGGCCGAGGCGTCCGCTTACGGCCCGGTGGGCGTACCGGTTATTCAGGCGGCCGGACAGCCGCTGAAATTCTCTCGTTGGACGCCCGAAGGCAGGCTGAAGGATGGCCCGTTTGGCGCCAAAGTGCCCGAGGTCGATGACTATTTCGATCCCGAAATTCTGATCGTTCCGCTGGTGGCATTCGATGCAAATGGAGGGCGTCTGGGTTATGGGGGCGGGTTCTATGACCGGACACTGGAAGGGCTGCGCGTGAAACGCCCGACTCTGGCCATCGGTTTTGCCTTCGATGCGCAAGAAGCAGACGGGCTGCCGCTGGAATCGACGGATCAGCCGCTTGATATGGTAGTAACCGAAAGCCGAGTGTTGACCTTTTAACGAAGGTATCAGCCCTGGTTTTTAGCGCGAAAATATTCCCAGGCATTTTTTTCGGTGCCATCAGGCAATATGCACACGCCGGTCTGGCCATTCTCTCCGTCCCGAATTTCATACCGCCCACCGCTGTCGATGCAATAGATGGCCGAGGGGTTTGGCAGCTGTGGGTTTGAGTTGACCGCTTGCTCTTCCGAGCAGGCAGCAAGGGTGGCACAGACACCAAAGGTCAGACCGATCCGAAACATAAAGAATCTCCTAAATAAAGAGTTTTGCCGTTCATTGGGTCAGCTTAACGGCTTGTACTTGCGAATTGCCACACTTAGACGGTTTCTATGAGGATACTTTTTCTGGGTGACGTTATGGGCCGCGCTGGACGCGCGGCCGTTCAGCAACATCTGCCACGTCTGCGCGACGAATGGCGGCTGGATTTCGTGGTGATCAATGGTGAGAACGCCTCGAACGGAATGGGTTTGACCGGGGATCATGCCAAGCTGCTGTTAGATGCAGGGGCGGATTGTCTGACGCTGGGCGACCACGCTTTCGACCAGAAGGACATGTTGCAATTCATTGAGAGCGAACCGCGCATTGTGCGCCCCGTTAACTTTGCTAAGGGTGCTCCGGGGCGCGGGCATCGTCTCTATACCGCCCCTGGCGGGCGCAAGGTTCTGGTTGTACAGGTGCTTGGGCAGGTCTTTATGAAGCGGCCCTTCGATGATCCGTTCTCGGCCATCGAGCCAATTCTGAAGTCACACCCGCGCGGCGGTCAGGCGCAGGCGATCATCGTTGATATGCATTGCGAGGCCACATCCGAAAAGATGGCGATGGGGCATTATTGCGACAAGCGCGCCAGCCTCGTGGTTGGAACCCATACGCATGTTCCAACCGCGGATGCGCAGATCCTTCCGGGGGGAACAGCCTATCTGACCGATGCCGGGATGTGCGGGGATTACGATTCTGTCATTGGTATGGAAAAGCTAGAACCGATGCGCCGGTTCATCACCGGGATGCCCAAGGCGCGGTTTACGCCTGCAAATGGCGAAGCAACGCTAAGCGGTGTGTTCGTGGAAACCGATGATCGCAATGGTCAGGCAAAATCCGTGCAAATGGTGCGCGTTGGGGGTCGCTTGCAACAAGCCGGGCCGCAATAGCGCGAGGTTGGGCTTGCCCTGCTGCCCGCAATACGGGAAACTGCCCGACGGGCGCGCAAGCTGGGCCAGGGTTCGGACTGAATACCACGAATGCAATTTCTTCAACTGACAGAAACGGGCAGCGCGATCGTGGCGCTATTGGTTGTCGCAGGCATGTTTGTCATGTTCCTGCGCGAGGCTTACCCGACCGAGGTTGTCGCCATCGCGGGCGTTGCCCTGATGCTGGTGACCGGTATCCTGCCCTATCAAAGCGCGTTGGCAGTTCTGTCCAATCCTGCGCCATGGACGATTGCGGCGATGTTCATCGTCATGGGGGCTCTGGTCAGAACCGGGGCGCTGGATTCCTTTACCGCGACTGCGCAGAAACAGGCGCAGGTTAATCCGCGTATCGCTATCGCACTGCTGATGGGGTTTGTGGTTCTGGCCTCGGCGGTGGTGTCAAACACACCCGTTGTCGTCGTGATGATCCCGGTTTTTGTACAGATTGCCCGCACGTTGAATGTGCCGGCCTCGAAACTGCTGATCCCGCTCAGCTATGCTGCCATCATGGGGGGGACGCTGACACTGATCGGCACCTCGACCAACCTGCTTGTGGATGGTGTCGCGCGATCTCAGGGTCTGGCTGCATTCACGATTTTCGAAGTCACGCCCTTGGGCATCGCAGTGGTGATCTACGGCATGATCTATCTGCGCTTTGTTGCGCCGCGCCTGCTGCCGGAACGCGACAGCATGGCCTCGCTTCTCAGTGATCGCTCTAAGATGAAGTTCTTCACCGAGGCCGTCATTCCGCCCGACAGCAACCTGATCGGGCGCGAGGTGACAGGGGTGCAACTGTTCAAACGCCCCGGCGTACGCCTGATTGACGTGGTCCGCGGGGACGAGTCTTTGCGGCGCAACCTCAAAGGGGTGACACTTAAGGTTGGGGATCGCGTGGTCCTGCGGACCGAGATGACCGAGTTGCTGAGCCTGCAAAGCAACAAAGAGTTAAAGCGTGTTGATCAGGTTTCTGCGGTCGAGACCAAAACGGTCGAAGTGCTGATCACACCGGGGTGCCGTATGGTTGGGCGAACGCTGGGCGTGATGCGCCTGCGCCGCCGCTATGGTGTCTACGTTCTGGCGGTACATCGGCGGAACCAGAATATCGGTCGTCAACTAGACGACCTCGTGGTGCGAGTCGGGGATACTCTGCTGTTGGAGGGATCACCTGCCGATATCCAGAAGCTTGCCGCTGATATGGATATGGTCGACGTGACACAGCCCTCGGCGCGGGCGTTCCGCCGCAATCACGCTCCGGTGGCGATTGGGGCATTGATCGGGATCGTTGTATTGGCCGCATTGGGTGTGGCGCCAATTCTGTTGCTCTCCATTCTTGCGGTCGCTCTGGTTCTGGTCACCCGCTGCATAGACGCGGATGAGGCGTTTTCCTTTATCGAGGGGCGACTTCTGGCATTGATATTCTCGATGCTGGCCATCGGGGCTGCGCTTGATAAGTCTGGTGCGGTTTCCCTGATCGTCGATGCAATCGCACCTGGGCTAAGTGCGCTGCCACCGTTCCTGATCGTTTGGGCCATCTATGTTTTGACCTCGGTGCTTACCGAACTCGTCTCCAACAACGCCGTTGCGGTAGTGGTCACGCCGATCGCAATCGGGTTGGCGCAGGCCGTCGGCGTAGACCCAAGGCCGCTGGTGGTTGCGGTGATGTTGGCGGCATCTGCATCCTTTGCGACACCAATCGGATATCAGACCAACATGATGGTCTATGGTCCGGGGGGATATCGGTTTGTCGATTTCATGAAGGTTGGCATCCCCTTGAACCTGACGGTAGGGCTGCTTGCTTCGTTGCTTATTCCGATCATCTGGCCGTTGTAACACCGGCGCGAACCCGCCGGTTTTGCGCTGACGGTCTTGTAAAGGCTGATCCAGACACAATCTTTTCCTCTAGAACTTGGACGAAAGGACGGGATTATGCCTTTTCCAAAATTTGGTCAGTTGATCGTAATGGGTGCGATTATGGTGGCGCTGATTGGCAGCGATGTATCGGCTGGTTCGGTGACCGGTACCGCCTCCTACCGCGAACGGATTGCCGTGCCTGAAGACGCGACGCTTTATATCGAGCTGCAGGATATATCGCTTGCGGATGCGCCAGCGGTAACGCTGGCTGCGCAGCGCTACGTGCTGAGCGGGGTGCCTGCCGAGTTTGAACTGACCTATGATGATGCTCTGATCCGTGACGGGATGACCTATGCGGTGCGGGGGGCAATATATCGTGGGTCACAACTGCTGTTTACGACCGACACGGTGTATCCGGTCCTGACCAATGGTGCGCCGGATACGGCCGACATTTTGTTGGTCAAGACGGACGGCCCCACGTCGGCGGGGCTGGAAAACACAAGCTGGACGGCGATTGGTGTGGAGGGGGCCGTGCTGAACAGCGAACGCGCCCCGCAGCTTGAGTTTGCGCAAGGCGGTGCCTTTAGCGGCTCAGGCGGTTGCAACCGGTTCACCGGGCAGGCCGAGATTTCGGGCACTTCGCTGACGTTTCCAGACAATATTGCGGCCACTTTGATGGCCTGCCCACCCGAGATGGAGCAGGTCGAGGATCAGTTCTTTGCCGCGCTGCAAAACGTGGTGTCCTATGCGGTGGCGGGCGATAGCCTTGCGCTGCTGGACAGCGCAGGCGACCCGGTTCTGAAATTCATACGCACGCATTAATCAGGCCACAGCGCGCGACCGTCCTGCGTTGCGCCCGGAAAAGATGCAGCCGCCCAGAAATGTGCCTTCCAGTGCGTTGTATCCGTGATAGCCGCCGCCGCCGAAACCGGCGACCTCTCCTGCGGCGAACAACCCGGGAACGACCTGACCGTTTGCACCGATCATCTGACTGTCGAGGTTGGTCTGCAAACCGCCCAGCGTTTTGCGCGTCAGCATGTGAAGTTTGACCGCGATTAGCGGCCCATTCGCAGGATCAAGGAACTTGTGTGGTTTGGCGGTGCGGATCAACCTGTCACCCCGATAGTTGCGGGCCGCCAGAATCGCCGCCATCTGCGCGTCCTTGGTAAAAGGGTTGTCGACCTGTGAGTCCCGCGCTTCGATCTGGGCGCGCAAATGCGCCTCTTTGATCAGATCGCCACCCAGTTGGTTCATGCCGCTGACCAGTTCGGTCAGAGTGTTGGCAACGATGAAATCTTCCCCGTGTTGTTTGAAGGCCTCGACCGGCGCGGTGGCTTGCGATCCTGACAAAATGCGCTGACGGATAACCTCTTTCCAGCTGCCCGAGGTGAAATCCGGGTTCTGTTCCGACCCGGAGAGCGCAAATTCCTTTTTGATCACCTTTTGGGTCAGCACAAACCAGCTGTATTCATAACCGGTTTTCAGGATCTCTTTCAACGTGCCCAACGTGTCGAACCCCGGCAAACAAGGGGGCAACAGACGATTGCCGCGCGCGTCAAACCACATAGAGCTTGGGCCGGGCAGGATACGAATTCCGTGCGATGGCCAGATCGGGTTCCAGTTTTTGACGCCCTCGGTGTAATGCCACATCCGGTCGCCGTTGATCACATGCCCACCGGCCTTTTCGCTGATAGGGATCATCCGACCGTCAACGTGGAACGGCACGCCCGCGATCATGTCTTTGGGTGGTTCGCCCAGGCGGTCGCGCGGCCAGTTCTTGCGCACCATTTCGAAATTGCCACCAATACCGCCCGAACTGACGATGACCGAAGGAGCATAGACCTCGAATTCCCCGACCTCTTCCCGGTTGGTCTTGGCGCCATGCGCGGCTGCGTCCTCAGCCAAGACCTCTCCCGAGACGCCTTTGGCGCAGCCGTTTTGCATAATGATATGGCTGACTTGGTGGCGGAACTTCAGCTGGATCAGGCCTGTGCTGACATGTTCGCGCACGCGACGGATGAAATGTTCCAGAACACCAGGGCCGGTGCCCCATGTGATGTGGAACCGAGGTACCGAATTGCCATGTCCATCGGCATAAGAACCGCCACGTTCGGCCCATCCAACCACAGGAATCCATCGCAGCCCCATATCGTGCAGCCAGGGCCGCATTTCACCGGCGGCGAATTCGACATAAGCCTCGGCCCATTTGCGGGGCCAAGCGTCTTCTTCGCGGTCAAACTGCGCGCTGCCCTGCCAGTCACGCAAGGCCAGTTCGTGGCTGTCCCTGATGCCCATCCGGCGCTGTTCCGGCGTGTCGACCATGAACAATCCACCGAGGCTCCAGAACGCCTGACCGCCGAGGAAATGACCGGGTTCCTGATCCAGTATGATCACCTTTTTTCCGCGGTCGCCTAGCTCGGCCGCGGCCGCAAGCCCAGCCAGCCCAGCCCCAACGACAATGGCATCTGCGGTGTTATTGGACATGTTTTTTCCTCTCAGCTGCGGCGCAGCCAGGCGATAAATGGCAGGGCGACGACATACATCAAGATACCATAGACGGCCGATGGCAGAGCAAGAGGGCTTAGCCCGTTTTCCGTGCTGGTAATCAGCGCTGCCAATGTGATGCCAAGAGTCGAGTTTTGGATGCCAGTTTCGATCGAGATCGTCTTGCTCTCGTTCCATGACAGGTTCACGGCGCAGGCCAGTCCCAGCCCGATCAGCAGCAGCGCAATGTTCAGGGTGATCAACGCCGACCCCATCAGCCCCAAATTTTCGACGAACATTTCCCAGTTCCCGGCCAGCGCGGCGAGAACGATCAGGACGAAAAGAATCGAAGCCAGTTTGGACAGAGGGGCATCGACCCGTTCTGCGAATCCTTTTGCGAAATGCCGTATACTGACGCCGATAGCGACGGGCAGGGTGGTTATCAGGAACATCGCTATGGCGAGGCCGGTGATCGAGACCTCGGGTGCGTCCTCGCCCATGAAGTGATTGATCGACCAGGCGGCCAATACGGGTACCGTCACCATCGACAGCAAGCTGATGATGGCTGTCAGGCTGACGGAAAGAGCGACATCACCCTTGGCCAGTTTAGTCAGGATATTGCTGGTAACACCGCCGGGGCAAAAGCTGAGGAGCATAACACCGACTGCAATTTCCGGTGGCAGTGCAAAGAGTTTGACCGTTGTAAATGCCGCAATGGGAAGCAAGATCACCTGGCAGAACGCCCCTATCGCAAAAGGGTATCGTCTGCTGACAACCCGGCGGAAATCGGCGATCTCAAGCCCGACACCCAAGGACAGCATGATTATGGCCAACGATAGTGGCAGGCCGACATTAATAAGCAGATCCAACTACAACTCCTCCCAAAGCCGTTCGGACCAGCGTAAGCGAGGGTCAAAGCCGCAGGCAACCGCGCCGTAGGGTCAGCCGTAGCGTTGGGCGAACCTGCGCAGGATTTCACCGGGCAGAGTGACATTGGCGGCGTGGCAAATGTCGATCAGACGCTGAGCATCTTCGGGCGGGAAATAGCCGTGGTGTTTGTAGATGGTGATACGTTCTTCAAAGTCGCGGGCATCAGCCTCGGGGTGGAACTGTGTGGCATAGACATTCTGGCCCCAGCGGATCATCTGGAACGGGCAAGGGTCCGAGGCAAGCAGATGCACGCACCCTTCTGGCAGGGATTGCACAGCCTCTTTATGGCCCACAAAAGCATCAAAACTCTGACCCAGCCCCGAGATCAGTGGATCGGTCGCACCGTCCTCTGTCACGTGGCAGGTTGAGGGGCCGACGGGCTCTCCGAACTGGTCTTTACTGACATCGCCACCCAGATGCGCGGTAAGAATACCCAGCCCATAGCAGCACCCCATGAACGGATGATCGCGCGCGGTGATCTGCGGCATCAGGCCCATGATGGCGGCTTCGGTGCGGGCATCCGTCGGCGATTTTGTCGCCGGATCGTCGCTGACACAGCCGGGGCCGCCGCCGACGATCACTCCAGCATAGTCGGTCACGTCCAAGCCGTCGGGCAGGTCTTCACAATCCAACCGGATGCGATGGGTCTGTTCAGAACTCAAGCCGGTCTTGTCCAAAATCGAGGCATATTCGGCATCGGACGCATCGGTTTCCGGGCGTAACTGCAGGATCAGAAATTGTTTCATGGAACGGCTCTTACCCGTCACAGCGGCCAGAACACAAGGATGGCGGGTATCGAAACCGCAATGATCAGGATTTCCAGCGGCAGGCCCATGCGCCAGTAGTCTCCGAACCGATAGCCACCCGGACCCAGAACCAGCGTGTTGTTCTTATGCCCGATAGGCGTCAGGAACGCAGCCGAGGCTGCAACGGCGACCGTCATCAGAAACGGGTCGGGGGAAACCTCAAGCGTGCGGGCCATCTGAATGCCGACCGGGGCCGCCACAATCGCCGTGGCGGTGTTGTTCAACACGTCCGACAGGGTCATGGTGACCACCATCAGAACGGTCAGAATAGCCCATGCAGGCAGGCCGTTAGTTAACTGGATCAGCGCATTGGCGATCAGTTCGGTGCCGCCCGAGGTTTCCAGTGCGCTGCCCAGGGGGATCATCGAGCCCAGCAAAACGACCACCGGCCATTCGATGTGAGTATAGAGATCCGCGATTGGCATGATCTTGGTCAGCACATAGGCAACCACAACAAGCCCCAATGCGACCGGCAGGTAGATCAGCCCAACACTGGCCGCCAGCACCGCGGTGGCAAACAGGCCAATCGCAAGCCACGCCTTTTCATTGGCGGTGACGTTCAGACCGCGTTGGGCCAGCGGTAGGCATCCCAGCCATTCGGTCACATCGGCGCTGCGATCACGCGGGCACAGCAACAACAGGATGTCGCCAGCCTCAACCTCGGTTTTGCGGACCTGTTCGGTGATGCTGCGGCCCTGGCGCGAAATGCCCATCAAAACGGTGCTCTGCCGCCATGCCAACCCCAACCCCTGCGCCGTACGCCCGGTGATGCGGGCGTTTTCGGTCACGACAACCTCGACGACTTCCAGCCCGTCGCCTTCAGCGGTCAGAAGCTCCTGTCGACGTGTGTCCGAAAAATCCAGCTTCAGCGCCGCGCGGAATTCATCCAGCGCCTCGGGGCGGGCCTCAAGCACCAGCGCGTCACCCTGATTCAGTGTTGCATGGGCCGACCGGCCATAGCGGCGCTTGCCGTCGCGGATCAGGCCGATGATGGCGACGTCGGATTTCTCGGCATCTTCATAAAGCTCGCTGACCCGTTTGCCGATCAACGGCGATTCCGTTGGGACGGTCAGTTCTGCGATATATTCGGCCAGCGCCTCAGAGGTTTCGGTTTGCGGTCCCCGGTTCGGGATCAATCGCCAGCCCACCAGTGAGACAAAGGCAAGCCCGGCAATCGCAGCAATGCCACCCACAGGGGCGAAATCGAACATACGAAAGGGCTCGCCCAGAGTTTCTGCGCGGATTGAGGCGATGATGATGTTCGGTGGCGTGCCAATCAGGGTCGCCATCCCACCCAGAATTGTTGCAAAGCTGAGCGGCATAAGGGTCAGGCCGACGGCTCGTCCGGCTTTTCGTGCGGTCTGAATGTCGACCGGCATCAACAGGGCCAAGGCAGCGACGTTATTCATGAAGGCGGACAGAACCGCCCCGATACCGCCCATCAAGGCGATATGGGCCCCAAGGCCGCGTGCCGCGTCAACCAGGGATCGCGTGATCAGGAATACCGCACCGGACCGGACCAGTCCGGCCGAAACGACCAGAACCAGCGCGACGATGATGGTCGCCGAGTGACCAAAACCGGCAAAAGCGTCATCGACGGGTACTACACCCAACACCACTCCGATCAGAAGCGCGGAAAACGCAACAAGATCATAGCGAAACCGCCCCCAAAGCAGCATTCCGAATACAGTGGCAAAGAGAGCGAAAAGTATGATCTGATCTGTCGTCATACCGCCAACATACTCGCAGAAGAAGCCGTCGCAAGCCGGTCTCTTGATCCCATGGCCCGCAAACGTCTATATGGGCGCCAAATACGCAATCACTATCACGAGGACGCACCATGGCAGGCCACTCCAAATGGGCCAATATCCAGCACCGCAAGGGACGTCAGGACGCCGCGCGGTCCAAACTGTTTTCCAAGCTGTCAAAAGAGATCACTGTTGCCGCTAAGATGGGCGACCCCGACCCAGACAAGAACCCGCGTCTGCGTTTGGCGGTGAAAGAGGCCAAGTCAAACTCGGTCCCCAAAGACGTGATCGACCGGGCGATCAAGAAATCGCAGGCAGGCGACGGCGACGAATACGAAGAAATCCGGTATGAAGGCTATGGCCCCAACGGCGTGGCCGTCATCGTCGAGACGATGACCGACAACCGGAACCGGACCGCATCGACCGTGCGCTCGACCTTTTCCAAGAATGGCGGCAATCTTGGCGAGACCGGTTCCGTCGGCTTTATGTTCGAACGCAAGGGTGAAGTGGTCTATCCGGAAACGGTTGGTGATGCCGACACCGTGTTCGAAGCGGCCATTGAGGCAGGCGCGGAAGATGTTGAAAGCTCGGACGAAGGTCATATCATCTGGTGCGCCGACACCGATCTGAACGACGTCTCGAACGCGCTCGAGGCCGCGCTGGGTGAAACGGAATCCACCAAACTGGTTTGGAAGCCAAGCACCACGACCGAGCTGGGGCTTGAGGATATGCAAAAGCTGATGAAGCTGGTCGATGCGCTGGAAGATGATGATGACGTTCAGCGCGTCACAACCAATTTCGAAGCCTCGGATGAGGTGATGGCGCAGCTTTGATCTGCCCCGCATCTTGAGATTTGGAAACCCGGCCGTCAGGCCGGGTTTTTTGTTGGTTGGAGGATAGGGCTATTGGCCGATCAGGTTCGAACCCATAGGCTGGGTCGAATAGCTGAAGCAGTGAGTCAAAGAGCAGATGACCGAACCTCAATTTGATTTGGCCAAACGCAATGTGCCTGTTTTGACCGGGCAGAGTATTCTGTCCCAGGTCGCCTGGACCCTTGGCAGCCCGTCCATTGTCTTGCCGTTTCTTGCGGTTTCGCTGGAACTCCCGATGTTCATCGCCGGCGCGCTGGTTTCAATCCGCATGGTCGGCAGCATGATCGCCGACGTGTTTCTGGCCCAAGTCATTGCGCTGCGCGAACAGAAGAAACGCAGCATCGCGATGACCGAAGTATTGATCGGGGCCTGCCTTGTCATGGCTCTGGCGGCGGCCGCGACGGGCAGTCTCGTGTTCACGGCTACAGCCTTTATCGCCGCATTTTTTTTGATCGGTCTCGTAGGTGAGATCCAGACATTGCTGCTTACTGACCTGCTGGGCGCGCACGTTCAGTCCAGGTCACGGATGATCATGCGATATCTGCAGTTAGGCGCCGGCGGATTGGGCGCAATCGGTCTTGTTCTGTTGGTCCATCAAATCACGCTGGGCAACCCTCCGTTTGCGCGCCATTCGGTTGTGATCGGAGTTGCAGTGGTGTTTTTTCTGTTGTCTGGCCTATCAATCCTGGCGATGTCCGAAGTTCCGCATCAGAAAATTTCCACAGCGCCTGAGGACGAAAGCAAAAGACATTGGTCCGAGTATTTCACCGATATTCTGGCGATGTTCAACCAGACCTGGTTCCGGCGCTATATGGTCATGCGCCTTCCGATTGTGGTTGTCAGTCTATCGGTTCCGTTCTTTGCCCTGATGGCGGCCGAGGCACATCACAGTTCGGCCAAAGGTCTTACCGCAATGATCATTTCGTCGGCCTCTGGATATCTGGTCTCTGCGCCTTTGTGGCAGTTTGTTAACCTGAAATCCCACCGGGCGGTCATGGTATCCGGAACTCTGATGGTGGCCTTGACCGGAGCAGGGCTGCTGACGGTCCATTACCTCCATATCGGTCATCAGGTGCACACTCATGCGGTTGCCCTGTTTGTGGTGACCGTGGCGGTAACAGGCATCAGCAGTGCCCGAAAGTTGTATTTTCTGGATATCGCCCCGTTTGATCAGCGGGTCAAAGGGGCGGCAGCGGTGAAAAGCATCTCGCGGATTGTTGCGGTCATCGTGTCGGCGGCGCTGGCTGGGCTGGCGCATATGCACGAGGTCTCTGCGGCGGTTTTGATCGTTGTCTTGGTCAGCCTGATCGCAGCTTTTGCCTGTTACCGGGTGGTGACGCCAATTCCTAAAGCGCCCGAGCCATCCTGATCGGCCAATCCTGTCTATCGTTGAATAAGCGCGTCGACAGCCGCGCGCTTTACAGCGGCGGTCAGCGGCGAAAGGGCCGAGGATAAGACACGCCCGACCTGCCAGGTCAGCGGAACATCAAGGGGCGTGTCTGGTATCAAGGGGCACAACAGGCCATCTGCCAAAGGCTTTTGTACCAACTCAATCGGGTTCATTCCCCACCCGATGCCGGCGATCGCTGCATCCACAAACCCGTGTGAGGATGGCAGGAAATGCGATGGCGGGGAAATGTGGTGCCCGAACTCTCTGGCAAACCAGGCTTTCTGAAGACCGTCCTTTTGATTGAAGGTCAGGCACGGTGCCATGGCAAGGCTGCTTTTGGTTACACCGTCCCGGAACCATTTATGCATAAAACCTGGGCTGGCCGTTGGAATATACCTGAAATCCCCAAGTGGATGGGCATCGCAGCCAGAGACCGGTTGCCCTCCGGTGGTAAGAGCCGCGCTGACCTCACCGCGGCGCAACCAATCGGCCGAATGGTCCTGATCATCAATTACCAGATCGAACAGCAACTCATCTGTTTGGGCCATCGCAGCGATGAACCATGTGGCCAAACTGTCTGCAGGAATTGCAATGCGCACCTGGGTGGGGCCAGAGGTTCCCTCCAACGCAAGTTCACGGGCCAGCTGTGCCTCAAGCAGCCCGATATCCTCGGCGTATCTGGCAATGCGCAAGCCGGCGGGTGTCGCTGTGCAGGGCGCACCACGAGTGATCAGAGCGGCGCCTATCCGATCCTCTAATGACTTGATCCGCTGCGATATCGCCGAAGGCGTCACCGACAGCTCTGTGGCGGCGGCGTCAAAGCTTCCGTGGCGTAGAATGGCCGAAAGTGCGGCAAGGTGATTGGGATCCAGCAACATTAGCAGAGCTTAACCAGGTGTAACTTCTTTAATTTGATAAATCGACTGACTGGCTCTAGTCAATCAAATCGAACACAGGAGGTTTCATGTCCGCATCTCTGATTTCCGGATTCGCTCTAGGCTTTAGTCTGATTTTGGCCATTGGTGCGCAGAACGCCTTTGTCCTGCGTCAAGGGCTGCGCCGCGAACATGTTTTTGCCCTATGCCTGACCTGCGCCGTATCGGATGCCATTCTGATTGCGGCAGGGGTTGCCGGGTTCGGAACGCTTGCTCAGACTGCTCCTTGGTTCGAGCCGGTCATGCGCTATGGCGGGGCTGTGTTTCTGACCTGGTACGGGTTGCGCAGCCTGCTATCGGCCTGGCACGGCGGGTCTTCCATGGATGTCAGTGAAGGGACACGTTCAAGTCTGAGGTCTGTCCTGCTGACCGTGCTGGCATTCACCTGGTTGAATCCGCATGTCTATCTGGACACGGTGGTTCTGATCGGGTCGATATCTGCACAATATGATGACCGGTTGGCCTTTGCTATTGGAGCGATGCTGTCCAGCTTTGTCTTCTTCTTCTCGTTGGGCTACGGGGCAAGGATTCTGTCGCCGGTCTTTGCCCGCCCAAGGGCATGGCAGGTGCTGGATGTTGTTATCGGTTTTGTCATGCTGGCGATTGCGGCCAAGCTGGTGGCGATCTGAGGTCTTGTTCCCACCTGTGTTTCGGTGTTGAACCGTTAACATGACAACTCAACCTAACACCTATCGGCCATTGGCGGGAATGTTCTGGATGTTTTCCGCCGGTCTGTCCTTTGTTGTCATGACTGCGCTCGTCAAATCTCTGGGCACCTCCATGGACCCGATACAGGCCGCATTTCTGCGCTTTGTCTTTGGGTTGGTGTTCCTACTGCCAGCGTTACGGCTGATCGTTAGGACACCTCTGACACGTAGGCATCTGACACTGTTCGGCATCCGCGGGGTGGTTCACGCCATTGCCGTGATGCTGTGGTTCTTTTCCATGACCCGAATTCCGTTGGCCGAAGTCACGGCCATGAACTACATGACGCCGGTCTATGTCACATTGGGTGCTGTGCTGTTTCTAGGCGAGAAGCTAGCCTTCCGCCGGATTGCCGCCATTGGTGTCGCATTGATCGGTGTAGCAATTATTCTCCGACCTGGGTTTCGGGATATCTCGGTTGGTCACGTGACCATGTTGGGGACTTCGTTGACGCTTGGTGCGTCCTACCTGCTGGCCAAGATGCTGGTGCGAGATCTGCCGCCCTCGGTCGTGGTTGCACATATGTCCATATGGGTGACGATGGCGCTGATACCTTTCGCCATTGCCGTGTGGTCCCCTCCAAGTCTCCATGATTTGGGTGTGCTGTTTCTGGTTGCCTGTTTTGCCACACTTGGACACTATCTGATGACCTTGGCCCTGCAGGCCGCCCCCGTAGCAGTGACGCAGCCCGTCACATTCTTACAGCTGATCTGGGCCACGCTGGTTGGGGCGTTGGTTTTCCACGAAAGCGTAGATTTGTGGGTGGTCGCCGGGGGCACGCTGATTCTGTTGGCAGTCAGTTTTATTGCCTGGCGCGAGGCTGTGTTGAACCGCAGCAGCCTGACGACCCCCAGTATTGCACCTAAACTTTAGCCGATTTCTGCCGGAAAAACGTTATTAATTGACGAGTCAATAAAAATCTCCTAGCGTTTTTCTATCAAAAGCAGTTGAGGGGTACGGATGCCGAAACTCGGAATGGAGCCAATCCGCCGTGATGCGATCGTTAAGGCAACGATTGCTGAGCTCGGGTCGAAAAAATCCCTCGATGTAACCGTCAGCCAGATCGCTAAGCGGGCTGGCATGTCCAGCGCGCTGGCACATCACTATTTCGGCGGTAAAGATCAGATTTTTCTGGCAGCGATGCGCCGCATCCTGTCGGATTTCGGGGCAGAGGTCCGGTCAGAACTGAAAGCAGCCACGCCAAGTGGACGCGCACAGGCGATCATCCGGGCATGCTTTGCCCCATCCTGTTTCACGCCGGATGTGACGGCAGCGTGGATGACATTCTACGTTCTTGCGCAGACCAATGACGACGCCCTGCGATTGTGGCAGATTTATCAGGCCCGTATCCGGTCGAACCTAGTTTATGCGCTGCGCCCGCATTTGGCCGATCCGGTTGAGGCGGCCGGGAACATGATCGCCTTGATCGACGGACTTTATATCCACGCCGCGCTGAGCGCCCCGGAAGAACCGCAACTGGCTGTAAACCACGCGATGCGCGTGCTCAGCACCTTGCTCGAGGCCGAGAAATGACAAAACCTAATATTCTGATCCTGATGGTGGATCAGTTGAACGGGACCCTTTTTCCTGACGGTCCTGTCGACTGGCTGCATGCGCCAAACCTGAAAAAGCTGGCCGAACGATCCACGCGATTTGCGAATGCCTATACGGCGTCGCCCCTGTGTGCGCCGGGTCGGGCCAGTTTTATGTCCGGTCAGTTGCCGTCGCGCACTGGTGTCTATGACAATGCCGCCGAGTTTGGCAGTGATATTCCGACATATGCCCACCATCTGCGCCGTGCAGGGTACTATACCTGTCTGTCGGGCAAGATGCATTTCGTCGGGCCTGATCAGTTGCACGGGTTTGAAGATCGCCTAACCACCGACATCTACCCCGCCGATTTCGGCTGGACCCCGGACTACCGTAAACCAGGCGAGCGGATTGACTGGTGGTATCACAATATGGGTTCGGTCACGGGCGCAGGTGTAGCCGAGATTTCCAACCAAATGGAATATGACGACGAGGTGGCCTATAACGCCAAGTCCAAGCTATACGATCTGGCCCGTGGCAAGGACGACCGTCCATGGTGCCTGACTGTAAGCTTTACCCACCCGCATGATCCCTATGTTGCACGTCGCAAATACTGGGACCTGTACGAAGATTGCGAGCACCTTCTGCCCGAGATTGCCGACCTTGGTTATGATAATCAGGACCCGCATTCGAAACGGATTTTTGACGCCAATGACTGGCGCAGCTTTGACATCACTCAAGAAGATACCCGCAAATCACGCCGCGCCTATTTCGCCAATATCTCTTATCTGGACGACAAGGTCGGAGAAATCCTCGAGGTGTTAGAGACCACGCGGCAAGAGGCGATCATCCTGTTCGTTTCGGATCATGGCGATATGCTTGGTGAACGCGGATTGTGGTTCAAGATGACCTTCTATGAAGGGTCATCCCGCGTCCCGCTGATGATCTGTGCGCCCGATCTGCCAGCGGGCCGGATCGACGCTCCGGTTTCGACCATAGATGTGACGCCGACCTTGGGTGCTCTTGCCGGTGTCGATATGGCAGAGATCGCGCCGTGGACAGATGGCGAAAACCTTGTGCCGCTGGCCATGGGGCACGAGCGCAGTGCGCCGGTCGCGATGGAATATGCAGCCGAGGCCTCTTATGCGCCACTGGTGTCCTTGCGCTATGGCAAATGGAAATACAACCGATGTGCGCTAGACCCTGATCAACTGTTCGACCTCGAGGCGGACCCTTCCGAGTTGGAGAACCTTGCAGACAGGCCAGAGCATGCAGGAACGTTACAGACCTTGCGTGCCAAGTCCGATGCTCGCTGGGATCTGGATCGGTTCGACGCCGAAGTTCGCGCCAGCCAGGCGCGTCGCTGGGTCGTGTACGAGGCGTTGCGCCAGGGCGGGTATTATCCTTGGGACTACCAGCCCCTGCAGAAAGCATCTGAGCGGTACATGCGTAACCACATGGATCTGAATATCGTCGAGGAAAGCCAACGCTTTCCACGCGGAGAGTAACAACCCGAATTAACAAGACCCTCTCCGGTCAGGCAGAGATTTTTCGATGAAAAATCTTGGCTCCGGTTGAGAATGGAGACCCGAAAATGGAAGCAGATTTCGTCATCGTCGGCGCAGGTTCCGCAGGCTGCGCGATGGCTTATCGTTTGAGTGAGGCCGGTGCCTCGGTTCTGGTGATCGAGCATGGCGGTACCGACATGGGCCCGTTTATCCAGATGCCCGCCGCGCTAAGCTATCCGATGAACATGTCGCGCTATGACTGGGGCTATCAATCCGAGCCTGAGCCGCATCTGAATAACCGTCGTCTGGCCTGCCCGCGAGGGAAGGTGATTGGTGGGTCCTCTTCGATCAACGGAATGGTTTATGTGCGCGGCCACGCCCGGGACTTCGATACCTGGGCCGAGATGGGCGCGGATGGCTGGTCTTATGCGGATGTGCTGCCGTATTACAAACGGATGGAGACCTGGCATGACGGCGGTCATGGTGGTGATTCCGCGTGGCGGGGCACTGACGGGCCGCTGCATGTGTCGCGGGGCCCGCGTGCGAACCCGCTGTTCCAGGCCTTTGTCGATGCGGGCCAGCAAGCCGGGTATGAAGTCACGGGCGACTATAACGGTGAAAAGCAAGAAGGCTTCGGCCCGATGGAGCAGACCGTCTGGAAAGGGCGGCGCTGGTCGGCGGCAAATGCCTATCTGCGGCCTGCGCTCAAGCGCGAGAACTGTGATATCGTGCGCGGTCTGGCGACCCGGATTGTTCTGGAAAACGGAAGTGCTGTTGGTGTTGAACTGATCCGTGGCGGCAAGACAGAGGTCATCCGCGCCCGCCGCGAAGTGGTCATCGCAGCCTCGTCCATCAATTCGCCGAAACTTTTGATGCTGTCTGGAATCGGCCCGGCTGCGCATTTGGCTGAGCAGGGGATCGGAGTTGTTGCAGACCGTCCGGGAGTTGGCGCAAATCTACAGGACCATTTGGAGCTGTATATCCAGCAGGCCTCGCTT
Organism: Ruegeria sp. YTSA108; assembly: GCF_059610185.1. Classification (NCBI taxonomy): domain Bacteria; kingdom Pseudomonadati; phylum Pseudomonadota; class Alphaproteobacteria; order Rhodobacterales; family Roseobacteraceae; genus Ruegeria; species Ruegeria sp. YTSA108. The sequence continues at coordinate 49,590 of NZ_JBXWND010000006.1, read as the reverse complement.
CAGCCGATCACACTCTACAAACACTGGAACCTGGTCAGCAAAGGCCTGATCGGGGCGCAATGGCTGTTCACCAAGACCGGCCTTGGTGCCTCGAACCAGTTCGAAAGCGCGGCCTTTATCCGATCAAGGCCGGGTGTCGAATACCCCGACATCCAGTACCACTTCCTGCCGATGGCGGTGCGCTATGACGGGCAGGCTGCGGCCGAGGGGCACGGGTTCCAAGCACATGTGGGTCCGATGCGATCGGAATCACGGGGTGCTGTGACATTGCGCTCGGATCGACCCGAGGACGCACCTGTCATCCGGTTCAATTACATGAGCCAGGAAAAAGATTGGGAGGAGTTCCGCACCTGTATCCGCCTGACGCGAGAGATTTTCGGGCAAGAGGCGTTCAGACCCTTTGCCGGGAAAGAGATTCAGCCCGGTGCTGCGGTACAAACAGATGAAGAGTTGAACGCCTTTATCGCTGAGCATGCCGAAAGTGCCTATCATCCCTGCGGCACCTGCAGGATGGGACGGGCGGATGACCAGAACGCGGTTGTCGACTCCGAAGGCCGGGTGATCGGCGTGGATCGGCTGCGTGTGGCGGACAGTTCGATCTTTCCGCAAATCACCAACGGCAACCTTAATGCGCCGTCGATCATGGTGGGCGAGAAAGTCTCGGATCATCTGCTGGGCAAAGATCCGTTGCCCAAAGCCAATGATCAGCCTTGGATTCATCCGCAATGGGCCTCGGCGCAGCGCTGATTTGATCCGCGTCAAAGCGGGGGGAGTGGGACCAATATAGACCTGAATCGCAACGCATTTTCTAAGGAGCGAACAGGAATGTCCCACACCCCGCACGAATTGGCCGAAGAGTTTCCCGACAAGGTCGAATTGATCAGTCAGCTTAAACAGTCCGATGCGCATTTTTCTCGGCTGGCCGAAGAGTATCACGAGGTCAATCGTATCGTGCACCGCGCGGAAACTAACGTCGAGCCGATGGAGGACCTTGCCGAAGGCGAGCTGCGCAAGAAACGCGCCGCACTGAAGGATGAGATCTGGGCGATTTTGTCGAACGCTTAAGGGTTGGGTGGGGGCATTGCCCCCGTTTCGGCTGGCCGCGGTTTTAGGCCGGGTAAAGCTCAGGTGACTTCATAGGGTAAGGTTCCGCGGGTATGAGTGTCGATGGACAGGCGACGTTCCAGCGGAGGAACTGACCGTTGGTGGCAGTTCTGGCGTTCGCAGATCCGGCACGAGATACCTATGGGCTCGTAGGCACTGGCGTTTGAGATATCCAGATTGTCGGCATAAACCAACGCTTCGGCGTGGCGGACCTCGCATCCCAGCGCAATCGCATAGCGCCGGACAGGCGCTCCGTACGAACCGCCCGATTTCGAAACATCCCGCGCCAGCGAGATATAGCGGACCCCGTCCGGGGTTTCGGCAAGCTGCCGCAGGAAGTGACCCGGAGTTTCAAAGGCGCGGTGTACATTCCACAACGGGCAGGCACCGCCAAAGCGCGCAAATTGCAGGCGCGTGGCGGAGTGGCGTTTTGTGATCGTTCCGGCCTGATCCACCCGAACAAAGAAGAATGGTATCCCCTTTGCGCCGGGGCGCTGCAGCGTCGAAAGCCTGTGGGCCACCTGTTCGATGGATGCTCCAAAACGATTGCTGAGCAATTCCAAATCATGGCGGTAAAGCTGGGCTGCACTGAGAAATTCGCCATAGGGCATCAGAGAGGCGCCAGCGAAATAATTCGCCAAGCCGATCTTCGCAATCGCGCGCGCCTCATCACTGTGAAATTTGGCGAAATCCAGTGTCGCTTCAAGCAGCTTGTCCTGATTGATTAGGGATACCTGCAAGAGCAGTTGAAACACTTGTGTTTGCGGTGCAATCCGTGATGACAGCAGCAATGTTTTGCTATCCGCATCGTATTTCCGGGTTTCTTCGATATCCGGGAACTGAACGCGAATACCATTTTCACCCAAGCTTTCGATTGCGGCGGCGCGAATTCCGCCTTTGTCCTGAGCGCGGCCAGAAAATCGTTCTGCGGCCCGGTCAACCGCGTCTATGTAGTTGTCGCAATAATGGAAAAAGTCTCGCACTTCTTCCCAGGGGCTGGCCTGAATCTGTGCGTCTTCACGTCCCAGGGCTTCGTCCAGCGAGGCCAGCCTTTCATGCGTCTGGCGATACGTGCGGTGCAGGGCGATAAACGCTCGGGCCATTGCGGGGGCGTTTGAAGCTGTTAGGCGCAGATCAGCGAGCGGTGGCATGGCGTCATCAAACACGGGGTCCGCCAGCGCCTCGCGCAGGTCTGAGACCAGACGTTCGCTGTCGCCAGTGCTAAGTTCGGTCACATCCATGCCGAATTCCTGCGCCAGAGCCAGAACAACCGTGGTCGAGATCGGGCGGTTGTTATTCTCCATCTGGTTCAGATAGGGAAGCGAAACCCCCAGTTTGGCTGCGAATTCCTTTTGTGTCAGCGTCAGGCGCGTGCGCATTTCACGCAGTTTTGCACCAGCATAGAGCTTTTGGGTCGCCATGGCGTGCCTTTGCAACTTTTCTAATCTTGAACGCTAGCTTTGCAAACCGTCCTGCGCAAGGCGTGTTACAGGCCCAAATACCGTTCGCGCCGGATCACGATGGCAATAGCAACGATGGCAAATGTTGCAGAGGCCAACATCAGCCACAGCAGCGGCATCGCGCCTGTTTCATGGGTTAGTATTGCGCCCGTGAGCGCGCTCAGGCCAGCTCCGCCGCCCAGCATGATGGCCCCGCTCAGCCCAGATGCTGTCGCGGCCAGGTGCGGGCGGACGGACAGTGCGCCTGAAGTTGCGTTTGGAATGGTCATACCATTGCCCACACCAACAATGGTCATGAACCCAAAGAAGCTGAGAACCGAGCCGAAGCCCGTAAGGAACACGATAGTCGACAGTGCAACGCCGGTTGCGTTCATCCAGCACCCCCAAAGAACCATCCGGTTCACACCAAAGCGGACAGAGAACCTGCCGCTGAAGAAGTTGCCGAAGAAATAACCCACCGCAGGGGCGCCGAAGTAAATGCCAAGTTCTGACGCTGTTAGGCCGAACAGTTCAGTCCCGACGAAAGGCGCGCCGCCCAGATAAGCGAAGAAAGCGCCCGACGACAGGGCTGAGGCCATGGAATAGCCCCAGAACCGAGGGGATCTGAGCAATTCCGGGTATTCACGAAATTGCTGCAGCAAAGTTAGCCCGCTTTTGCGGGATGTTTCTCCGAAGTCGGAATAGGTCAGCATTAGAGCCAGTAGGCCCAGCCCGAAAGGAAGCCAGAAATTTGCCTTCCAGCCAAAGCTCTCTTCCAGAAAGCCGCCGATGGCAGGGCCGATCATTGGAACAATGGCCATTCCCATGGTGACATAGCCGATCATCGAAGCGGCTTGATCCGCTTCGTAAAGGTCTCGCACCGCTGCGCGGCTAAGGACCATTCCAACAGCTACGACCGCTTGAAACATCCTGAAGGCCAGAAATACTTCGGCGTTCGGGGAGTAGATGCAACCCAGTGTCGCAATCAGAAACAGAACCAATCCCCATAGAATAACCGGCCTGCGGCCAACCTTATCTGCGATGGGGCCGATCAGAATTTGGATTACTGCGCTGATCATCAGATACAGAGCGATCGACAGCTGCATGACTTTGTAGTCTGCGTCAAAATACGCGGCCATATTGGGCAGGCTGGGAAGGAAAAGATTCAAGCTCAGTGCTGACAGCCCGGATAGCATCACAAGTGTGGCAATGGTAGGGGGCGAACGACGCGCTGGCGAAAAAGTAAACTGCATGGTTCACATGTATAGTGACGGTTTTTGGGATTGCCATCCGTGACCGTGTCTCAGTGCGAAACTTTGCATGTTTACAATTACCCGAAACTGTATTTTCAAAGATTTGCAAATTTGCCGAATGAGGCTTTGGTCTGAACGAAACTAAGTATAGTGTCGCGCCAAATTTCAAAGGGGATCATCGTTATGAAAGACATCCTTTCCGAGCTTGAAGGCCGCCGCAACGATGCACGGCTGGGGGGTGGGCAAAAACGTATTGATGCGCAGCATGCGCGGGGAAAGCTGACCGCACGCGAACGCATAGAGCTGTTAGTGGATGAAGGCAGTTTCGAAGAATTCGACATGTTTGTCAGCCATCGCTGCACGGATTTCGGGATGGAAAATCAAAAGCCTGCAGGCGATGGTGTCGTCACCGGATGGGGCACAATCAATGGTCGTATGGTCTATGTCTTCAGCCAGGATTTCACCGTTTTCGGCGGGTCTCTGTCGGAAACCCACGCGCAGAAAATCTGCAAGATCATGGACATGGCAATCCAGAATGGTGCTCCGGTGATCGGCATCAACGATTCGGGTGGTGCGCGAATCCAGGAAGGTGTGGCCTCGCTTGCGGGTTATGCCGAGGTGTTCCAGCGTAACATCATGGCCTCGGGCGTGGTTCCGCAGATCAGTGTGATCATGGGCCCCTGCGCCGGTGGCGCTGTCTACAGTCCGGCGATGACCGACTTTATCTTTATGGTCAAAGACACCTCGTACATGTTTGTGACAGGCCCCGATGTCGTCAAGACCGTCACCAATGAGGTTGTAACCGCCGAAGAGCTGGGTGGTGCATCGACCCATACCAAGAAATCCTCGGTTGCCGACGGTGCATTCGAAAACGATGTCGAAGCACTGGCCGAAGTGCGCCGTCTTGTCGATTTCCTACCGTTGAACAACAAGGAAAAACCGCCCGTTCGTCCCTTCTTTGACGAACCGGGCCGGATTGAGGCTTCGCTGGATACATTGATTCCGGACAACCCGAACACGCCTTATGACATGAAAGAACTCATTGCCAAAGTGGCGGACGAGGGTGATTTTTACGAGATTCAAGAAGATTACGCCAAGAACATCATCACGGGCTTTATCCGTCTGGAAGGTCAGACCGTAGGTGTTGTAGCCAACCAGCCGATGGTGCTGGCCGGCTGTCTGGATATCGACAGCAGCCGCAAAGCCGCGCGCTTCGTCCGGTTCTGTGATTGCTTTGAAATTCCGATTTTGACACTGGTCGACGTGCCGGGCTTTTTGCCGGGAACCTCGCAGGAATATGGCGGTGTGATCAAACATGGCGCAAAACTGCTGTTTGCCTATGGCGAGGCGACCGTTCCGAAGGTCACAGTGATCACCCGAAAGGCCTATGGCGGTGCCTATGACGTGATGGCATCCAAACATCTGCGTGGCGATTTCAACTATGCTTGGCCAACCGCCGAGATCGCGGTGATGGGGGCCAAGGGCGCGACCGAAATCATCCACCGTGCGGATCTGGGCGATGCCGAGAAAATCGCACAGCACGCTCAGGACTATGAGGACCGGTTTGCCAACCCGTTTGTGGCTGCGGAACGTGGATTCATTGATGAGGTGATCATGCCGCATTCGACCCGCCGCCGCGTATCGCGAGCTTTTGCCAGCTTGCGTAACAAGCAACTGAAAAACCCCTGGAAAAAGCACGATAACATTCCGCTGTAAGCTGACGGTCGCGGGGCAGGCGCTCTGGTTTGCCTGCCTCTGGGCACGTTGGTGAAAGACCCCCAAACGGCGAATTTGACTTTGAGAGCAAAGCTGCTAAATGAAATGCCTTATTGGACATAGAAAAGCGCGGGCCAGTAGGCATGCGCGCGCGATCCCGGAGAGAGGAGCTCGCCTTTGGTGGGTCTGGGATCGCGCCTTATGTCTGGCAATTCTCTGTCTTGGTTCGCCTACATTCGCAGAAGCATTGGTGCCGGTGCCCTCTGGGCAGCCTGTACATCTGAACGATGTCCTGCTGGACAACAATCCGGGCGAGTTATGGCTGCGCTTTCGCTTCATCGCGCCAAAGATAGGCTCGGATGTGGGACGCATTGGATATGATGTCGCCACGATCGACATGGAGCACCTGTGTCAGACGCTGGCCGTGGCCTATGTCGCGCACCACAAGCTGGAACCAGCCAGGGTTGTGATTTCCCTTTCGAACAAGCCGATAGATTTTGGCCATACCGCGCCGGATGCCACGCAGTTCTTCGAAGCGTATCTTCTGCAGGATTCCCAATGTATCTGGGACGGAGGGATTTGAGAATGGTTGTCAATTACCACAATTTCTGTGCATTCCCCTTCGCCTCAAAGGACCTTAGCGAAGAGGCGCTGAAATGTTGAAACATCGCGGATTTCCCGGCCGTCTGACCGGGACGGATTATCAATTCACTATCAGACGGGCCAACCCAAAGGGTGTTACCCCACTGACAACGCGTGAACGGTTCCGGGATCGTAAACCTGCTGATCGTCGCGCGGATGCAGCCTTTATCGAGGCCCTGTGGGAGCATTTCGGCGACCAGCCATTCGAACGTGGCAATCTGGATGCCGGTCGCCTGAGCTGGTTTTTCGGGCGTGAGGTCATTCCGGCGGAGGATCCGTTTGACCCCGCCAGCTATGATGCCTTGCTGGTCATTGATCCGAGCGTGGCCAGAGCCTCGTTTCCGGACATTTTCGGCGGGGATAGCTGAAGGTGATCGACGTCGTCGCACATAAACGCCTTGGAAATTCCAACAGGGTTTCTTTGCCCCGGTTGGGTCAAGAAGGATATGTGCGCTGTGCAGATCGGGCGCGTGACAATCGCGCAAAATACCTGAGGGAAAGGGCGCAAACCACTGATACTATGGCCTGTATAACCCGTGGCTTGGTGGCGGGAAAACCATCAAGGCTCGGACAGGAAAAAGGCCGGTCGGCGGGGGTTGGCCGCGGCGACTTAGGATCGAATTCTTCAGGTCATGTGATCTCAGGTAGCGTTGATAAAACAAAGGTTTGCGTGACTGTCGGGGTGCGAATTTCGCCCTGCCCAACCAAAGTTCACGCGAGCGGAATCGGCGCGTTTCTGCGCGATATTTCGCTGAATGGGCAGATTCTGGCCGGAAATTTCACCACTGGCCAATCCCGGTTTGCAGGTGCAACCGGGCCGTGCATGGTGAGCGGGTCGTGCGGCTCTACTTTGCCTGCGCCGCACGCGCACCTACTATTCCGTACCCCTTCCTTCCGCGGGCAGGCTTGTGGTTCTCACAATGTCCTGCCCGCGTTTTTCTTTGTGCAAACTTCAGTCATTGGATGGCATAAAACTGCGCAAATGGGCATTTCGGTAGGCTCGTTATTGAATAACAGTGGCGATTTCCCGCATCTGGCTCTGAAATTGTTAAAAAACCAAAAAGGGCAGACATCATGCGAATCTCGAAAGTCATTCTTGCAATGGCGACCTGTGCAGGGCTCGCGGCGTGCGGAGACTCGACCGGCGAGCAGGCGTTGCTTGGCGGCGGAGCCGGCGCCGTTGGCGCGGCAGTCGTCAGTGCCGACCCGCTGTTGGGTGCCGTGGTCGGCGCGGCAGGCAACGTGCTTTACTGCAAGACCCAGAACAACTGTAGATAACGAAATCTTCGGGGCCCCCGTCGCCCCGACCGTCATCGCGCGACACGCCGTCGTGGGGCCATTGCCCCGCGGCGGCGTTTTGCGTTTCCAGAACTTCAAGACAGAGGACGTTCCATGTTCAACAAGATCCTGATCGCCAACCGGGGCGAGATCGCCTGCCGGGTTATCAAAACCGCCCGCAAGATGGGCATCGGCACGGTCGCCATCTATTCTGACGCGGACAAGAACGCCCTGCATGTATCGATGGCGGATGAGGCGGTGCATATTGGCCCACCGCCTGCAAACCAGTCCTATATCGTCATCGACCGCGTGATGGAGGCAATCCGTCAGAGCGGTGCACAGGCGGTTCACCCGGGGTATGGTTTTCTGTCGGAAAACTCGAGATTCGCCCAAGCGCTGGATGCCGAAGGCGTGGCCTTTATCGGCCCTCCGGTCGGTGCGATTGAAAGCATGGGTGACAAGATCACCTCTAAAAAGATCGCGCAAGAGGCCGGCGTCTCTACGGTTCCGGGCTATATGGGCCTGATCGAAGACGCCGACGAGGCCGTCAAGATTTCGAATGAGATCGGATATCCGGTCATGATCAAGGCCAGTGCTGGTGGCGGTGGTAAGGGTATGCGGATCGCATGGACCGACGACGAGGCGCGCGAAGGGTTCCAGTCCTCCAAGAACGAAGCCGCGAATTCCTTTGGCGATGACCGGATTTTCATTGAGAGGTTCGTGACCCAACCCCGTCACATCGAGATTCAGGTTCTGTGCGACAGCCATGGTAATGGCATCTATCTGGGCGAACGCGAATGCTCGATTCAGCGCCGAAACCAGAAGGTTGTGGAAGAGGCGCCATCGCCTTTCCTGGACGAGGCGACACGCAAGGCGATGGGCGAACAGGCGGTGGCCTTGGCCAAGGCTGTGGATTATGCCAGCGCTGGCACGGTCGAGTTTATCGTTGATGGTGACAAGAACTTCTATTTTCTGGAAATGAACACACGCCTGCAGGTGGAACACCCGGTGACCGAACTGATCACCGGTGTCGATCTGGTTGAACAGATGATCCGCGTCGCAGCCGGTGAGAAACTGTCGATCTCCCAGGACGATGTCACACTGACCGGCTGGGCGATTGAAAACCGTTTGTATGCCGAAGATCCTTATCGTGGCTTCTTGCCGTCCATTGGTCGTTTGACGCGCTACCGCCCGCCTCAGGAAACTGCCGCTGGTCCGCTGTTGGTAAATGACAAATGGCAGGGTGAGGCCCCCAGCGGAGAGGCCGCCGTTCGCAACGATACCGGCGTCTATGAAGGCGGTGAGATCAGTATGTATTACGATCCGATGATCGCCAAATTGTGCACCTGGGCCCCGACCCGTGATCAAGCGATTGAGGCGATGCGAGTGGCGCTGGACAGTTTCGAGGTCGAAGGCATCGGGCACAATCTGCCGTTCCTGTCGGCAGTGATGGATCATCCGATCTTCATCAAGGGCGAGATGACTACCGCGTTCATCGAAGAACAGTACCCCGATGGGTTCCAGGGCGTAGAGCTGCCCGAGGCTGACCTGCGCCAGATCGCAGCCTCCTGCGCCGCCATGCACCGGGTGGCTGAGATTCGCCGCACCCGTGTATCGGGCCGGATGGACAACCATGAACGCAAGGTCGGCAAACGCTGGGTCGTGACCCTGCAGGGCCAGGAATACGCAGTTCAGGTGAATGCCGATAAAGAGGGTGCGACGGTCAAATTCGAAGACGGCGCGACATTGCGCGTGGCCTCGGAGTGGACGCCGGGCGATCAGCTGGCGGTGCTGGACATAGACGGTAGCCCGCTGGTTCTGAAGGCCGACAAAATCTCGGGCGGGTTCCGGATCCGCAACCGGGGCGCGGATATGAAGGTGCATGTGCGCCGTCCGCGACAGGCGGAACTGGCCAAGCTGATGCCCGAGAAACTGCCGCCGGATACGTCGAAACTGCTGCTCTGCCCGATGCCTGGCCTGATCGTAAAGGTCGATGTCGAAGTGGGCCAAGAAGTGCAGGAAGGTCAGGCGCTGTGCACCATCGAGGCGATGAAGATGGAAAACATTCTGCGCGCCGAGAAAAAAGGCACCGTTGCCAAGATCAACGCAGGCCCCGGCGACAGCCTCGCCGTGGATGATGTGATCATCGAGTTTGAATGATCATGACCGTGCGTTTGACATATCCTGCAAGGGAACCGGCGGTCGCCGCCGGGGCCGTCGGGTATGGGAAACGCGTTCAGCCGCCCTCGCGCCGTTCACGGATTTCGCGTTGGCGCAGGGGGGTCTTGTCGATGGAGCGACCGATTTCACGCACGCTCCAAGGGGAAGGTTTGCGCAGTTTGACCACGCCGTCCTTGTCGACAAACACCATCTGGAACCCGCGCGGGCGCAGTTTTGACCGGATGGGCGAGCGGGCGTCAGGGTCAGTGTCGATCAGAACGACCACATCGCGGTCGCGCATGACGTCCTCCCCTTCCAAAAGCATGTCGACCTGCTGCTGGAATCGCGGGTCAGCAGGTGTATCGGCGAAGACAACAATGGGCCGCTTGATCCACAGATATTCGCTGAGCTCGCTATCCCCCACAGGGCGGACAAATTCATCGTCAGCCGGGGCTACCCCGTCAGCTGCAAGCGCCGCCAGTGGAAATAGCGCCGAAAAAACAAAGGCTAGCGTTCGTATCATTGGGCCTCCTGTTGGATTGAATATAGTCCCTGCGCGCACGAATGCGACCAGCGAAATGCACGCAGCCCATAAAATATTGCGTCCCACCCAATTCGAATGGGCGCAACCACGGATGATAACGCGCAGGCCACGCCCTTGCGCGACCCGAATTGAGAAAAGGATATCGCAATGACCAATAGGAAAGACTGGCAGGCGCTGGCCGAGAAAGAGCTGCGCGGTCGCCCGTTGGACGACCTGACTAGAGAGACGCTCGAAGGCATCGCCGTCAAGCCACTCTATACGCAGGAAGATACGGCTGATCTGCCGCATATGGGCTCCATGCCCGGGTTTGGGCCGTTCACGCGCGGGGTAAAGGCGACAATGTATGCCGGTCGTCCCTGGACGATCCGCCAATATGCGGGGTTTTCCACCGCCGAAGAATCGAATGCCTTCTACCGTCGCAATCTGGCGGCGGGTCAGCAGGGGGTCTCGGTGGCTTTCGATCTGGCCACGCACCGCGGATATGACAGCGACCACCCACGCGTTGTCGGCGATGTGGGCAAGGCCGGTGTGGCCATCGACAGCGTAGAGGACATGAAGATTCTGTTCGACGGCATCCCGTTGGACAAGGTCTCGGTCTCGATGACCATGAACGGTGCCGTGGTTCCTATCCTGGCAAGTTTCATTGTAGCGGGTGAGGAACAGGGCCACGACAAATCCGTCCTGTCCGGCACTATTCAGAATGACATTCTGAAAGAATTCATGGTGCGTAACACCTATATCTACCCGCCTGAGCCTTCGATGAAGATCATCTCGGACATCATCGAATATACGTCGAATGATATGCCCAAATTCAACTCGATCTCAATCTCGGGCTATCACATGCAAGAGGCCGGCGCGAACCTGGTGCAGGAGCTGGCCTATACGCTTGCTGACGGGCGCGAATACGTTCGTGCAGCGACGCAGGCCGGAATGGATGTCGACAAATTCGCTGGTCGCTTGTCGTTCTTTTTTGCCATTGGCATGAATTTCTTCATGGAAATTGCCAAGCTGCGTGCGGCCCGTACCCTTTGGCATCGGGTGATGACCGATTTCGGCGCGAAATCCGAGCGCTCTAAGATGCTGCGGACCCATTGCCAGACCTCAGGCGTGTCGCTGCAAGAACAAGACCCCTATAACAACGTGATCCGCACCGCCTATGAGGCGATGAGCGCGGTTCTGGGCGGCACCCAATCGCTGCATACTAACGCCTTGGACGAGGCGATTGCGCTGCCCACCGATTTCTCTGCTCGCATTGCACGGAACACTCAGTTGGTGCTGCAAGAGGAAACCGGGGTGACCGATGTGGTCGATCCGCTGGCCGGGTCTTACTACGTCGAAAGCCTGACTAATGAGTTGGTCGAAAAAGCCTGGGCTCTTATGGAAGAGGTCGAGGAAATGGGCGGCATGACCAAGGCCGTTGCATCCGGCATGCCAAAGCTTCGGATAGAAGAAAGCGCCGCCCGACGGCAGGCGATGATCGACCGGGGTGACGAGGTAATCGTCGGCGTCAACAAGTACCGCAAGGAACGGGAAGACCCGATAGACATTCTGGATGTCGACAACGTGGCTGTCCGCGAGGCGCAGGTGGCACGTCTGGAACGCATCCGTACCACGCGCGATGAGGCTGCCTGCCAAAAGGCGCTGGACACCCTGACGACCACCGCCCGCGATGGCGGCAACCTGCTGGCCGCTGCTGTCGAAGCCGCCCGTGCCCGCGCATCCGTAGGAGAGATCAGCATGGCAATGGAAAAGGAATTTGGTCGCCACCGCGCCGAGGTCAAAACGCTGGCCGGTGTTTATGGGGCCGCCTATGAGGGCGACGAAGGCTTTGCCGCCATCCAGAAGTCCATTGAGGATTTTGCTGAGGCCGAAGGCCGTCGCCCGCGCCTGCTGGTCGTCAAGATGGGGCAGGACGGGCATGACCGGGGAGCCAAGGTGATCGCCACAGCCTTTGCCGATATCGGCTTTGACGTGGACGTTGGCCCGCTGTTCCAAACGCCGGCCGAGGCAGCACAAGACGCGGTGGACAATGACGTCCATGTCGTCGGCATTTCGTCTCAGGCAGCCGGGCACAAGACGCTGGCCCCGCAGCTGGTCGAAGAACTGAAAAAGGCCGGGGCTGAGGATATCATCGTCATCTGCGGAGGTGTCATCCCACAACAGGATTATAAGTTCCTCTATGATCACGGGGTTAAGGCGATCTTTGGTCCGGGTACGAATATTCCCGAGGCGGCACAAGATATCCTGCGTTTGATCGGCGATTCCAAAGATTGAACCGGCGCCAAGTTTTTTCGTCGAAAAATCTTGTGATCCAGCGCCTTTGAGGAAAACATACGGCCAGACCCTTGCGGTCTGGCCGTATGTCATCTGGGGGGCTCATCCGTGTTACTTGATCACTTGGCGGTTGCTGGCGAAACGCTTGAACAGGCTTCGGCTCATGTCGAACAGGCGCTGGGCGTATCCTTGCAGGACGGCGGCAAGCACGAGAAATTCGGAACTCATAACCGGTTGTTGGGCCTGCGGGACGGTTTGTATCTGGAAGCCATCGCGATTGACCCCGATGCACCCAATCCGCAAAGAACCCGCTGGTTCGATCTAGATCGGTTTCAGGGCGCTCCCCGCCTGACCAACTGGATTTGCCAGGTTCCGGATATCGAGGCCTCGCTGACGGTCTTTCCTGACGGAGTCGGTCAACCGATCGACCTAAACCGTGGCGCGCTGCGTTGGCGCATGGCGGTGCCTCCCAATGGGCGCCTGCCGTTTGATAATCTTTTCCCAGCGCTCATCCAGTGGCAGGGTGACCTTCACCCGGCAAACATGCTGAACGACAGTGGCTGCCAGCTGCGCCGCCTAGTCGTCTATCACCCTGATGCGCTGGATCTCGCCAAAGTGGTTGGGCCGTTGGGGCAAGTTGAGTTCGACAGCGGTCCGGCGGCGTTGCGCGCGGAAATTGACACACCGCACGGGGTACGGGTATTGGAATGAACATCCGGCAAGCCCAGCCAGAAGATGCACCCGCTGTTGCGGCAATCTGGAATGCGATAATCCGCGATACGCTGATCACATTCACCACTGAATTGCGCAACGATGACGCCGTTGCATTGGATATCAAATCCAGAGGGGCGGCGTTTCTGGTGGCCGAGCGTGACGGCGTTGTTCTGGGCTTCGCAACCTATGGTGCGTTTCGGTCAGGGCCGGGCTATGCCCATACGCGTGAACACTCGATCCTGTTGGCACCGCAGGCGCGGGGCCAGGGGATAGGCCGCGCATTGTTGCAGGCCTTGGAAGCCCGCGCACAGATGGACAATGTTCATGTTCTGATTGCGGGCATTTCCTCGGCCAATCCTACGGCCATCGCTTTCCATACAGCTGCCGGATTTACACAAGTGGGCCTGATGCCCGAGGTGGGGTTTAAATGCGGTCAGTGGTTGGATCTTGTGCTGATGCAGAAAATTCTTGCCCCGCAGTGATCTGTCGCACCTGACAGTCGCGAAGGAGCGGGTTAGGGTGCACTCATGTCGATTTGGACCCGTATATCCGATGCGCTAAGCGCGCTTGCACAGGGCGAAAGCCTGACGGCCGTGTTCGAGAAACTGCGCACGCCGCCGGAACGCTCGGTCGCCTTTGCGATTGCGGTCATCGCCCTGGGGGCCAAGATGGCCAAGGCCGACGGGCAGGTCACGCGAGACGAGGTTACTGCCTTTCGGGATGTATTTCAGATCGCACGCGAAGATGAGGCCGGTGCAGCTCGAGTCTTTGACATGGCGCGCACCGATGTCGCCGGGTATCAGGAATATGCCAGCAAAATTGCCTATATGTTCGCAGAAGACAGCACCACCTTGTGCGACCTGATGGAGGGGCTGTTCCATATCGCAATGGCCGACGGGTTTTATCATCCTAACGAAAATAAGTTTCTGGAAGATGTCAGCCGGATATTCGGTCAGACCGATGCTCAGTTTCTGGCCTTACGCGCACGGTTTGTACCGGATGCACCAAAGGATCCTTATACGGTGCTGGGTGTGCCGCGGAATATGCCTCTGCCCGACATTCGTAAGGTCTGGCGGCAACTTGTACGCGACACTCATCCCGACGCCATGATGTCACGAGGCGTTCCGGAAGAGGCCATTCGTCTGGCCGAAAAAAAGATGATCGACATCAATCGCGCCTGGGATGAAATCAAAGGCGCGCAGGCCTGAACCGATGCGATTGGCAACCTACAATATTGAATGGTTCGCCAATCTCTTCGACCGGCAAGACCGTTTGATCGTAGATGACAGCTGGTCCGGCAGATACAATGTCACCAAAGCTGAACAGATCGAGGCCATCGCAAAAGTGCTGACGGCAATCGACGCGGATGCCGTACTGATTGTTGAAGCTCCGAATACTGGTAAGACGCAGAACACCGTGCGTGCGCTGCAAGGGTTTGCCGAAGCGTTCGATCTCCGCATAGGAAACGCGATCATGGGGTTTCCGAACGATACCCATCAGGAACTTGCGTTTCTTTTCGATCCTCAGATCCTGTCATTGCGCCATGATCCCAAAGGAAACAAGGAGGGAAAAGGGGCTGCCCCTCGTTTTGATGGCGTGTTCAAGATCGACCTGGATATTGATGCAACCGAGGATCATGTGCGCTTTTCCAAGCCGCCAATGGAGTTGTCAGCGCAGACGTCAGGCGGGGCGACGTTTCGACTGATCGGAGCGCATCTGAAATCCAAAGCCCCGCATGGGGCAGAAAGCCGCGATGAGGCGATCCGGATATCCATCGCCAATCGACGCAAACAGCTTGCACAGGCTGTCTGGTTAGGGCGGCGAGTACAGGCACATATTGCGGCTGACGAGCATGTCATCCTTTTAGGCGATCTCAACGACGGGCCGGGCTTGGATGAGTTTGAAAACCTGTTCGGACGCTCATCTGTCGAAATCCTGTTGCAGACCGGTCTGTTCGATCCGCATGCGGTGATGGCAAACGAGGCTGAACCCGAAATCTTACCCTCGTCCGCGCGCTTTGTTCGCCGCGACAGGGCTGATCATCTTGAGGCGCTGTTGGACTATGTCATGATCAGCGAAGGGCTGCGTGTTAAGCGCCCGAAATGGCGCATATGGCATCCTTTCCAGGACCCTGCATGCTATGCCTCGCGGGACCTGCACGAGGCGCTGCTGACAGCCTCGGATCATTTCCCTGTCACGCTGGATATTGATCTGTGACCTTTCATCACCGGCGTGGGCGACTTATATCTGAAGCATGAAAAAGTTCATTTCAATATGCGTGGTCACAGCGGCCATGGGCGTTCCGGCACAGGCAGAGGACGACACAGGCAAATCCTTGATGGAACAAGGGGCTGAGTTGTTCTTTGAAGGGCTGCGTCAGGAAATGGAGCCCGCGCTTGAAGATTTGTTGGGGCTGGCAGATCAATTCGGCCCCGCGATGCAGTCGTTTTTTGAGGAAATGGGACCGGCCCTGGCGGAACTGGCCGCCGAAGTACAGGACTGGAGTGTTTATGAGGCTCCGGAAATCCTGCCGAACGGGGATATCATTATCCGCAAAAAGCCGCCCGAGCCCGAGCTTGAGCCGGAAAAACCCGAAAATGAACCCGAAGGCGAGATTGATATCTGAGGGTCAGCCTTTGATGATCAAGCGGGGTTCGGATTTCAGCGTGCTTGCCAATGAGTTCAGTCGTGCTTCGGCCACTTCGCTAAAGAGAGGGGCTGCGGCTTCTGGCAAAATCAGCTCTAGCTGACGTTTTTTAGGGTACAGCCGAAGCGTGCCCATCGTGGCTTCGTTCTGCATCCACAGCATTGCACCAAAGCGCATGGCTTTGCCCAGAATCTCGGCCTGTTCCTGATCTTTTTCGCCCAACAAGTCATAGAGAGGGGTAAACCGGTTGCCTTCACGCTTGTTGCGATACCTGTGCTGCAGGGCCAGCCCGATATAAACCCGTTCGGAATGCTTTAAACCGCCCAAGTTGGCGCGAGTTACGTAATCAAAGCAGGTTTCAGCCCGGTAATCCGGATGGGCGCGCCAACTGACATCGTGCAAAAGACACGCAGCCTTGATCAGCCTGACCCGCGCGGGCGGCGCGGATTTGAACAGAGGCATGACGAATTCGAACAGATGTTTGCCAAACCCGGGCAGGCGGGCATCTTTGGCTTCGGAAAAATAGCTGGCTTCGATCAGAGGGTCACGATCGCGCAGGATTTGTGGCATCTGTTCGTAAAGCAGGCCTTCGCGGATGCCATAGCTGGAAACGGCAATGTCCTTGGGTTTGAACGTTCGCACCAGTCGCGCAAGCACATCCATCGCATAAGGGATCAGCGCCATCCGAGAACCCGAGACGCCTGCCAGACTGCGCAGTTTTTCCGGGTCACCCTTTTCGATGAATTTGATGGTCTGATGCACCTGCTTTGTCGTCATCCGATATTCATGCAGCACGTTCAGGGGATATCCCCGGCGCAGCATGTCGAGCCTTGCAAAGGCCCGCCAGCTTCCGCCCACCAGAAACAGACGATCGCGCTGAGGGCCCATCTGGTCGCGCAGGTTTTCCATCGTCTCCTTGATTTGCGCCTTGCGCGCGCGACGACCGCCCTTGATATCCCGCAGCTTCAGCGGACCTAGGGCCGACGACAGGCGACGACCAACGTCTCCGCCACCGATCTCGGCCAGCTCCATCGAGGACCCGCCGATATCACAGATCAGACCATATGCACCGGGCCAGCCCAGTAAAACGCCCTGAGCGGACAGGCGTGCCTCTTCCCCGCCGTCGATGACCGAGACCGTCAACCCGGTTAGCGCGTGAACTTCGGCGCAGAAATCCGGGCCATCCTTGGCCTCTCGCACGGCGGCGGTGGCCACGACGTGCAGCCCCGGCAGACCCAGATCGTCTGACAGCCGGGAAAAACGCTTCAACGCAGCCAGGGCACGTATCCTGCCAAGCGGGTTCAGGCGGCCGGTCTCGGACAGGCCCGCGCCAAGCTCGCACATGACTTTTTCATTGTAGAAATAGGCAGGCGATCGCGCCGCACCATCAAAGATCACCATCCTGACCGAGTTTGACCCTACATCAACAACGCCGACGCGCGACAGGGCGCGGGCCTCGGGGTTGTCAAACAACGGCTTTCCGAAAGGTCCCCAGTCGGGAATGTTGGTATCTACGGCTTGATCCATATCTCGTCCAGATATTCCAGGCTTAAGATGCGAAATCACCGGGGACGGGTCAATCGCTGGTTTCGGCATCTTCCAGTTCCGCACTCAGTACTCGTACGGCCAGAGCCCGCGTGATGTCTCGTTTCTCAGACAGCGCCAGTTGATCCAGCAGCGCCACAGTGCTGGCGGCGGTTTCGAAACGGCGATCCATATGTTTGACGAGGTAAGCGATGACCTCGGGTCCGGGGTTCAGCTGTCGGTCTACGAACAGTTTGGCCAGCACGGCGCCTAGCAGCGCGTCATCGGGCGGGTCCAGCGCAACGTGATGTGCGCCTTCGATCCTGCTTTGCAGGTCAGGCAAGGGCAACTGCCAGAAATTTGGCGCAAGGCGCCCGGTCATCAACAGGGCGTGG
The DNA here is from genome assembly GCF_059610185.1 of Ruegeria sp. YTSA108. NCBI lineage: Bacteria > Pseudomonadati > Pseudomonadota > Alphaproteobacteria > Rhodobacterales > Roseobacteraceae > Ruegeria > Ruegeria sp. YTSA108. Next base: position 31,900 of record NZ_JBXWND010000006.1, on the reverse strand, counting down.
CCTTCTGCCAACACAAGATTGTGCAAATGGAATAGGGTTTTCTGCTGGTCGATATCGCCAGCAATCATGGGGACATCTTCCACTGCGATCGGTGTTTGGGCGAGGTCAGGAACCTCGTCGTGCTTAATCTGCGAGGCTTGCACAATGCGACCACCGGTCTCGGCCGCCCACACATGGGCCAGATGTGTCTTGCCCGCGCCTGCAGGACCGCTGAGCACCAGTTTATTCCCCGGCCATGAGGTAGCCGAGATCATGGCCACGGCCAGCGCATTTGCGGGCGAGACGAAAAAATCCTCGCGCCCCAGCGCAGTCTTGGCCGGTAGATCAAAGCTCAGCTGTAGGGCCATTCAATCGTCTTCCTGGTCCAAACCCACAAGGCCAGTATACAGACGGCTATCCAAATAGATCGACGTGGCAAAGCGCGCCAGAACGCCAAGTGCTGCGGCGACCGGGACGGCGATCAGCATCCCGACAAATCCGAACAGGGCGCCAAAGACCGACAATGCCAGCAACAGCCAGACCGGGTGCAACCCGACCGAGCTGCCGACGAGCTTTGGCGTCAGAAAATTGCCCTCGGCCACCTGACCCAATGCAAAGACCGCTGCGACCAGCCCAATTTGCGTCCAGTCTCCCCAGAACTGGAAAAGTGCCAAACCAATGGCCAGTGAGCCCCCGATCAGGGCGCCCAGATAAGGGATAAACGTGACCAAGCCGGCGATGAACCCAACGACCAGCCCGAACTGCAGTCCGACGGCCATCAGCGCGACGGCGTAATAGGTGCCCAGGATCAGGCAGACCGTGCCCATTCCACGTACAAATGAGGCCAGAACGCTGTCAATCTCACCAGCCAGTCGCTTGATGGTGGGGGCGTGGTCGCGGGGCAAAAGCTCTGCGATACGAGCAATCATGCGGTCCCAGTCCAACAGCATGTAGACGGTGACTACTGGGACAATCACCAGCAAAACCACCACGTTGATGGCTGATCCAAGCGACGCAGCGACAGATTGCAGGACATCACCAGTTTTGGACTGAAGCGTCTCACCCAAGGACACCAGAAACTGGTGCGTGTTGGATTCGCGGTCCAAAAGCGATGGGAATTGCTGTTCGATAAACCCTCTTAGCTGCTTGAGAAGGCTGGGCATAACCTCGACCAGGTCGATCAACTGGGTGATCAGCGCCGGAACGACCATCAGGATAAGCAGTACGAAACCCAAAACGCCGACAACCGTGATTACCCCGGTAGCGGCCATGCGGGACAGGCCCAGCTTTTCAAGCCTATCCGCAACAGGATCAAGGAAATAGGCAATCGCGCCACCGATTACAAAGGGCAGCAATACATCGCCAAGTGCCCACAACAGCAGTACAATAACCACTGCGGCGATGCCCCAGTACCTGAGTTGATCTCTTACCGGCAAAGCCATGGCTGTCCCCTTGTTTCGGCACGTCCAAATGTTCTTGGCGTATGCGGCCCTACGATGCAAGCGCTTCATGACCCGCCAGAATCGCGCGGGGCTAGTCGCTTAACGTGCCCAGTTCAGGGGTGGCGTCATGCGCTGTTTCATCGGGCCAGTTGGTGCGCCAGATTTCAGCCGACCAATGGCCGCAATGCACGGATGGCCTGTCAAAGCCGGGCAGGGGCGGTAAAAGCGGTTCGACAACCACATCATGACGCGGCACCGCGAAATACGGGAAGGAATAGCGTTCTTTTCCCGACCGGTTGACCACCCGGTGCGGCGTGGATTTCAAGCGCCCACCTGACCAAAGCTCCAGCATGTCACCGATATTGACGACGAACCCACCCGGCGGGCAGTCGGGGGTTATCCAGCCTCCGTCACGGGTCTGAACCTCAAGCCCGCCGACTGGGTCCGGGGCGATGATGGTCAGCGCATCCGTGTCTTTATGCGGGTGGATGCCGTACCCGGCCTCGTCCGGGGCCTGAGGGGGGTAGTGCAACAAGGTCATATTGGTCATGGGGTCGCGGAACGCAGCGCGCAGCTGGTTCGCAGGTAGCTTCAATCCCATCTCCAGCGCGCCCAGCAGCATATGCGCGACACCGTCCAGCTTTGACCAGTAATCCAGAATCACTGCCTGTGCCCGTGGAACATGGCGGGGCCAGATATTGGGGCCATAGAGGGCACAATCTCGGCGGATGGGCGCATCCAGGTCCACCTGATAATGCAGCTTGTAGCCTTCGTATTTATCCGCTTTGCCCGACCCGTCATTCGGGGTGAAAAACCCCATCGGGATAAAACCGCGATAATTCTCGCGTGTGATCGCCTGATCCCATTTCGCATCATCGTCGATGTCGAAAATCGCCCGGACGCAAGTGCGCATGTTGTTGACGGTGTCCCGCGAAACGCCGGTGCCGGTAATCGACAGGAACCCAATCCGGGTGCAGGCATCCATGACTGCCTGAACGGTTGCGTTGAAATCGGTGTGGCTGGCATCACCCAGCGGAGCAATGTCGATTGTTGGGATGTGGTCCATCAGCGTATCCTCACGCCTTGCCGTGCCAGTTCTTTATGCACCGGGGCAAGGTTCAATTTATCGAGGTCTTGGTTGCTTTTGAGTGAAAGCGCCGCAGCAATCCCCGCGCCCTGACCCATGACCGCACAGCAAGCCATGTTGCGCGTCGCCGCATGGGCAACCCGGTCCGCCCCATGTGACCGGCCCGCGACCAGCAGGCCCTTGATCCCTTTGGGCAGCATCGACCGATAGGGGATATGCATGTACCGACCAGTCGTGGGCAGGATCAAAATGCCATAGCCGTCGATGAATTCGGGGTAGATGCCGATTGTGTCTTCGAACCGGCCCTGATGGCGGGCATCATCCTCGGTCATGTTGTACACCGCGTCGATCTTGCGGGTGTCGCGAATGCCGATGGTCATCCCGAAATTCCGCAGCCGGGCGTTCTCACACCCGGGCATGAACCGGCGCAGCGCCTCGATGGCGAGCATTGACTGACGCCGCCCTTCGATCTCACCGCGGGTCATGCTGTCGGGATCGGTGCCATCGATCTCGGCCAGATGAATAAGGTTCATATAGGTCAGTTCACCGGTGTCATGCATCGCGCCCCAAGTGCCCGCGATGGTGTTCAGATGTGCTGGGATCAGCCCCTGATCAATCGCCTGCTGGAACGGTTTGTGCACAAAGGGCGAGTACATGTCGTCCTCTTTACCGCTGGTCTCAATGTTCCATTCGCCACCACCGCCCCAGTCCTTATAGGTCTGGGGGTCGGCCTTTACGCCTTCGATAAAGGCGCGCTTGTCGACGCCCGCCAGATGGAACATGACCGAGGCCGCCATCATGTCTTCGCGTGCGGTCTTGTGCGTGGGCGCACCGACGCGATGGGCGACATCTGCGTCCCCGGTAGCGTCAATGACAACCTTCGCCAGTATCGCCTCGCGCCCGGCTTTGGATTCGGTGATGATGCCGGTGATCCGGTCGCCGTCCATGATCGGAGCCACGAATTGCCGGTGCAGCATCGGATACACACCGGCCTCTTCGATCAGTTTGTCGGCGACCAATTTGAACCCTTCGCTGTCCAGCTCATAACTCAGCGACTGGCTTTCTGGCACCGCCGCACCCATTTCTTTGGCGCGGGTTTCGAACTCCATGCCGATGCCGCCAGCCTCAACCGTTTGTTCGTGGCGATACCAGGCAAAGCCTTCAACGCCGACAGCGGTGATATTGCCGCCCATGCAGCCGAAGCGGTCGACCAGCGACACTTCGGCTCCGGCCCGTGCGGCCGCCAGCGCTGCGGCCAGACCTGCAGGCCCGGAGCCAACGACCAGAACGTCCGTGGAATGGACAACGGGGATCTGACGGGCGGGTTCTTGAATGGTCTGCATGGGCGCCTCGGTGACTTTACATTGCCGCCACATTTGACGCAGCTAACTGGCGGGTCAATCAAAAAACCGACAGGCCTGTGGTCGTAAAACCCCAATGCGTGATTGCCCCCGGCGGGGCTTTGGCATAATCACCTTTGAAGTCGAATTTTACCTCTAAAGGTCAAGCCATGCGCCTCAGCCGTTACTTTCTGCCCGTTCTCAAGGAAAACCCCTCCGAGGCTCAGATCGTCAGCCACCGGCTGATGCTGCGCGCGGGCATGATCAAGCAGGCCGCTGCTGGGATTTATTCCTGGCTCCCGCTGGGGTTCAAAGTTCTGCGCAAGCTGGAAAACATCGTGCACGAAGAACAGGCGCGGGCGGGTCACATTGCCATTCAGATGCCTGTCATGCAATCGGCAGATCTGTGGCGCGAATCCGGACGCTATGACGACTACGGCCAGGAAATGTTGCGCATGAAAGACCGGCATGACCGGGACATGCTTTTTACCCCGACTGCCGAGGAACTGGTGACCGACATTTTTCGGGGTCATGTCAGTAGTTACAAGGACCTGCCGCTGACGCTCTATCAGATCCAGTGGAAATTCCGCGATGAAATCCGTCCGCGTTTCGGCGTGATGCGGGGCCGCGAGTTCTATATGAAGGACGGTTATAATTTCGACTTGACCAAAGAGGATGCGCTGCACGCCTATAATCGCCACCTGGTTACATATCTGCGCACCTATGAGCGCATGGGTTTGCAGGCGATCCCAATGCGCGCCGATTCAGGCCCAATCGGTGGCGATGATACGCATGAATTCCTGGTTTTGGCTGAAACTGGCGAGTCTGAGGTATTCTATGACAGCGCCGTCACCGACCTGACTTTTGGCGACCGTCAGATTGACTATGACGACCGTGGTCAATGTCAGTCTATTCTGGAAGAGTTCACTTCAAAATACGCCCGCACCGACGAGACGCATGACGAGGCGCTGTTCAATCAGGTGCCGGAAGATCGGCGCCGCGTGGCGCGCGGGATCGAAGTTGGCCAGATCTTTTATTTCGGCACAAAATATTCCGAACCTCTTGGGGCAACCGTACAAGGCCCCGATGGCAAACCGGTCCCGGTCCATATGGGTAGCCACGGCATCGGTGTCAGCCGCTTGGTTGGCGCGATCATTGAAGCCAGCCATGACGACAAGGGCATCATCTGGCCCGAGGGCGTGACCCCGTTCCATTGCGGTATCGTGAACCTGAAGCAAGGCGATGACGAAGCGGACGCAGCCTGTGAAAAACTCTATGCCGCGCTGACCGTGCTGGGGTTGGAGCCACTTTATGATGACCGTAACGAACGGGCAGGCGGTAAATTCGCCACGATGGATTTGATCGGCCTGCCTTGGCGGATCACGGTCGGCCCGCGCGGCCTGAAGAACGGTGTGGTGGAACTGACTTGCCGCCGCACAGGCGAAAGCGAAGAGTTGAACCCCGAAGCCGCCGTCACCAAGATCGCCGAGATCTATGAGCGCATCGCCTGAAACCGACGCGCCGCTGATCTCGGTCATCACGGCGACATATAACCTACTGTCCCAAGGGCGGCAGGACAGTTTCCGCGAAGTCATAGCCTGTATGGCCCGGCAGAGTTGCGACCGGGTCGAACATATCATTCAGGATGGCGCATCGGATGACGGCACGGTGGCGTTTCTGGAAGAGCTGACGGCAGGTGCACCACGAACGCGCGTGATCAGCGCGCCTGATACTGGCCTGTATGATGCCATGAACAAAGGCGCCGAGGCTGCACTGGGTGATTATCTGCTGTTCCTGAACTCGGATGACTCGCTGGCATCGGATGACATTTTGAACACCCTTGCCGACCGGCTTGCGGAATCTCGACCGGATTTCCTGTATGGCTCGACCCTGCGCAAATACGAGGACGGTTCCGAAAGTCGGGAAAAGCGCATGTCGCTCAAAGCGATCCTGCAGCGGATGCCGTTCTGCCATAATTCGGTGTTGCTGCGGCGGGATGTGTTTCAGGCGCTTGGCGGGCATGACACGCAGTTTCGGGTGGCTGCGGATTATGACCTGATGCTGAGGCTTGTCGCTGCCGGATATCAGGGAGAGCGCACGGATGAGCCTGTTTCCATGTTCTGGGGCAGGGGCGTAACCAGCGACATTGTCAAAACCGCCGAGGATTATGCCCGCGTCTGGGTTCAATTCTATTCAGGTTTCAATGCAGCGCGGACCCTGACCCAACAGGATTTCTTCCGGTTCTACCGCCGCGGACATATGCCCGCCAATCTGATGATCGAATTACTGCGGCGCCCAGATACTCCGGTCGGGATCAAACTGGCGGCACGCCATAGCCTATGGAAAACGGCCCGCCGATCCGTGCAGTTTTGGCGGCGCTATTAGTGGCCTGCCGCAGTCGGTCGGACGGATAGCAGATCACCATCAGCCTCGGATCCGCGTGGAACAACGATCGGACGGCCCAAGCGATTGACCAGGTCCTTAAATTCGAACCCCAAAAAGCGTATTCCGCAAACACGGTCGCCAGTCATGCGATCGGTGATACATAACCGCCCCTGTCGAAACGCCAAATGGTACCCTTTATCTTTCAGGATATCCGACAGATTGCCCCAGCTTGCGGCACCGGAAAATATCGGGCGTATCGCCGCGCGCAGCAGTGCTGCGGTCTCGCAATCAATTTCTGTAGATAGTTTCCGGGCCGAAATTGCGCCCGGTTGTTCTGTTTCAGTACGAATATTCATGAGCGACCCCCGCTCTGGAAATGAATTCCCCCACAAAGTAGGGTGACAAAGTTTCCTTAAATAATCAAAAAGCGAAATAATATTGCGCCTAAAATGTTGCATTTTGAGTGCAGTTTCACCCTGAATGCTCACATTGACTTCATAGCTGAAACAATGCGGTGCTGTCTGTGAAGGGCTTCACAACCAAGGGTATAATGCGGCATGTGGAAATCATCCGTATTTTGAAAAACCCCGACCTGATTCGCCGATGGTTGAATTTCTTGCGGAATTGGATCACCTGGAATTTGCTGATACACGGGCCGAAAATCACAAAAGGATCCACGGTTTGCTGAGCTTCACAACCGTCGTCTATTCCAAAGATTTCCCCTTGCTTGAATTGCAGGCATTGTCTTTCGCCCGATTTGTTGACCCTGATCAGGTCGGCTCGATCCGGGTGATCATGAACGATGTGGACGAACCGGCACTGCGCGCGATGGTGGAACCGATTTTGGCTTCTTACGGTCCATTGCGACCCAAAGTTGAAGTCCTGAGCGGCGATGACGTTTTGCTGGCTCCTGGGCAATGCGCGCGCCGGTCGATCTCGGACAGGATATTGGTCGAAAACCGATACCGCATTCCGGGCGCGCGCAAGGGTGGATGGCGTGGCAACAACGGATACCGGACACAGCAAGTTTTGAAATTGGGATCTGCTCGGGCTGCCTCGACAGAAAACATTGTAATACTGGACACCAAGAACCTGTTTCTGCGCCCCTTTCAGGAGGCCGAGTTTTTCTCGGACAGTGGTGCGGCGCGGATTCCGTTTATCGGTGTGAACAGCGATTATCATAGACGCTGGCTGGAACAGAGCTTTGATGCGCTGGGCGCGTCGATCCCGGAAACGGACGGCCTGCAGACAACAAATTTCGCAACGCCGTATCCTGTGCGCCGGTCGCTGATCCTGAATCTGCTGCAAGAGATAAATGCGCGCCACGGATCGGTTCAGTCGCTATTTGCCTCTCGCAGGCGCCCGTCTGAGTTTATGTTGTTGAATGCATTTTGTCTGAAATCCGAAGCCGGTTTTGCGCCTTGGTTCGAACCCTCGGGAAACACCAGCATAGGGCTGTGGCCATCCTTTTCGGCGCAGAAACTGACCGATGAGCTTTCCCGGCTGGACGATCCGGAAACTCTGACCCTAGGCTTGCATAACAGAGCGCTTTACAAGCTGCCCGCCGACATTCGAAACCGGGTGTTTCACGAGCTGGAAAGCCGCGGTATCTGCGATCGTTCCATCGCCGAGGCAGCCTTGAACAGAACCGCTGCTTTGACGGGGCAAGTCGAAGTGGGCGGATAACCGGCTTGACCCCCGGTCGAATTGCCGAGAGGGTCGCCACAAAACAAAACAAGCGGAGCAGACATGGCCAAGACACCACCGCCATTTGCGCTTTTTGAGTGGAAAATCGCTTGGCGATACCTGCGCGCGCGCCGTGCTGAAGGCGGCGTCAGCGTGATGACATGGATTTCGCTGATCGGGATTACCCTGGCAGTGTTTGCGCTGATCGCCACATTGGCCGTCAGGTCCGGTTTCCGGTCCGAATTTGTTGGAACCATTCTGGGGGCTAACGCCCATTTGACCGTGTATTCATCGGGTGAGTTCACTGCGCAGGGGCAGGTCGATCGCACTATTGCGGATTATACGGACATGGCCGACCGGATCGCTCAGGTTCCGGGCGTTCAGCGTGCAGCACCTTTGGTGAAAGGTCAGGTTCTGATCACCAATCGCGACCGCAGCAGCGGGGTTGAGGTATTTGGCATCCAGCCCGAAGATTTGCTGGAACTGCCCGGTGTCGCCGAAAGCGAACAGGCGGTTGGTGATCTGTCGATGTTTCAGAACGGCCAGGACGTCATTGCCATAGGTTCAGGCGTCGCGCGCAGCATCGGGGCGACGGTGGGCGATACCATCAAGCTGACCTCGCCCAATGGGGTGAAGACCGCGTTTGGCACCTCTCCCCGGGTGAATGCCTATCAGGTGGTCTATGTGTTTTCTGCTGGGCGTTATGACATCGACCGGACGCGGGTCTATATGCCCTTCGAACAGGCGCAGGGTTTTTTCAACCGCGAGGGTGTGGCTGATGAGATCGAAGTTATGGTTGACCGCCCCGAAGAACTGACGCCGATCCTGATCCCGATCCTTGAAGCCGCAGGCGAGCGCAGTCAGATCTGGACATGGCAGGATGCCTCGGGCGGGTTCCTCCGCGCGCTTGAAGTGGAAGACAACGTCATGTTCATCATCTTGTCGATCCTGGTTCTGATCGCGGCGATGAACATCGTCTCGGGTCTGATCATGCTGGTGAAAAACAAGGGCCGAGACATCGGCATCCTACGCACCATCGGGCTGAGCGAAGGCTCGATCCTGCGCGTGTTCTTTATCTGCGGCGCGTTTACCGGGATCATCGGCACTGCGTTGGGCGTGGTGCTGGGCTGTCTCTTTGCAATCTATATCGACCCAATCTTCAGTTTTGTGAACTTTGTGATGGGGGGCGGGGTTTGGGATCCGTCCATCCGCGGCATCTATGCGCTGCCTGCCGAGCTGCATCTTTCGGATGTGCTCAAGGCCGTTGGCCTATCTCTGGGCTTGTCCTTCCTGGTCACCTATTTCCCCGCCCGTCGCGCGGCGCGGCTGAACCCTGTTGAGGCGCTGCGCTATGAGTGATGTAATGATGCGATTGGCCGGTCTGACCAAGACTTACCTCAAAGGCACGCCGGGCGAAGTTCAGGTGTTGCGCGGTGTCGATTTGGACCTGCGTGCGGGCGAGGCCGTGGCTCTTGTGGCGCCCTCTGGTGCCGGTAAGTCGACGCTGTTGCATATTGCCGGATTGTTGGACACACCCGACACAGGATCGGTTGAGATTGCAGGCCAGAACGTGACCGGGAAAGGTGATCGCACGCGAACTGCGTTGCGGCGGCAGGATGTCGGCTTTGTCTACCAGTTTCACCATCTGTTGCCAGAATTCACCGCGTTGGAGAATATTACCCTCCCGCAGCTGGCCAATGGCGTGTCCGAGAGAGCGGCCCAGGACCGGGCGATGTCCCTTCTGGATCATGTCGGCGTCGCTGCGCGCGCCGATCACCGGCCGGCCGCCCTGTCTGGTGGTGAGCAGCAACGCGTGGCCTTCTGCCGCGCATTGGCCAACAAACCTCGGGTTCTTCTTGCGGATGAGCCGACCGGCAATTTGGACCCTGAAACCTCGGATCAGGTTTTTGACGCATTGATGGCTTTGGTGCGGGACGAGGGGCTCTCGGCTCTGATCGCCACACATAACATGCAGCTTGCCGCCCGGATGGACCGAACACTGAGGCTGGACGGAGGCGCGCTTAGGCCAGTTGAGTGATTGCAACGCCTGCAGCCATCACTGCGATACCGCTTGCGCGAACCCATGTCAGCGGGGTGACCTGCGCGCCAAACAAGCCGAAGTGGTCGATGGCTGCAGTGCTGACGAGTTGCCCAAGAAGGACAAAGAACACCGCGTTGCCGACCCCGAAATGTGGTGCAACATGGGTGATCGACAGAACATAAAAGGCGACAAGCACACCGGCCAGAAGCAGGTGCCTGGGGGCATCGGCAATTTTTGAAAGGGCGCCAAAGCCGGGAAAAACCACCATCAAGGCTGCACTTGATGCAAAGGCTATCGCAAACAGGACCACAGCCGCTGTTGTTGGCGACCCGATCAATTTGCCCAATGCGGCATTCAACGCGGCAAGGATCGGAACCCCAATTCCAGCCACAAGCATAATAGCAGCATATTGTGTCATGCGGTTTTCCTATTGCCTCGTTGATCTGGATCATTGCGCCAAGCCCAGGCACGGGCAAGCCTGAAAATGTCAAATCTGACAGGAGGATGTGATGATCAGACAGGCAATGGGGGCGCTATCGATAGCGGCGATTGTGACGGCGTCTCAGGTCAGCGCGCAGGATGCAGATACCGGCGCCGAGCTGTACCAGCATTATTGTGCAACCTGCCACGGGATCGACGCGACGGGCTATGGTCCAATGGCAGGCGTCCTTGTTATTCAGCCAACTGACCTGACGCGGCTTGCAAGCAGCGAAGGGGTATTCCCGACCGCTCGTGTTGTGGCGCGCATCGATGGACGAGACCCGCTGGTCAGCCATGGCAGCCCGATGCCAGTCTATGGACCGTATTTCGAAGGGCAGGATACGGCGATGAAAACACCAGATGGGCAGCCGATCCTGACCAGCCAGCCGATCGTGGATCTGGTGGCTTATCTGCAGACGCTGCAGGCCAACTGAACGTCACCGACAGATTCCTTCGATCTCGGCATCGGCCCAGGGGATGACCACTGCGCTTTCACGCTTGTCACCACGTAGCGGAGCCAGATCGAAATGTGCGCCCAGCATCTCGTGCAGACGTCTGGTGCGGGGTGCCGAAGGATCCAGCGCCCGGCAACAAATGTATTCTTCGACAATGGCGCCCTGCTGTTCGAACCCATAGGACAGGAAATCAGGCGAGCTCTCCAGATCGAATTGGTAGGGGTCGCTGTTGCCGCCATGCTCGGCTGCGGCGCGCAGCGGGTGATATCCGGTTTTCTTGCGGTTTTGCCATTGCCAGACATGGGTCAGTTCATGACCCAACAGCATCGCCGCGATCAGGCTCATCCGATCCGGGAATTCGGACATGTAGTCGTCCAGATACCAGTCCCGCGTGAAATAGACTTTGTTGAATAGGGCCACCGCTGCGGGTTTTGCGGTCACGATACCTTCCTGCGGGGCGGGCAAAATGCGTTCGCGGCAAGCAAGGCGTGACCGATCTTTACGATAGAAAGTTATTGGCGCAACTGGTGCGCCTTCGACCAACCGCACTTTGTTGAGTTTCAGCGTATCCCCCTGAAGTGTGCGGGTAAAAGCAGCCTCCTGATCAGTCAGGGGGCGACCGCAAGCGGTGAATACCAAAAGGGACGTCATCAAAATGAGGCGCAACATGACAAAAAATCTATTCTGGCAGCACTCGTGTGCAAATGGTTTTTTTACAGGCTCATTGCCAGGACGCGGCTGATTTCCGTCAGAGATCGCCCGGACTGTTCCATCCATGTGTTGAATGCCGCTTGAACCGAGGCCATGGCCTTTTTCGATGTCGGCGGCTTATCGACCACGCCCTCGGCCACCAGCCGTGCGGTCACATCCTGTGACAGGATGAAACTGTCACGCCCCGCAAATCGCATTGCATATTGCGCCGATGCGCCACCCAGACGCGACCCTCGCTTGCTCAGCATGTTCAGCAAACCGACATAGTCATCCGAAGGCCACCCTCCCAGAATCTTTCCGACGCCACCTTCTTGGCGCAGTTCCAGCAAAAAGGCGGCATTGTCGCGGACCGTGGCGATCTTGGTGCCATTGCGCACGATCCGAGTGTCCTGCAACAGAGCATCGAATTTTTCGTCGTCCATAAAGACGCAGCGTCCAATGTCGAACCCGTCAAAAGCGGTTTCGAACCCATCCCATTTGTTTTCGATGACCTTCCAGTTAAACCCGGCCTGAAAGATGCATTTCGTGATAATCGACAGCCAGCGATCTTCGGGCATTTCAGCCAGTTCCGCAGGGCTTTTGGGTTTGGAAAGCTTGTTGCTCAGGGCATCTGTCCCGCCGTGACGGCTGGCGGCTATGGCGAAAATCTCGTCGAAATGGCGCATTTGCAGAATCCTCCAAACCTAGCGTCGCGTTTTGCGGTCGGTGTTGCAAGGTGGCCCGGGACACATGCCTGCCAAGGTAAAAAAACATCCCAAGCCCAAAAGAAATGCTCGACAAAGTGGGTGATTCTGGTTTGTGATTGACTCGTCAATCAATATCCGCACCGCAATGCTGGGGAAATGCAGTGGGCGCGGGCGCCTAGCATGATGCTGAAAGAGGGGAAACACTTGGGCAAAGGGGCGAGTTATTCAGTGCCGCGCCGAACTGTCTGCTTCCCTTCTTCGCCAGTTTTTGTGCATGTTGCGACATGGATTTGTCACATGACAAGCCGACTGGCGCGTAACAGCGCGCCGGACCGGGCAAAACGAATATTGCAGGGAGAAAATCAATGAAAAAACTGAGTGTAAGCCTGATGGCGCTGACCGTTGCAGGCTCTGCCTATGCCGCCGAGATGGGGGCCGTGGATCAGCCGATCAAACTGGCGATCAACGAATGGACTGGCCAGCACGTGACCACCCATGTCGCGGGTGAGATGCTGAAAGCTGCCGGGTACAATGTGGAATATGTGACCGCAGGCATGATGAATCAGTTCCAGGCGCTGGCCGATGGTGACATCGACGCGACCCTGGAAATCTGGTCGTCCAACGTATCGGATGAATATTCCAAGAAGATCGACGAAGGCACCGTCGTTGAAATCGGCGATCTGGGCCTCGACGCCAAAGAAGGCATCGCCTATCCCGCGCATGTGGCTGATCTGTGTCCCGGCCTGCCCGCATGGGAAGCGCTGAAGGACTGCGCGCAGGTATTTGCGACGGCCGAAACGCTGCCCGGGGGCCGTCTGGTCGATTACCCGGCTGATTGGGGTACGCCCGGCGCTGACCGTATGGTGGGCCTGGATCTGCCGTTCAAAGCGGTTCCCGCAGGTTCCGAGGGGGCTTTGATAGCCGAGCTTCGGGCCTCGACCGAGCGCAACTCGCCGCTGCTGATCACCTTCTGGCAGCCGCATTGGGCTATGTCGGCCTATGATGTGCAATTCGTCGAACTGCCAGCCGGGGAAGACGCCTGTTTCACCGATCCCGCTTGGGGCCCGAACCCGAACGCTGTGAACGATTGCGATTTCTCGCCGTCGCGCATCTTCAAGGCGGGTTGGAGCGGCATGGAAGACAAATGGCCCGCAGCCTATGAAATCCTGACCAACTATCAGCTGGCGGTCGAAGATCAGCAGCCGATGATGGGTGCGATCGACGTTGATGGTGGTTCCGTCGAAGAGGTCGTCGCCGCTTGGATGGCTGAAAACGAAGGCAAATGGCGCCCTGTTGTTGACGCGGCAACGCAGTGAGCTGACATCAGTGACTGACGCAAATTCGCCAGCCATCGCCTGCCAGAATCTCTGGCAGGTGTTTGGCCCCGGCGCTGACAAAGCCCTGACCGACGCGCTGTCTCGGTCAGGGAATGACGCTGACAAAGCCGCAGCCGATCTGCGGGAAAACGGGTTCATCCCCGCCGTTCAGGATGCCAATTTCGAGGTCAAGGAGGGCGAGCTGTTTGTGATCATGGGCCTGTCCGGTTCGGGCAAGTCCACTTTGATCCGCTGTATCTCGCAGCTTTTGCCGGGCACGGGTGGCGAAATCCGTGTGGATGGCGAGAACGTCATCGGCGCGTCAAAGAAAGCCATGACCGAGCTGCGCCGCAAAAAGCTGGGCATGGTATTTCAGCATTTCGGCCTGTTCCCGCATATGACCGTTGCCGAAAACGTCGCCTATCCGCTGCGTGTTCAGGGTGTTAGCCGCAAAGAGCGGATGGCCCGTGCGCAGGAGGTAATCTCGTTGGTCGGTCTGGAGGGGCGCGAAGACAGCTTCCCGCGTCAGCTTTCGGGTGGTCAGCGACAGCGTGTCGGGATTGCCCGGTCTCTGGCCGTGAACCCCGATATCTGGTTTTTGGACGAACCGTTCTCGGCCCTCGATCCCTTGATCCGCCGTCAGTTGCAGGATGAATTCCTGCGCATTCAGGCGACGCTGCAGAAATCCATCGTCTTCATCACCCACGATATTCAAGAGGCGCTGAAACTGGCCGACCGGATTGCCATCATGCGCGACGGCAAGATAGTCCAGATCGGTACACCCACCGATATCGTACTGCGCCCGGTGGATGATTACGTGCGAGAGTTTTCAAAGGATGTCGCCAAGGGTCAGCATGCCAAGGTCGCATCGGTCATGCGCCAAGACGGAGAGCGGGGACCAGATGACCCTGGCCTGACAACCTCGATGACATTGGACGCTGCATTGGCGCATTGCATGGAGTTATATGAACCGGTGCCCGTCAGGGATGCCGATGGTAACATCGTCGGAACGGTTCATCCGTCCGATCTGGCCGCCGCCCTGCAGGTTGATGAAACATGACTGTAGCGACGGAAGTTTCTGTGCCGCAGGCGCGCCTGAGCATTGGCGCGCGCGCCGCACTGATCACAGTGATCGTCGGTGCGTTGTGTCTGGCGCTGGAAGGCGTCGCGCCCTGGCTGGTCAAATGGCCCGCAGGCTGGGAACTGCCTGCAACGCAATGGGTCGGCACGTTTCTGGACTGGTTCCTGAACGGGATCAAACCGGTGGCGCGGCTGTTTTCCGATCTCATGGCCTATCCCATGAACTGGGCCAACTTTGTTCTCGGCAATACGCCATGGCCCATCCTGATCGGTCTGGTGACTGCGCTGGGTTGGTATCTGGGCGGCTTGCCGATGGCGGCGCTGGGCTTTGTGGGCCTTAGCTTTGTGTTGGCATCGGGCTATTGGGCCGAAAGTATGAACACCCTGGCGTTAGTGGCCGTTTCCGTGCCGGTTGCGCTGATCATGGGCGGAGCTATCGGTATCCTTGCCAACGAAGTTCCGCGCGTGAAGTCATTTGTGCAGGCCGTGCTGGACGTGATGCAGACCGTGCCGACATTCGCTTATCTGACGCCGCTGCTGCTGCTGTTTGGTTTCGGTCCTGTGGTTGGGCTGATCGCCTCGGCCATCTATGCGGCCCCTCCGATGGCGCGCAACGTGATGTTGGGGCTGGAGCGGGTCGAACCGGAAATCAAAGAGGCTGCCATCATGTCCGGCGGCACGCGGTTTCAACAGCTGTTTCAGGTCGAGATCCCGGCTGCAGCCACGCAGATCATGGTCGGTGTGAACCAGTGCCTAATGGCTGCGCTGTCGATGGTTATCATCGCAGCCGTCATTGGCGGCTTCAACGATATCGGTTGGGAGGTTCTTCTGACCATGCGCAAGGCACAGTTCGGCGAAGCCTTGATGGCCGGTCTGGTGATCGTGGTCTTTGCCGTCGTCATCGACCGGATGAGCGGGACGCTGGCGACCGAACGTAAACGCTATGACCAGCGTGTCGCCTGGGCAGTAATTGGCGTTGCCGTGCTGTTCACCGCTGCCTTTTGGACCAGGCTGCCGAACCCGTCCGAACTGACCATTCTCGACCCGCTGGCCGGGGTGATTGACGGCGGGCTGACGGCGTTTACCCAGGCTAATGGGCCGTGGCTTGACGCGCTCAAGAACAACTCTTTGTTCTATGTGCTGCTGCCGCTTCGGATTGGTTTGGACCAGGCCGTGCTGCCGTTCACATGGGGTTTTCAGTGGACGCCCGTGATGAGCTATGGCCTGTTCGCCGCCGCCGCAGCGATTGCTGTGCTAATGGCATGGCGCGGACACCTGACCGGCGGGCTTGTGATGCTGATCCTGATCGGGATGCTCGAAACCGGCATTGCCAATCTGCCCTGGCCTTTCGTTCTGACTGCCGCCGCCGCGTTGGGGTGGGTGGCAGGGGGCTGGCGATTGGCGGCGCTTTCGGTCGGATTGCTCTGTACCATTCTTGTCTCGGGCCTGTGGGAACGCGCGCTGTTATCGCTGTATCTGAGCGGTGCTGCGGTGTTTTCTTGTGCCGTAGTCGGTGGTGTGATTGGTCTTGCCAGTGCAGTCTGGTTGCCTGTTTGGAAGGTGGTCCGCCCCGTCTGTGACATGTTGCAGACGATCCCACTGTTCGTGTTCCTGATTCCTGTGCTGATGGTGTTTCAGATCGGCGAGTTTTCGGCCTTTCTGGCAATCTGCGCCTATGCCGTTGTTCCGATGATCCGCTACACTCGGCACGGGCTGGTCAATACACCGGATGAGATGATGGAGGCCGCCATCTCTAGTGGCGCGACCGAGTGGCAGATCATGCGTGACGTGCGCGCGCCTTATGCTGCGCCGACTATCTTACTGGGTCTGAACCAGACCATCCTTTACGCCTTTGCCATGCTGGTGATCGCTGCGCTGATCGGAACCACCGGTCTGGGCCAGTCGATCTACCTTGCGCTGGGCCAGGCGGATGTGGGGTTGGGGATTTCAGCAGGGGCGGCGATGGCTATCCTTGCGCTGATAGCTGACCGCATCGTGCAGGGCTTTGCCGAGGAACGTCGCAAGGCGCTGGGCCTGTAAACATCGGCAGAAAGGCGGAACAACCGCCTCTCTGCCTCATTTGATTTCGGGCAAGGACGTTCCGGCGCCGGTAATTAAACCTGGCGCAAATGATCGGAGACTACCATGGCAGGCTGGCCCCTATTCTTTGCTGCACTGATAGCGTTTCTGGCGACCCATGCGATACCAGCGCGCCCCGCTGTGCGCGATCGTCTGATCACTACGTTCGGACGGCGCGGGTATTTCGTGGCTTATTCCATCTTGTCTCTGCTGGTTCTGGGTTGGTTGATCATCGCTGCAGCGCAAGCCCCGTATGTCGAGGTGATCCCACCCATTTGGATATTCCGCTGGATTCCCGTTCTGATGATGCCCGTTGTGTGCTGGCTCGCGGTTGCGGGCTTGACGATCCAGAACCCGTTTTCATTTGGTGGTTTAGGCCAGCGCCCGTTCGATCCGGAAAAGCCCGGCATTCTGCGCACCACGCGCCACCCGGTTTTGGTGGCGCTGTTGGTGTGGGCCGTCGCTCATCTGCTGGCCAATGGCAGCCTGTCCCACGTGATTTTGTTCGGTTTGTTTGCGGTATTTGCTGCGATGGGGCTGCCGCTGATTGATCGACGCAAATCCCGTCAGATGGGTGCTGAATGGGGTCGGCTGTCGCGCAACACTGCAAGGTTTTCTTTGCGTGCGCCACGCCCTTGGCCGCCTGTTTGGATCGGGTTTGTAGCGCTGGCGGCATTTGCAATCCTGCTTCACCTACACGAACCGGTGATCGGATTGTCTCCGCTGCCATAAGCTGAGTGGTGGTCGGGGCGGGTCGTGCGTGCTATTTGATGTTTCGAACTGTTGCGACAAGGGGATTTGCATGTACCTCGCCTATGTTACGACCACCGACCGCGGTGCAACCGACCGTCTGCTGAGCGCGGCTGCGGATCGCCTTTTGGCGGTAGATGCGCAGTTGGCGGGTGTGGTGCAAACCAACACCGAATGCGCCGACAGCAGCAAGTGCGACATGGACGTCCGTGTCCTGCCCGAGGGCGAGACCATCCGGATTTCGCAGTCTTTGGGTACTCAGTCGCGCGGCTGCCGTCTCGACCCTGCGGCACTTGAGCGGGCAGTTGGATATGTGACGGCATCGCTGGCAGAGAATCCCCAATTGCTGATCGTTAACAAGTTCGGCAAGCACGAGGCGGATGGGCGCGGTTTTCGCCCGGTCATCGCTGAAGCACTGGCGCAGGACATTCCGGTTCTTGTCGGGGTGAACGGTTTGAACACGGCCAAATTCGAAGAATTTACGGGCGGCGGTGCCGAGCAGATTGAGCCCGACCTTGAGGCGATCTTGGCCTGGTTTGACCGGGTCACTGCGCAACGTGAAGCTGCCGCCTGACAGAACGGTCATAAGGCGGGGCCATTGGTCCTGCCAATTTCTGCATGGTGCGGTGTGATCAGCCATCCATCACCCGCGCTGGCAAAGCTTGCTGGATGTCTGGAAGAAAATGGTGGGCGACCCTGGAATCGAACCAGGCGTGCGTCTCCGCGAGGGAGTTACAGTCCCCTGCCACACCTTGCGGCCTGTCGCCCACTGTCAGGCGTTGCACCTGACGTGGAGGCGTGATTACTAGCGCTCTAAAGGAGCGTCAACAGGAAAATACTGCTTTGACGCAGGAAACCGAATTCGCGGCCCGGAGGCCAAAGAAATGAAGAAACCCAAGTGGGTCGTCGAAAAAGAACAGGCGCGCAAAGCTGCCGCATCCGAAACTGTTTGGCTGTTTGGTCTGCATGCGGTGCGGGATGCGCTGATGAACCCAAACCGCACAAAATTGCACCTGATTGTGACACGGAATGCGCGGGACAAGCTGGTGGAAGCCATTGAATTTGCAGGTATTGAGCCCGAGATGGTTGATCCACGCAAATTTACCGCTCCGATCGACCCGGGGTCGGTTCATCAGGGCGCGGCCCTTGAGGTTAAGCCTTTGGAATGGGGTGGTCTGGCGGAAAACTGCATCGGGCGCGAACACCCGCGCGTCATTTTGTTAGACCGCGTGACCGACCCCCATAATGTCGGAGCGATTCTACGATCAGCTGAGGTTCTTGGAGCCAGCGCTGTAGTCGGTATGCGCCATCACGCGGCGCCGGAAACTGGCGCGCTGGCCAAGACCGCCAGCGGCGCACTGGAACGTCAACCCTATCTGCGGGTGCGTAACCTGGCTGAT
The DNA here is from genome assembly GCF_059610185.1 of Ruegeria sp. YTSA108. NCBI lineage: Bacteria > Pseudomonadati > Pseudomonadota > Alphaproteobacteria > Rhodobacterales > Roseobacteraceae > Ruegeria > Ruegeria sp. YTSA108. The sequence continues at coordinate 12,983 of NZ_JBXWND010000006.1, read as the reverse complement.
GCCATTGTCGAGTTGCAGGGAATGGGGTTTCTGGTCCTAGGACTGGACGGCGAGGCGGACGACACGATCGAGGCCGCCTTGAGAGGTAACCCGGACCAGCCAGTGGCATTGGTGTTAGGCGCAGAGGGACCGGGCCTGAGGCAAAAAACCAAAGAAACCGTCGACAAGTTGGTCAAAATTGACGCTGTGGGCGGGTTTGGTTCTCTCAATGTCTCAAATGCGGCGGCGATTGCCCTATATGCTTCTAGGCAAAGATAACGACAGGAGAACGCCATTTCCACGCCATCCAAAATTGCGACCTGCTGTTACTGTGGGACCCGGGCAGCGCTTGTTCTAAAAGGCACGCAGCGCCAAGAGCTCAGTTGTTCAAGCTGCGGTGCCCCGCTGCATAACCTCAAGATGATGCCAAAGCGCAAACTGGACGATGCCAAGGCGAACCGTCAAACAGCCAAGCAGGATCGTCCCTACAAGAGCAAAAAGAAGAAAAAAGGCGTTTTCTCACGGGTGCTGGATGAAGCCTGGGATGTGATCGAGGACATTTTCGACTAAAGGCTGGCGTTGACGGTTCGAATGTTCACAAGCGCGTTAAAAGGGGTTTCAGTCGCGATAATAAATTGCATCTTGATACCCTGAGTTTCTATTTGTGATCCGATGACCATGAACAGACGTTTCCTTTTTGGCGCGATTGCCGCCTGTGTGATTGCTCTTCCTGCGTTTGCGCAGGATCTGCCCGTCTTCTATCGGACGGACGGTGCAGCCATGGCCGGATATGATGCGGTGTCCTATTTCAATGGCGAAACACCTGTTCGGGGTCAGCCTGAATACGCGGTTATGTGGAAAGGCGCCGAATGGCACTTTGCCACCGCTGAGAATCGGGATGCGTTTGAGATGAATCCGCGTGCCTATGCACCTCAGTTCGGCGGGTACTGCGCCTTTGCAATGGCGCAAGGAGAGCTTGTCAGCACCGATCCGACTATTTGGCAGGTGATTGACGGTCGGCTATATCTAACCCACTCGCCAGAAATCGAGCGCATCTGGCAACGCGATACCGCAGCTTATATCCGCGAGGCCGAGGCGCATTGGCCAAGCGTTCTGTATGAATAACAGGGCGGCGGTCGTTTTTTTCTGATCTGTCATCACAAAATTGCGCGCTACCTCTTTTTTTCTCTGAACTCATGCTTAAATGTCACAGTGACCGCGGAACGGAACTGCCGCGGGTCATTTCACTGTCCCTCGTTCCAACAACTGGCGCTCAGGTATTCCTGGGCGCTTTTTTCTTTTGGAAAGGGCGACTAGGGTGCGCAAATGACTGAATATTCCGATGATTTCCTGACCCAGATTCTAAAGCGTACCAAAACCATTGCGGTGGCGGGCGTGTCGATGAATCCGGTGCGACCCAGCTATTATGTGGCGCGGTATTTGTCACTCAGGGGATACAAAGTGATCCCTGTTAACCCCGGCCATGCGGGCAAGATGCTGTTTGGCCAGACAATCCGTGCGTCGCTATCCGAGATTTCCGAACCGGTAGACATGGTCGATATCTTTCGCCGATCCGAAGCTGTACCACCCATAGTGGACGAGGCGCTTGAGGCGTTTCCCAATCTGCGCACAATCTGGATGCAGATTGGAATAGAACATGCCACGGCTGCGGCCACAGCGCAGGCGCGCGGGGTGGATGTCGTGATGAACCGCTGCCCGAAGATCGAATATCAGCGTTTGTTTGGCGAATTGCGCATGGGTGGTTTTGCCACCGGAATGATTTCGTCGAAACTCTGAGCGGTTATTCACCGAGATATGGTTGCAGTTCGCCGAATTGTTCCAAACGCCGCTTTTCCAGAACCACTTCGCGCGGAACCCAGTCATAGCGCGTGTCTTGTGGTAAGGGCGTCCAGTACAGCACGCCGCCATAGCGCCAGGGGTCCAGCACAACACCGTCATACATTGTCTCGCCTTTGCGACTGATGATTGCCGTGCTGTGGTCGATCCGGAACGGGTTGTCGGCATTAGCGATGGCGCGGTGCATTTCCAGCGTCTGGAAGTTTTCCTGATCCAGCCGCCGTTCGATATCCTCGGCCCAGTGCCAACACAGTCCTCGCGGCTTCAGGCCCTTGTTGACTTTGGCATTGTGGATCAGTGGCGGGTCGGTGATCTGATATTCCTGAGCCAGTTGATCGGTGTAGGCATAGGCAATGCGCGCGGCGCGGTTGGCCTCTTCAGGGTCGATGTCAGGCCCGAGGTTGCGGATTTCAGACGCCAGGCGCTGAACTTCATCACTGGTGGACGGCGGGGCAATTGCGCAGGACCCCAGAACGGCTAGCGCCAGTCCAAATACCAAAGCTCTGATCATCTGCGCGCCCTTTGACCTGCGAACCTGTCAGGATCAGAATAAAGGATCGACAACACCTGCGTCACCCCTTGGGTCGCGCGGCCTTTTCCGCGATGCCGCTGGTGCCCTGACGCCGGACCAGTTCGGCCAACACATCATCCAGCGCCACATCGCGCGCGGCCAGCATGACCAGCAGGTGATACAGTACATCCGCCGCCTCTGAGGTCAGCTTGGCCTGGTCGCCCTTGACCGCCTCAATGATGGCCTCAACCGCTTCTTCGCCGAATTTCTCGGCACATTTCTCGGGGCCATTGGCCAACAGCTTGGCGGTCCAGCTGCCTTCAGGATCCGTCCCTTTGCGGGCCTCAATCGTTTGGGCCAGGTCGTGCAGAATGCTCATGTCAGCCTCATCGGGATGCCAGCGGCAGCCATGTGTTCCTTGGCCTCGCGGATGGTGAATTCGCCGAAGTGAAAGATCGATGCGGCAAGGACAGCGCTGGCACCGCCTTCGGTGACGCCTTCGACCAGATGATCCAGAGTTCCAACCCCGCCCGAGGCGATCACTGGAACATTCACAGCATCCGAAATGGCGCGTGTCAGCGGCAAGTTGAACCCGGCTTTGGTACCATCGCGATCCATCGAAGTCAGCAGAATCTCACCCGCGCCCTTGGCGACGACAGTTTTGGCGAACTCAACCGCGTCGATGCCGGTGGGCTTGCGTCCGCCATGAGTGAAAATTTCCCACTTGCCGGGGCTGACGGTCTTGGCGTCGATGGCACAGACGATGCACTGGCTGCCGAATTGATCGGCGGCGTGGGCGATCACATCCGGGTTTGCCACTGCCGCCGAGTTGAAGCTGACCTTGTCTGCACCGGCCAGCAACAGAGCGCGCACGTCTTCCTTGGTCCGCACGCCGCCGCCAACGGTCAGGGGTACAAAGCACTGTTCCGCTGTGCGCTGCACCACATCGAACATGGTCCCGCGGTTTTCATGGGTGGCATGGATGTCCAGAAAGCAAATCTCGTCAGCGCCTGCCGCGTCATAGGCCTTGGCGGATTCCACCGGGTCACCCGCATCGCGCAGGCCAACAAAGTTAACACCTTTGACAACGCGGCCATCGGCGACATCCAGACAGGGTATGATACGGGTTTTCAGCATCTCTCGTCCTTTGTTGGCGCACCTCTAACGGCAAAGCCCCGCCGATGCCAGACTTGTGATTGTCACAACTCTGGAACCTGTGAAAACTGTCCCCAATTCATCAGGAGATCAATGAGATGCGTAGACTCTTTTTAGCAACCACTTTCATTTTCGCAGGAGCAGCTGCCGCAATGGCTGACGATATCATCAAGATGAAGACCGACAAATCGGTGACCCAGGCGCTGGACGCGCTTGAGACGGCGATTGGCAACGCTGGTGCAACGGTTTTTGCGCGGGTTGACCACGCGGCCGGGGCCGAAAAGATCGGAACGCCAATACCACCCAATCAGGTGCTGATCTTCGGCAATCCTGCGCTGGGTACGCCTGCAATGCAGATCGACCCGCGTGCCGGACTGTTCCTGCCGCTCAAGGTGCAAGCGTATGAAGATGCCGACGGTCAGGTTTGGCTGCTCTATGAAGATCCAAAAGAGACGATGGATGAGTTCGACGCGGTCGAAAACTCTCCCATCATCGAGAAAATGCGCGGGGCGCTTGCAAAGCTGACTGCGGCTGCAGCGCAGTAAATCAGGACAGGGCGCGAATGGCCTCTGCCAGGTCAATCGCGCCGTCATACAGCGCCCGGCCGGAAATCGCGCCGTTCAATTCCACACCGCAATCACGCAGAGCGATCAGATCATCCAATGAGCTGACGCCGCCTGAAGCGATCACCGGGATCGATACGGCACGGGCCAAGTCCGCGGTGGCCTCAATGTTAGGGCCCTGCATCGCGCCATCGCGGTTGATATCGGTATAGATGATTGCAGCAACGCCGGCATCCTCGAAGCTGCGCGCCAGATCAGTGACCTGCACATTCGTCTCTTCAGCCCAGCCTTTGGTCGCGACCATGCCGTTGCGGGCATCAATGCCAACGGCAACTTTGCCGGGAAAGGCTTTGGCCGCCTTGCGCACCAGATCCGGGTTCTCGACCGCGATTGTGCCCAGAATCACTCGGGCCAGACCTTTGTCGATCCAGGTTTCAATGGTGGCCATGTCGCGGATACCGCCGCCAAGCTGGGCGGGAACGTTGCATTCCTTCAGAATTGCCTCGACTGGGGCGGCGTTGACCGGCTCACCGGCAAAGGCACCGTTCAGGTCAACCAGATGTAGCCATTCGCACCCCGCGTCGACAAAGGCACGGGCCTGGGCGGCGGGGTCTTCATTGAACACGGTCGCTTTGTCCATTTCTCCGCGCAGCAGGCGCACGGCCTGTCCGTCTTTGAGGTCGATGGCAGGATAGAGGATCATGTTGTCAGGCCTTGAATCGCTGTTTTCCCGGCGGGATATCGCACAGGCAGGGCAGGGGATGCAACGCGACGCAAAGTCAATCTTGCCCCACGTCCACCAGCGCGCCAGACTGCTGGTCAAATAGGGAGGATTTTATGAAGAAAACAACTTTTGCAGCAGCCTTGGGGCTGGCATCTCTGATTTCGGGAGCGGCGATGGCCGACCCGGTTGACGGTCTTTGGAAAACCCAGCCCGGAGACACCGGCGGGTATCTGCATGTTTCGATCGCCGAATGCGGCAGCGCGATTTGCGGTACCATCGATACCGCTTTTGACAAAGACGGGAATGAACAGTTGGAATATGAAAACCTCGGCAAGCAGATCATCTGGGATATGGTGTCCGATGGCGACGGCACCTATGGCGGAGGCAAGATCTGGGCTCCGGACAGAGACAAGACCTACAGCTCGAAAATGACCTTGGACAGCCAGAACAAGCTGACCGTCAAAGGTTGTGTTGCGGGTGGATTGGTGTGTCGCGGGCAGGACTGGACACGGGTTCAGTAACCGCTCAGGGCGTCCAGGTCAGGAAATTCCCGATCATGCGCAGGCCCACATCCTGGCTTTTCTCAGGATGGAACTGCATCCCGACCATAGTGTCACGGCCAATTACGGCCGTGACGTCCTGACCGTAATCCACATAGGCCAGACGCTGTGCCGGATCGCTGACCCGGAAATGGTATGAGTGGACGAAATAGGCGTGATCGCCTGACTTGACCCCGGCAAAAACCGGGTGGTCGCTTTCCAACACCAGATCGTTCCAGCCCATATGGGGCACTTTCAGCGATCGGTCTGACGGCGCGATCTGCACCACATCCCCAGCAATCCAGTCCAACCCATCGGTGTCAGTGTACTCATGACCTTTCGAGGCCATCAGCTGCATACCCACGCAGATACCCAGAAATGGGCGAGCTTTCTGCTCGACCGCTTCGACCATCGCGTCATAGATACCCTTGTGCCCGCGCAGCTCGGCCGCGCAGGCAGGGAAAGCGCCGTCACCGGGCAGCACCAGCCGGTCGGCGCGCGCCACGACATCCGCGTCTGAAGTTACTACGACCTCGCCGGCGTCCAGTTCCCGCGCCATGCGCTGAAACGCCTTTTCAGCGGAATGCAGATTGCCGCTTTCATAGTCGATAATGGCGGTGAGCATTTACAACGCGCCCTTGGTCGAAGGAATCGCATCTGCTTTGCGCGCATCGGTCTCAACCGCGTCGCGCAATGCGCGCGCGACAGCTTTGAACGCCGCTTCTGCGATGTGGTGGCTGTTGAACCCGTGCAACTGGTCGATATGCAGCGTGATGCCGCCATGAGTGGCCAGCGCCTGAAAGAACTCGCGCACCAGTTCAGTGTCGAAGGTGCCAATCTTGGGAGTCGGCAGGTCTACGTTCCAGATCAGAAACGGTCGCCCTGACAGATCCAGCGCACAGCGCACCTGTGCATCGTCCATCGGCAGGTGACATTCGCCATACCGCCGGATGCCCTTTTTGTCGCCCAAGGCCTGTGTCAACGCTTGCCCCAGTGCGATTCCGGTATCCTCGACCGTGTGGTGGTCGTCGATGTGGTAATCGCCCTTGGCGCGGATCGTCATGTCGATCAGAGAATGGCGCGCTAACTGATCCAGCATGTGGTCAAAGAAACCGACGCCGGTCTGATTGTCATACTGGCCAGTCCCATCCAGATTGACCTCGACCGTGATCTCGGTTTCGGCGGTCTGACGGCTGATCTTTGCGCTGCGCATGGGCGAATTCCTTTTACTACAGGCGTGCTTATAGACGGGGTAGGGCGGGTTGATCCAGACCATCCGTCGCAATCGCCGCAAACTGTTGCAGGGGATTGCGCCCGGGCGCAGCCCATGTCAGCCTGCGGCCAACTCAACCAACAAGGCCCGGCCCATGTCCACCTGTGTTTTCATCCAGATCCGCTGCAAACCCGGCACCACTTACAAGGTGGCTGAAGAGATCGCGTTGCGCGAAATCCACTCGGAGCTCTACTCTACCAGCGGCGAATATGACCTGCTGCTGAAGCTTTACATCCCCGAGGCCGAGGATGTGGGACATTTCATCAATGAAAATCTGCTGGTGATCTCGGGTATAGAACGCTCGCTGACCACAATGACGTTCAAGGCCTTCTAGCCCTGCTCAAACGTTGTCACGCGGAAGATTCGGTCCGGGTCGTGATCGGAGTACTTCGGCGCGGTGTCAAAGACGTTCTTATGCGCCGTCCGCGCGGCCAATGTGAAGGTGGCTTTGTTCGGTTGCGGCATATGAACATATACGCGGGTCATGCTTTTTCAGCAGGCCGCGCCATAAGAAAACAGCGTTGAGTGAGAGGGTTTGTATCTGGAGCGGGCGAGGCGATTCGAACGCCCGACCCTAACCTTGGCAAGGTTATGCTCTACCCCTGAGCTACGCCCGCATCAGATACATATTTGGTCCGGAGACCTCTCAATGGAGCGGGCGAGGCGATTCGAACGCCCGACCCTAACCTTGGCAAGGTTATGCTCTACCCCTGAGCTACGCCCGCGCCGTTGAGTGAGGCGTGAAGTATTAATTCTGGCGGAAAGCTGCAAGGGGAAAAACGCGACTTTTGCAAAAAATCTTCTCGTGCGGAGGAAATCCAGACAGACTTGACCTCGCGTAGCAGCAGCCCGGTTCAACTGGACCGGTCGAGATTCCGCGTTAAGCTTTGCCCAGAGCTTAGGAATATTAATAGACGGAGCCACCCATGCTGACAATAACACCGGTTTATGCGGCATTAGCCGCCTTTTTGTATCTGGCGCTGAGCCTTCGGGTCATTGGCCACCGACGGGGCGAAAAGGTTTCCTACGGGGATGGTGGCAAGGGGCAAATGATCAAGGCGATCCGAACTCATGGAAATTTCGCGGAATACGCGCCGTTTGCGCTGTTATTGATGGCGATGGTTGAATTGCAGGGCGCCAGCGGGTTGCTGTTGAACCTGTTGGGATTGGCCTTGCTGGGTGGTCGCCTGCTTCATGCATATGGGTTTGGCAGGTCTCCGCAGATCGTTATCCTCAGGCAAATCGGAATGCTGCTGACATTTGGTTCAATCTTCGTAGCTGCAATAGCCAATATTGTGCTGGCGGTGTGAGCGCGGTGGGTCGCACACGCCGAAAAAAGCCACCATTTTACCCAAATTCAATTATTAACTAACTGTCAACGTTAACTCAGGTGCTTGATTTTGTGGTATCTGCTGCCACTGCTCAAGAAGGACAGGTGAATAATATGAAACGGTTCTTGTTACTTTCGCGTGTAGTTGCGACCTCATTTCTGCTGCTTGGCGCTGTAAGCTTTGTGGCAGTTGTTGCCGTACCTGATATGGCCATCGCCAAAAATGGTGGCGGCAAAGGTAATGGCGGTGGCAAAGGCAATGGTGGTGGAAATGGGAACGGCGCGGATAAGTCTGGCGACAAGTCCTCACAGGTGAAAGGTGGCAAGTCCTTGGGTAAAAAGGGGACTGGCAAAGGGTTGCTCGCCAGTCTTGGCCTGAAAAAGCAAAAAACTGCCAAAACGGGCGCTACGACTCAAAAGAAAAACGGGCTGGTCGCTTCGATTGGTAATCTGGTCAAGGGCAATAAGAAACCTGCCAAGATGACCAAAGTTACCACTGCTGTCGTTGATGAGGAGCCGGTTCACCCCAACAAGCACGGCAAAATTGCATCGGAGCTTAAAGGTCTGAACGCAGCCCATGCCAGCCAAACGGCTCTTATGAATGCGTCCCCGAACAGTATGCCAGGAAAACTGTACTCTTATCAGCAGAGCATTCTTGGTCATACCGATGCGGCGACAGATCTGCAGGATAAGACGGATGAACTGGAAGACCTGCAGGAACTGACCGCAGAAGAGATCGAAGAGGCCTATGAGCCGACCGAGGACGAGCTTACCGAGGGCATCACCGCTCAGGACAAGTACGACGACGCGGTCGAAGAGGCTGCGCTGGCCGTAGAGGAGGCCGAGACAAACCTGGCCGGATCTTCTGACCCGCAAGAGGCTCTGGATATTCTGACCGGCGGTCGCGAGTTGTCTGACGACGCCCTGAACGAGCTGCACGACCTGCTGGGTCTGCCGGCGCTTGCGGATTATGATGTTTCTGATGATGAAACAGAAAAGGCATTGGTCGAAGATGAGGTTGAAGAAGAAACCGTAGACGGCTGAACCTTAACCCGATGAAATGGAAAAGGCGCGCCCCAGAGGCGCGCCTTATTTTTTTGCTATTCCAGCTCGATCAGCAGGTCCTTGGCGTCAATTTGGCCGCCTGGCTGAACGTGGATGGCTTTGACTACGGCGTCCCTTTCGGCGTGAATGCCAGTTTCCATCTTCATGGCCTCGATGGTCAAAAGCATATCGCCTTCTTTGACCTCTTGTCCCGCAGTAACCGCAACGGTTGCCACGACACCCGGCATCGGTGCGCCGATATGTGCGAGGTTGCCGATTTCCGCTTTGGGTCGGGCCTGCGTGGTTGACGTCACCAGACGGTTTGGCACCCGGATCACACGGGGTTGACCGTTCAGTTCAAAGAACACTTTGACCTCACCATTTTCATCGGTTTCACCGATGGCCTGACAGCGAATCTCAAGAGTCTTGCCGGGATCGATTTCCGCGGCGATCTCTTCGCCGGGCTCCATTCCATAGAAGAATGTGCGCGTGGGCAGGGTGCGGACGGGGCCATAGATCCGATGGCGACCCATGTAATCAAGGAACACCTTGGGATACATCAGGTATCCGTTCAGATCCTCGTCGTCGACCTCTTTGCCGTCCAGTTGTTTGGATAGCTCGGCGCGCGTTTCCTCCAGATCGACCGGGGGTACGTCTTTGCCGGGGCGGTCAGTGTTGGGGCTTTCGCCCTTAAGCGCCTTGCTGATGATCGCATCAGGGAACCCGCCCGGAGGCTGCCCCAGATTGCCGCGCATCATGTCGATGACCGAATCCGGGAAGGCCACGTCCGAGTCCGGGTTTTCGACATCGGCGCGCGTCAGCCCCTGGCTGACCATCATCAGCGCCATATCGCCAACCACTTTTGACGAAGGCGTGACTTTGACGATATCGCCGAACATCTGGTTCACGTCCGCATACATCTGCGCCACTTCATGCCAACGCTCTTCCAGGCCAAGGCTGCGCGCCTGAGCCTTGAGGTTGGTGAACTGGCCACCGGGCATCTCGTGCAGATATACCTCGGATGCAGGGGCCTGCAGGCTAGATTCAAAGGCCGCATACTGGCCTCGGACCACCTCGAAATAGTCGCTGATTTCGCGGATGGCCTTGATGTCCAGACCGGTGTCGCGTTCCGTATGGCGCAGCGCTTCGACCACAGTGCCCAATGTCGCCTGAGAAGTGTTGCCACTGAAGCTGTCCATCGCGCAGTCCACTGCGTCCACACCCGCCTCGGAGGCGGCCAGAATGGTGGCGCTGGCGATACCGGCAGTGTCGTGCGTGTGGAAGTGGATTGGCAACCCGACCTCTTCTTTCAGCGCACGGATCAAAATCTTGGCCGAGGCTGGTTTCAGCAGGCCGGCCATGTCTTTCAGGCCCAGAATATGAGCCCCGGCATCGCGGAGCTCTTTCGCCATGCCGACATAGTATTTTAGGTCATATTTGGCACGGTTCGGGTCCAGAATATCGCCAGTATAGCAAACGGTGCCTTCACAGATTTTACCGTTCTCGACCACCGCATCCATCGCGACACGCATATTTTCGACCCAGTTGAGAGAGTCGAAGACGCGGAACACGTCGATATTTTCTGACGCCTGACGAACGAATTCCTGCACCACGTTGTCGGGGTAATTGGTGTATCCAACCCCGTTTGCACCGCGCAAAAGCATCTGGGTCATCAGGTTCGGCATCACCTCGCGCAGGTCACGCAGACGTTGCCACGGACATTCCTGCAAGAACCGATAAGCCACATCGAAAGTGGCGCCGCCCCAGCATTCGACGCTGAACAGCTGCGGCAGGTTGGCCGCATAGCTCGGGGCCACTTTGATCATGTCGATCGACCGCATCCGCGTCGCCAGCAGCGACTGGTGCCCGTCGCGCATCGTGGTGTCGGTGATCAGCAACTGGCGCTGAGCCTTCATCCAATCGGCCACCGCCTGCGGGCCCTTTTGTTCTAGCAGATTGCGGGTGCCCATCTGCGGTTCACTTTTCAGAGCCGGGGCCTTGGCCTCTTTCAGATCGGTACGCGGTTCGGGACGATCCTTGGTTTCGGGATGCCCATTCACGGTGATATCCGCAATATAGGTCAGAACCTTGGTGCCCCTGTCACGGCGTCGTTTAAAGGTGAACAGCTCGGGCGTCGTGTCGATGAACTTGGTGGTGTATTCATTCGACAGGAAGGTCGGGTGTTTCAGCAGGTTGATGACAAAGTCGATATTGGTGCTGACGCCACGAATACGGAACTCGCGCAGCGCTCGGTCCATTCGCGAAATCGCGGCCTGTGGCGTCGGGGCCCAGGCCGTGACCTTGGTCAGCAGCGAGTCGTAGTACCGCGTGATTACACCACCCGCATAGGCCGTGCCGCCATCTAGGCGAATACCCATGCCAGTAGCCGAGCGGTATGCGGTGATGCGACCGTAGTCGGGAATAAAGTTGTTCTGTGGGTCTTCGGTTGTGATCCGGGTCTGAAGGGCATGACCGTTCAGGTGCACATCCGCTTGGCTGGCGGCGCCGGTGGCTTCGGCCAACGATTTGCCCTCGGCGATCAGGATCTGTGCCTGCACAATGTCGATACCTGTGACTTCCTCGGTGACGGTATGTTCCACCTGAACGCGCGGGTTCACCTCGATGAAGTAGAACTTGCTGGTTTCCATATCCATCAGGAACTCGACGGTGCCTGCGCATTCATAATTTACATGGGCGCAAATCTTGCGGCCCAGTTCGCAGATTTCCGCGCGTTGTTCTTCACTGAGATACGGGGCAGGCGCGCGTTCCACGACTTTCTGATTACGGCGCTGGACCGAGCAGTCGCGCTCATACAGGTGGTAAATTTCGCCATGTTTGTCGCCCAGAATCTGCACCTCGACATGGCGGGCGCGGATAATCATCTTTTCCAGATAGCCCTCGCCATTGCCAAAGGCAGCCTCGGCTTCGCGGCGGCCTTCCAGGACTTTTTCTTCCATTTCGTCCTCGGATTCGATTGGGCGCATGCCGCGGCCACCTCCGCCCCAGGATGCTTTGAGCATCAGGGGATATCCGATCTCTTTGGCTTGTGACCGGATCGCGTCCATATCGTCGCCCAGCACTTCGGTCGCTGGGATCACCGGAACTCCGGCGGCGATGGCCACGCGGCGGGCGCTGGCCTTGTCGCCCAAGGCGCGCATGGTTTCGGCCTTTGGTCCAATGAAGGTGATCCCGTTCTGGACGCAGGCATCCACGAAATCTGGGTTTTCCGACAACAAGCCATAGCCCGGGTGGATGGCATCCGCACCACATTCCTTGGCCACGCGAATAATCTCGTCAATGCTGAGGTAAGCCGCAACCGGCCCCATCCCCTCGCCGATGCGATAGGCCTCGTCCGCCTTGAAACGGTGCAAGCCAAGCTTGTCCTCTTCCGCATATACGGCGACTGTGCGTTTGCCCATCTCATTCGCTGCGCGCATCACGCGAATGGCAATCTCGCCGCGGTTGGCGATCAGGATCTTGTCGAAATGTGTCATATCAGGTCCCGGTCCTGTTTGTTTGGCGAACTTCTAGGCGAACAATACGCGCAGGTATATCGGTGATTTGGGTAGAACCGGCATGTTAACGCTCGCAAACGCCTCCTGTTGGTGAATGTTTGATAGCCTTGCTGCGCTGCGGCATCAAGACTGGTGAATTGCGGCGTGATTTGGTGTGTTCATTAAGGACTTTTTGGCCACGGTCGGCAGATGCTTTGCCAAGTTTCGACTTAGCCGGCAAGTTGCGCGCATGGTCGTGCCGGGTGCCGAGCCGATTGATTTCAAGCACGTTGGGAATGAAAGGCCTGACCGCGCCCGGTTTTCGTGGATGTGCAGCCCCGAGAGGTTTTGGGCAGATCGTTTGCGTTCCGCTTGCCTCAAATCATTGCGTTACTTCTTTATCCGATCCTCTGAAAGATCACCGACCGTTTAAGAGTCTAGGCTCCAGACTCATTGATTTACAGCCAGAATAGGACTGTAGCAGCGAGAGCGATGGCCGAGAGGAATACCTTTG